>CAJXWO010000007.1 GCA_913062865.1 uncultured Paracoccaceae bacterium | reverse complement strand
CGGTCGATCTGTTCGTTGATCTGGGATTCCTTCTCGATATAGGTGTCCGACCGCGGCACATAGGCCTCGGGCTGGTAGTAGTCGTAGTAGCTCACGAAATACTCGACCGCGTTGTCGGGAAAGAAGCCCTTGAATTCACCGTAAAGCTGCGCGGCAAGCGTCTTGTTGGGGGCCAGGATGATCGCCGGGCGCTGGGTCTCTTCGATGACCTTGGCCATGGTAAAGGTCTTGCCCGTGCCCGTGGCCCCCAGAAGCACCTGGTTGCGCTCGCCATCCAGAACGCCTGCCGACAGCTCCGCAATCGCGGTGGGCTGGTCGCCCGCGGGCGCGAACTCGGTCTGCATCACGAAGCGCTTGCCGCCTTCCAGCTTTTCCCGTTCGCGCACATCGCCTGCGGGCGCATGGGTCAGGGCGGGCATCTGTTCTGGGGAATTGTTGTGCATGATGGGTTCCTCGCGGCGCGGCTTGACCGGAGTCTGACGCTTTGCGCGCCGGGTTCAAGGGGACCGGCGCCGGCCGCCCTATGTGGGGCGCGGCGCCCCAGAGCGCAAGGGCATGGGACAGGCGACGGGACGCTCGTGCTTGGCATGGGGATTCTTTCGGCCCGCGCAGAACGCGCCCCGACACGGCCGCCCCTGCCCGCCCGCGTGCCGGATGCCGCCACCGCTGGCAGAGTAAATTGTCGCAGGCATCCGCATCTTTTCTGAAAGCGTTTCAGGCGCTTATCCTGGCAGGCCTTGATCCGGACACCCAAAATGTCAGGGGCATGTGACAAAAACCTTTTGGCGAAACATGCATTTGCTTCTTACCTTGGTCGTGCAAGCAGCAGGTTTGGGGACTGGCCGGGTCGCACACCCACCCCTCGCTCCCCGTGATCCCGCTGGGCCCCAAATCCTGCTTGCACGCCCTCTTCCCAAGCGCCCCGGCCCTCTTGCGAGCGGTCCGCGAATGCGAGATAACCGGGCCGACTTTCAGGAGTATTTCCATGCGCGCACGCATCTATCAGCCGGCGAAAACAGCGATGTCCTCGGTCCTGGGCAAGACCCAACACTGGGTGCTGGAATTCGTGCCAGCCGCCCCGCGCGAAGTCGATCCGCTGATGGGCTGGACCTCGTCCGCCGACACGCAAAGCCAGGTGCGGCTGACCTTCGACACCCGCGAAGCCGCCGAGGCCTATGCCCGCGAGCACGGGATCGAGGCGCAGGTCTTCGAGCCGAAAAAGCGCAAGCCCAACATCCGCCCCCGCGGCTATGGCGAGAATTTCGCCACCAACCGGCGCGGCGTCTGGACCCATTAGGCACTTGGCGCCGCTCACCATCCGGGCGGCCCACCCGTCCGAGCCCGAGGCGGCGGCACTCATCGCGCGTCACCTGGGCCAGATGTCCGGCCAATCGCCCCCAGAAAGCCAACATGCGCTTGACGGCAGCGGCCTTGCCGCGCCCGGCGTGGCCTTCTTTCTGGGCCAGCGGGACGGGCAGACCATCGCCATGGGAGCGATCAAGGATCTGGGCGATGGCACGGCCGAGCTGAAATCCATGCACACCCTGTCCGAGGCGCGGGGCACCGGTGCTGGACGCGCCATGCTGGCCCACCTGCTCGCCGTGGCACTGCGGGAGGGGCACCACACCGTATACCTCGAAACCGGCGCGACCGAGGATTTCGCCGCCGCCCGCGCGCTGTATGCCGCCCAAGGCTTCACTGAAACCGCCCCCTTCGCCGACTACAAACCCGACCCCTGGTCGGTCTTCATGAGGCTCGAGTTGGCGCAGGACGCTTGACCGCGGCAAAGCCCCAAGGATAACTGACACCGCGCGGTCCCTTAGCTCAACTGGATAGAGCAGCTGACTTCTAATCAGCAGGTTCGGGGTTCGAGTCCTCGAGGGATCGCCAGCGGTCTTCTCTCAGTCGAACGTCGCCGCGACGTCGTACATCACCGGCTCGAAGCTGCGGCACAGCTCGTTGATGCGGCGGTTTCGCGCGCGCATCTCGTCGGTCCGCAACATCGCCTGGAAATCTTCGCGCCGTTGCCATTGGGAATAGTTGGCGATGCGGGTCTGGGCGTCGTTCACATGAAGCCCCGCCGCGATGAAGCCCGGCTGTTTCGAGATGAAATTCTCGTAGGCGTCGGTCAGCGCGTCCAGCAGGTCCTGGCAGGTGCCCGGCGTCATCTCGAAGGTGGTGATCACCGTCTGGCAGGCCTGATCCTTGGCGATGGTGGGCATGCGAATCCTCCGCTGGCTGGTCCGGGTCCAGCATGGCACGGGCGGGCCCGGCGGCCCAAGCCCCTTCCTGCGCCGCTCAGACGTTGGGTTCGCCCTGCAGACCCATGAGTTTGCGGAACGTGGTCCAGTAGCCCGGCAGTTTCGGCGGCCGGTCAAGGCCCTGAGCGATCTCGTCGGCGACCCAGTCCATCCGCTTGGCGCCAAAACTCCGCCCCCAGTCGAGGAACGCCGCCGCATCGTCGGGCCGCAAGCGGCAGGCGCTGCCCACGAGACCCACCAGCGTTTCGGAGGGCGAATACCATTCGTCCTGAATGCCCGTCACCCGGGCGCGCATCAGCGGGCCCACGCTGCGCATCAGCCGGCTTTCAGAGAATTGCAGCAGCATGCGCCCCATCTCGTCCCGGCTGTAGTGGATGAGAGGCGGGAAGGTGTCGAAAAAGATCGCCCGCCCCTCGGCCACGGCGAAATTGCGGATCGAGGGGTGAAAGCCCAGCCGCATAGGTTGCGCGCGCGCCCGGTCCCAGAAGGTCGCGATGACCTCACCCGCGGCCTGCATCAGCGCCAGTGCGCCGGCCCGGTCCGCGTCGATCATCTGCGGGCGCATGAGTGTCGCGGGATCCAGCGCCTCCTGCACGATCACGGGCACCTGCCCCTGGGGATAGTCGAGCAGGTGAAACGCCGTTTCGGGCAGCGGCACGCCGCACTCGCGCAGCACGCGGGCATAGTCGTCATGGGCCTGGGCCAGCCGCGCGGCCTGGCCTGCGTCGGGCAGCGCGCGGTAGACCTTGATCACCCGGTCGGAAAAGGGCCCTGCCGCCGGGCGGAACGGGGCACAGAAATAGCCCAGTTTCGAGACGGGCTGCCCACGGGTGGCGGTGTCGGCCTCGATGAGGGCGCGCAGCGCGGTCAGGTCGGTCATGGCGGTCTCCGGATGCGGTCGGCGCGTTCCTAGCCGTTTGCCAGCGCCTTGGCCACCTCGTCGACCAGTCCCGCGATCTCGGCATGGGCCGGTCCCTTTGGGGTCTCCTGCGCGCCGCGCCCCTCGCCCAGGGTCGCGGCATAGGTCACGCGGTTGCCCAGCGCCGTGCCCGCGACAGCGGCATCCAGACGCGCGGCCGCCGCGACGACCTCGGCGTTCAATCGGGTGCCCGCCCGGGCGCGGTTCATCACGATCAGCGCAGGCTTCGATTCGCGGCGCGCCAGGTCCAGCACGCCCTCGGTCGCCCACAGGTCCACATGGCTCGACGCGACGGGGACCAGCACCAGATCGGCCGCGCGCAAGGCCGGGCGCAGATCGCTGTCGGCCTTGGGCGGCGTGTCGATCAGGACGATGTCATGGGCTTCGATCAGCTTGCGGCATTCATAAGGGATGCCCCAGGCCGAGGAGGTGGAGAACTCGACGCCCGGTTCACCCCCGCCCTCGAGCCGGGTCATGAACCAGCGGCCCAGGCTGCCCTGCGGGTCGGTGTCGATCAGTGCGACCTTGCGGCCCGTTCGGGCAAAGCCCACGGCCAGGTTCACGGCCAGCGTCGTCTTGCCAGATCCGCCCTTTTGCTGCGCGATGGTGATCACCTGTCCGGTCATGGCCGCCCCCTTTGCTGCAGTGCAGCATACGCGGTCCCGTGGGCAGAGTCACCTGCGACACCGACGCAAGGGCCGATCGCCATTGCACATGGGCGGGAACTGCCCAATCATCGCGCCATGCCATCGCCCATTCGCCCCACCGATGACGAGGCCCGCAAGCTGGCCCGCGACCTGATCGACCGTGCCCGTCACGGCGCGCTGGCCACGCTGTGGGAGGACGGCCAGCCCATGGTCACCCGCGTGGCCGTCGGCACCACGCCCGACGGCGCCCCCTGCACGCTGATCTCTGATCTGTCGGATCACACCCGCGCACTCAAGGCCCATCCCGCCTGTTCGCTTCTGGTGGGCGAACCCGGCGACAAGGGCGACCCGCTAACCCATCCGCGCCTGACGCTGCTGGGCCGGATGCGCTTTGTGCCCCATGCCAGCCCGGACTACGCGCCGATGGCCGCGCATTACCTGCGCGACCACCCGAAATCCAAGCTTTACATCGACTTCGCCGATTTCAGCTTTGCGGTGATGGCAGTCTCGGCGGCCCATCTGAATGGCGGGTTCGGCAAGGCCTTCCGCCTGACCCCCGCCGATCTGGGCCTGCCGGATATCGGTTAAAGATCCATCCGCATCGTCACCTGTGCCGCCCCGCGCAGATCCCGGCTCCAGGTCAGTTCCACCTGGTCGTTGTTCGGCCCGAACTGCGCGTCGATATGCGGGGCCTCCTGCCGGCGGACATTGCCGGTATCGCGGATCGCCCCGATCGCGGCCACGCTGCTGACCATGCGGGCCCAGCCGCCAAAGGCCAGGTGCGGCCCGCCTTGGACGATCCAGTTCTTGGCCTCGGTGTTCTGGTCATGGCGCACGGTCACCGGATTCTCGGTCAACTCGTCGATATTGTTGAACATGTTGCCCGTGATCGTGACGTTCTTGCAGCGGCCATAGTCCAGCGTGGCAAAACTCGTATCCACCTTCTCGATCCGGGTCATCGTGCCCTCGACCGAGCGGAAGATGTTGCCGGTGATGCTCAGCCCGTTCACGAAATGACCCGCGCCATGGGGCTTGACCACGATGAAGGACACCCAGGGCGCCACGTTCGAGGCAAGGAACGTGTTGCCGGTGATCGTCAGTGCCCCGAAGGAAAAACCGCCATCGAAGGCCGGCACCGAATCGTGCTCGTTCGACCATTCGATGAAACAGTTGTCGACATAGTTGTTGCCGATGACCGTGGCGCAGGTGGTCCGGGTCAGCACGATGCCCGCCGTGCGCGGCCCCGACGCGATGCCGTCGCCCTGGAAGAAATGGTTGCCGGTGATCACGCTGTTCGCCCCCGACAGCACCGCGAAATGGCGGATCTGGGTCGAACGGTTGTTGCGCAGCTTCACGTCATTGGCGTTGGCGTTGATCGCGATGGTCTTGCGCGATTGCGCCGGCGTGGGGATTTCGCTCGACAGGAACTGGCAGCGATCGACCAGAAGCCCCTGGCACCCGCTCCCGTGCGAGGTGATGCCGCGATCCGCGGGTTCGTTGAAGAAACAGTCGCGGACGTGAAAGATCAGGCCCTGCGGCGCCAGAAGGATACCGCTGGCGCGCGCGTTGCAGTCGAACTCGATATCCGACACGCAGAACCGCTTGAGCGCCGAGAAGCCGCTGAAATCCAGCATGTACTTGAACCGCCGGAAGGTGAAGACCTGGGTGCCCGCCCCGTCATAAAGCGCCTCGGACAGCTCCAGCGTCTGCGCGCCCACGTTCTTCGAGCGCACATAGACCTCGCGCCCGACGCCCGTGCCCTCGACCAGCGCGCCCACTGGGATGTTGGCCACGTTGGTGACGTTGGTCATCTGCTTGGTTGCCGCCGACGGGTTATAGGTGCCCTGGCTCTGGACCACCTCGGTCTCCCAGGCGGGGGTGTCCGCGGCCTGCAGCTGGCCGTTGCGGATCACCCGCCGCTGGGCATAGCTGACACGGTTGCCCACCGCCGCGTGCACGTCGATGGGCGCGGTGAGGTTCACGCGTCGCCCGCCCAGGTCGAGCGATTCGTGATCCGAGTTGTTGAAGAGCGACTGAAGTCCCTTCTTCAGCCCCAGTTCCTCGTCGCCGAACGCGTCGATATAGGTGGGCAGGTCAAAGGACTTGGTCAGCGACAGGATCTTGTCGTCGGGCATCTCGACCGTGCCCTCGAACTGCACGCGGTTCTCCAGCGTGACGTGATCGCCCAGGAAATAGACGCCCTTGGACACCAGAACGCGCCGCCCTTCGGCGGCCTCGTCGGCGGCGGCAAAGGCCGCGCTGTCATCGGTGATCCCGTCGCCCTTGGCGCCGTAATCGCGCACATCGACCCAGTTCATGATGTCGCGATGGAAGACATGGGTGACATCCTCGATCCGGATGTCGTCGATCCGGACAAGCCCGCCATTGGCCCCGGTCAGGTCCAGCCCGAAATGGCCATAGATCGGCTCGGTGCCCCAGACCATGTCCACGCCGTTGCGGTCAACTGCACCGACAATGGCGCTGACCTCGACCATCTCGCCGTACCCCGGCAAGCCCGCCAGGGGCCCGTTTTCACTGATGCCCGTCGCGTGCCCACCGCCGGGCAGACCGGCCCAGGCGGCGATGCGCACATTGGGCAGCGCCCCCGCCACCGCCTTGACCCGTGCCGTGATCCGCAGATAGCAGCCCGGCAGCAGGGGCGTTTACCCCATATAGCGCAGCTTGGTCACGCTTTGGGTCTTGAGGATCTCAAGGCAGCCGCCGAAATCCTGGTCCGCGGGCACGAACGCGCCATTGCCCGATCCCTCGTAGGTGTCCGAGCCGGGCGTACCATCGCCGCTCGACCAGACACCCAGAACCTCTGCAAAGGCGGGGGGCATCAGCACCACGCCATCGGTAATCACCTTGTTCATCCAGATCCCTTTCCGCCAAGCTCTGGCATGCGCGGGGGCATGCCCGATCGGGGGAAAGGTCTAGCGTCGCGGTGTTAACCGGGCCTCAGGGCACCGCGCGCAGGGTTGGCTCAGGCCGCAACATTGGGCGCGGGCAGCACCTGCACGCCGTCGATGCGCCACTGGCCGTCCAGCTCGATCATGCGATAATCGAGTACGTGAAATTTGCCCGACTGATCGCGCACCAGCACCTTTTGCCAAAGCCGGCCATCCACGTCGCGCAGTTCGAGAAACTGAACGTCGTCGGGGCGCCAGACCATGGGGTAGCCCTGCCGCACCATCATGCCGAAATTGTCAGGGTTGCGAAAATAGCTTTGGATTCCGGGGCTTGCAAAATCGAACGCGGTCACGAAATCGTCGGCCAGAAAGGCGTCGATCTGGCGTTGGATCGTGTTCTCGATGGCCGGGTTCTTCATGTCCTGCGCCCAGACCGCCCCGGTCAGGGCAAGGGCGGCGCAGGCCGAAAGGATAAGGGTGCGCATGGGCAGACCTCCAGCGTATATAGCACACGGTAGCGGCCTGCCCGGCCCGGTCAAATCACGGCTTAGCCAGCGGCCAACTCGCCCGCCAGCGCGCGGTCGATCAGCGCCACGGTTTCCTCGATGCCGTAAAGCGCGATGAAGCCGCCGAAACGCGGGCCCTGGCTCGCGCCGAGCAGCACCTCGTATAGCGCCGAGAACCAGTCGCGCAGCGGCTCGAACCCGTGGGTCTTGCCGATGGCAAAGACGATGGATTGCAGGAACTCGTCATCGTGCCAGTCGACCTGCGGCAACGGATCGTCCCGCCCTGCCTGGGCGTTCTTGCGCGCGATCACGTCCAGCGCCTTGTCGGCATCCTGCAAACACAGCTTCAGCTCCTCCATCGCCGCGCGTTCGGCCTCGGTGGGAAGGCGGAAGGATTTCTCGGGCGCGACGAAATCCTCGTAATACTTCACCGCAAAGCCCGCGGCCTGGTCCATCTGCGGATTGGCCTCGGGGCTCGCCTCGGGCGCGTAGCGGCGGATAAAGCCCCAGAGCGTTTCCTTGTCATGGGCCGAGGACACCGACGCGAGGTTCAGAAGCATCGAGAACGGCACCACCATGTCCGACGCGGGCACATCCGCCCCGTGGATATGGTAGACCGGGTTCGCCAGGCGCTGCGCCGCGTCCTGGCCCGCAAAGGCGCGCAGCTGCTGGTGATACTCGTCCACCATCTTCGGGATCACGTCGAAATGCAGCCGCTTCGCGGTCTTGGGCTTGAGATACATGAAATACGACAGCGACTCGGTCGCGGCATAGGTCAGCCATTCGTCGATCGACAGGCCATTGCCCTTGGATTTCGAGATCTTCTCGCCGTTCTCGTCGAGGAACAGTTCATAGGTGAAATGCTCGGGCGCCTTCTGGCCCAGGATCTCGCAGATGCGGTCATAGATCGGCGTGTTGGTGGAATGATCCTTGCCGTACATCTCGAAATCGACACCCAGCGCGGCCCAGCGCGCGCCGAAATCGGGCTTCCACTGCAGCTTCACGTTGCCGCCGGTGACCGGCAAGGTCCATTCGCGGCCATCCTCGTCGTCGAAGGTGACGGTGCCCTCTTTCGCGTCCACATGCTTCATCGGCACATACATCACACGGCCGGTTTCCGGGTGGATGGGCAGGAAGATCGAATAGGTCTGCTGGCGCTCTTCGCGCAGCGATTTCAGCATGACCTTCATGATGTCGTCATAGCGTTCGGCCGCGCGCAGCAGCACCGCGTCGAACTGGCCGGTCTGGTAGAACTCGGTGGCCGAGTAGAACTCGTACTCGAACCCGAACGTATCCAGGAACCGCCGCAGCATGGCGTTGTTGTGGTGGCCAAAGCTTTCGTATTCGCCGAACGGATCGGGCACGCTGGTCAGCGGCTTCTGCTCATGCTCTTTCAGCATCTCGAAATTCGGCACGTTGGTCGGCACCTTGCGCATGCCGTCCAGATCGTCGGAAAAACAGATGAGCCGCGTGGGAATGTCCGAAATCACCTCGAACGCGCGGCGGATCATCGTCGTGCGCAGAACTTCGCCGAAGGTGCCGATATGGGGCAGCCCGCTGGGGCCATAGCCCGTCTCGAACAGCACATATCCCTTTTCGGGGGGCTGCTTTTCGTAGCGTTTGAGCACCCGGCGCGCTTCTTCAAAAGGCCAGGCTTTCGAGGCGAATGCAGCATCGCGCAGGGTGGTCATCATCGGTTTCCTTGGGAATCGTGGGGTCGGTGGCGCGGCTGACGCGCGGTACACCGCCGCTCTCTATTGCCGTCGCGGTGCCGGGTCAATATTCTGCACTGCAACACTCCTTGTGAAGGTATTTCCCAAATGTCGCAAAACGTGCTGCATCCGTTGTCCCCGCAGGACGCGCTCGTTGCCCTGATGATTGCCATGTCGGCCTCGGACATGGACATGCGCACCGCCGAACTGGTCAAGATCCAGTCGGCCGTGAACAACCTCCCCATCTTTGCCGATTACGATCCCGACCGGCTCAAGCTCATGGCGCAACTCGTCTTCGACCTGTTCGAACAGGAAGACGGGCTTGACGCGCTGTTCGGTCTGATGCGCGAAAGCCTGCCCGAGCGGCTATTCGAGACCGCCTATGCGCTGTCCTGCGACGTGGCGGCGGCGGATGGCACGCTGACCGAGTCCGAGTTGCGGCTTCTGGAAGAACTCCGCTACGAACTCGCGCTCGACCGGCTGCACGCCGCGGCCATCGAACGGGGCGCGCGCGCGCGACACATGACGCTCTGAGGGGCGGCGGCCTCCAGCGATCACGCGCCGTAGACCGTGCCCCAGCGTTTCAACAGATCTTGCTGCAGGTTCCGCGCGCGACGTGCCCAGTCGCGTCCGCCCGGCGGATTGGCGCGCTCAGCCCGTGAGAGCTGCCCGCGGCGATCCATATCGGCGGCGAAAATGGCAAAGGCCAGGTCGCTGCCGTCGGGGGCCTGCAGGAACCCGGCCAGGCCGCTCACGAAATTCAGCGTTCCGGTCTTGGCCCGCACGTCAAGCGGGTGATCCGCGATGACCTTGCGGTCCGCGTCGCGGATCGGGTGCTCTTTCAGCAGCCCACGTACACCCCGCGCGGCGACCAGCGCCTTGACCATGTCCGCAGCCCGCACGCGCGACGCATCGCCCAGCCCCGAATGATCGACGAAACGAACCTGTGACATGCCCAGCCCCCGCTCTGCCCAGGACGACATCTCGCGCGCCGAGGCACGCAGCGGCGCCGCGCGGCCGATTCGTGCGGCGGTGGCGGTCATGCCCACCGCCTCGGCGGTGATATTGGTGGAATAGCGCAGCATGCCCCGCAGAATGTCCGTCAGGGGCTCCGAACGGTGGGTGACAAGCGCGGTGCCGCGGGCCAACCGCCGGGCCACCTTGGGCGCGGTCAAAACGATGCCCTGCGCGCGGGCGAAGGTCTGGAACACCTCGCCCGCGTAAAGCTCAGGCTTGCGCACGGGCATCCACCGTGCCCCGCCATTGCCCAGCGCGCCGCGCGCCACGGTCCAGCTGTCACGCCCACCCTGATCCTCGTAGGTAAAAAGCGGCACATCGCGCGGCACGATCCGCATGCGCGCAAATTGCACATCGGGGCGATACCGTTCCGAGCGCGCGTCCATGCTCACAGTGTAGTCGCCACCCGCGCGGCGCCACTCGAAATGCACCCGGTTGTAGTTCAGGTTCAGCCCCGAAATCGCGGGGTTGTAGCCCACGTAGGCGGGCTGGCTGTCGTCGATCCCGGCTTCGAAGGGCAAGGCACCGCCAAAGACGTGAAACGCCCCGCGCACCTCGCGCACGCCGGCGGACTTGAGCGACTGCGCCATGGCCGCGAGCGCATCGGTGTCGAGCGTTGGGTCGCCCCCGCCTACCAGCGTCAGATCACCGGCCAGAACGCCATTCTGCACGGGGCCATGGGCCACCAGCTGGGTGCCGAACCGGTAGTCCCCGCCCAACGCGTCCAATGCATAAAGCGCGGTGATCGCCTTGGCGACCGAGGCGGGCGGCAATCCGACCAGCGGTTGGCGCGTCTCGAGCATTTGGCCTGTCGCGCTATCGGCCACGGCAAAGCCCACCTTGCCACCCAGCTGCGCCCGCGCGATCAGCGTGTCGGCGTCGGGCACCGCGCGCCGGTACAGGCCACCGGGTCGCGGCACGGGCCGCAGGGACGTGTCGGGGGCAAATCCAAGGGCGGTGCTTGCCGCCCCGCTCAGAAGCCCCGCAAGGGCTGCGCGCCGTGTCCAGTCTCCGCTCATGGGCGAAGTAAACGAAAGAGCCGCGCCGGGAACAAGCGTGCGTTCATCACTTTTTGGGGCGTGTTGCCGCAGGACCCTGCCCTGCCCGCTCGGCCCTGTCCGCCTTATGCGCCACCCTGCCAGCCGCCGCTGGCGCGGATCGCCGTGGAACTCAGATCGACCATAGGCACGTTCAGGAAGCACCACGCCGGTGCCTCGGCCCGGGCCAGGCTGCGGCTTTGCCGCGCCGGGATGCGCGCATGCCGGTAGACCCGTGCCGCCACCGAATTGCGGGCCGAGATGCGGTCGCCCGGTCGCGCCAGGACACCTACGGGCACCGTGTCCATGATCCAGCGCCATTTCTCCCAGCGGTGAAATTGCACCAGGTTGTCAGCCCCCATGAGCCAGACAAAGCGCACGCCGGGATAGGTCAGATGCAGCTCGATCAGGGTCTCGGCCGTGTAGCGCGTGCCGATGCGGGCCTCGAAATCGCTGATCTCGACCTGTGGGTGCCGGATCATCCGTCGGCAGGCCGCCATTCGTTCGGCCAAAGGCGCGGGCCCGCGGGCCTTCAGCGGGTTGCCGGGGCTCACCAGCCACCAAACGCGGTCCAGCGCGAACCGGCGCAGCGCCTCGCGGGTGATATGGGCATGGCCCGCATGGGGCGGATCGAAAGACCCGCCCAGCAATCCCACGCTTTGACCGGCGCGCGCCATGGGCAACCCCTGCGGCATGTGGCCTCCCTTTCGTTCTGCCGCGCCATTTCCGGTGCGGGCCGGGGTGTTGTCAATCGTCCTGCCCTAAGGGCTCTGTCGGGGTCACCGGGTCGTTCAGCGCAACAGGCCCCGGGTCGATCACCGCCGCGCACCATCCGCCATGGCCCCGCAGCGCGCTGTAGCCGCCATGGCCCAGCGCCGTCTCCATCCGGCTGCAGGGCGCGCAAGGCCCCGTGATCTCGACCACCGCAGCGCCGATCTGCACCCGCCGGCCCCTGAGCGCCGACAGGTTCAGCCCCGCGACAACGATGTTTCGGCGCAGGGTTTCGGGGGCCACGGGCCCTTGGCCCAAATAGGCCCCGATCGCCGCCAGATGCTCGGCCTGCAACAGCGTCACCGCCCGCTTGCCGGGCCGGCCATGGTCGCCCGAAAGGCCATTTGTACCGATTTCGGCCCGGTCCACGGGCACGACCGCCGCCAGCCGTTCGGGCCGGAGCCCGATCCAATCGACCCGCCCCGGCTGCGCCCAGCGCGCCTGCATGCGTTTGAGGACCGATACCATGCCACGCTTGTGCCCGGGCGCACGGCAGGCAGCAAGACCGTTCCGCGACACGGCCTTAAGCCGTCTTTTCGCCGAAAATCCGGCCCAGCCCGTCGCGCCCGCGTTGCAGCGCCCGCATGAAGCGGCTACATCCCGGTCTGGTTTCAAAGACAAACGACCTGACCCCAAGAGGTGCCCGATGGCCAGCTACCAGTATGTCTACCACATGGATGGCGTCTCCAAGACCTATCCGGGCGGCAAGAAGACGTTCGAGAACATCCGCCTGAGCTTTCTGCCCGGGGTCAAGATCGGTGTGGTCGGCGTCAACGGCGCGGGTAAATCCACGCTCTTGCGGATCATGGCCGGGATCGACACCGATTTCACCGGCGAGGCCTGGACGGCCGAAGGCGCCAAGGTGGGCTACCTGCCGCAGGAGCCGGAACTGGACCCGAACCTCGATGTGCGCGGCAACGTGATGCTGGGCGTGGCCGAGAAAAAGGCCAAGCTCGACCGCTTCAACGAGCTGGCGATGAACTACAGCGACGAGACCGCCGACGAGATGGCGCAGCTGCAGGACGAGATCGACAGCAACAATCTGTGGGACCTCGACAGCCAGATTGACGTGGCGATGGAGGCCCTGCGCTGCCCGCCGGACGAGGCGGATGTGACCACGCTCTCGGGCGGGGAAAAGCGCCGCGTGGCGCTGTGCAAGCTGCTTCTGGAAGCGCCCGACATGCTGCTGTTGGACGAACCGACCAACCACCTGGACGCGGAAACCATCGCCTGGCTGCAGAACCACCTGATCGACTACAAGGGCACGATCCTGATCGTCACCCACGACCGCTATTTCCTCGACGACATCACCGGCTGGATCCTCGAGCTCGACCGCGGTCGCGGCATCCCCTACGAGGGCAACTATTCCAGCTGGCTCGAGCAGAAGGCCAAGCGCCTGGAGCAGGAAGCGCGCGAGGACAAGGCCAAGCAGAAGACGCTGGAACGCGAACTGGAATGGATGCGCCAGGGCGCCAAGGCGCGGCAGGCCAAGTCCAAGGCGCGGATCCAGGCCTATGAGGAACTGGCGGGCCAGTCCGAGCGCGAGAAGGTCGGCCGCGCACAGATCGTCATTCCCAACGGCCCCCGTCTGGGCGGCAAGGTGATCGAGGTCGAGCATCTGAAAAAGGCCATGGGCGACAAGCTGTTGATCGAAGACCTCAGCTTTTCCCTGCCGCCGGGCGGCATCGTCGGCGTGATCGGGCCCAACGGCGCGGGCAAATCGACGCTCTTCAAGATGCTGACCGGGCAGGAGACGCCCGATGCGGGCACGGTAGAATATGGCGACACGGTCAAGCTGGCCTATGTGGACCAGTCCCGCGACGACCTGAACGCCGATGACACCGTTTGGGAGGCCATCTCGGGCGGCGCCGAAGTGATCGAGCTGGGCGACGCACAGATCAACAGCCGCGCCTATTGCGGGGCCTTCAACTTCAAGGGCGGCGACCAGCAGAAGAAGGTGGGCCTTCTGTCGGGCGGCGAGCGCAACCGCGTCCACATGGCCCGGCTTCTGAAAGAGGGCGGCAATGTGCTGCTCCTTGACGAACCGACCAACGACCTGGACGTGGAGACGCTGCGCGCGCTCGAAGACGCGCTCGTCGATTTCGCGGGCTGCGCGGTGGTGATCAGCCACGACCGCTTTTTCCTCGACCGGATCTGCACCCACATGCTCGCCTTCGAGGGCGAGGCCCATGTGGAGTGGTTCGAAGGCAATTTCGAGGATTACGAGGAAGACAAGAAGCGGCGGCTGGGCGCCGATGCGCTCGAGCCCAAGCGGGTGAAGTTCAAGAAGTTCGTGCGGTAAGGGTCCACGCGTGCCCTCATCCGTAGGGTGGGTTTCCAACCCACCTACATCCAAAAAGCCCTAAGTAGTGGTGGGTTAGAAACCCACCCTACGCAATTTCGCCGAACGCCCCTTCGATCGCGCCGTCCGTGATCTCTGCATCGACACGCCCGAGACGGATATCGCGGTGGATCGACGAGAACGGCCAATCCGCAGCCCGCGCGACGAACCCATGCTTGACAGGGTTGGTGCAGCAATAGCGGACATGGGTGGCGTAGTCCGCGTCGCTGCGGATGTGATGCTCCCAGAACCGGCGCTGCCAAATGCCCGCATCCTGTTTCACGACCTTGCTGGGGCTGCGGCGCGCACGGAGCCTTTCAACGCCCGAAGCACCGCGTAGGGTTGGTTTGTAACCCACCGACCGCCCGTCGCCGTCCAGGCCCCCGGTCGCTTTCAGACGCACCATCTTTGAAAACCGCGCCTTGATGGCCCCCCAGCGGTCGGAGAAATTCGCGTCGTTCCTTGGCAGCGTCCAGACCGCGTGCATGTGGTCGGGCAGCACCACCCAGGCGTCGATGGCAAAGGGACGGCGGGCGCGGGTGAGTCGGACCGCCTCGCGCAGGATGTCGATTTCATCGAGCAAGAGCGTCCCGCCCCGTTGCGCGAGACACACGGTGAAGAAGACGGTGGCACCGGAACATTTCGGGCGGAGGTAGCACGACATGCGACCAGATAAGTGCACCGAGGTTAACCCTGGGTAAGCGGTGGTGGGTTGGAAACCCACCCTACCGCTCGTTCCAGCCCTTCCCGGCCAGCACCCTTTCCCTTGCTAGGTCCGCCCGCGCGGCTATCCCGGTCCGCCATCGGCTGGCCTTTTTAAGGTACACGCCGATACGCCCGTCCCGCTCGTTCATCCCTGTCCCTGCCGCGTTGCGCGTGCGAAACCCCTTGCACCGACTCACCTGCTCCACCATATAGGCACGGCTACCGTTACCACTATCGATCCCCTGTCTTCCTATACGGCTGCAGTGCTCTCGATCTTGCTCTGACTACAGCCGGGCTGCCGCATGTCGCGGGCAGCAGACCAAAACAGGAGACACGGATATGGCCAACGGCACCGTGAAATGGTTCAACACCACCAAAGGCTACGGCTTCATCGCGCCCGAGGGCGGCGGCAAGGACGTTTTCGTCCACATTTCGGCCGTGGAACGCGCCGGTCTGACCGGCCTGCGGGACGACCAGAAGGTCACCTTTGACCTCGAAGCCGGCCGTGACGGCCGCGAAAGCGCCACCAACATCGCGCTGGCCTAATCTACCGGCCTGAGCCTTCGGGCTCTGCTGATCCGCAACGGCCCAAGGGCCGGAGGATCCCGACATCACATGCGGCGCGTCCCCGAGGGCGCGCCGCTTTGGTTTCTGTGCCACGCTGCAAAAGCTTCCACGACCCTGTGACTTGATTTCCCCAGCGGCCTGCGCAGAATTGCGCCGGTCTGTTCAGTTTATCGGAGAGCACTGCCATGACCTCCCGCCGCCAATTCCTGACCCAGGCGCTGGCCGCCGCCACGCTGCTGCCCGCGGGCGCAGCCTACGCGCTCGAGCCGCGCTACCGGCCGCAATCGGTCCGCCTGACCGCCGATATCGCGCCGGGCCAGATCCTGATCCTGCCCAAGGCGCATTTTCTCTACTACGTCACCAAACCCGGCCAGGCGCTGCGCTATGGCGTGGGTGTGGGCCGCGCGGGCCTCGAATTCACCGGCACCGCGACGATTGACGTGAAAAAGAAATGGCCCACCTGGCGCCCGACCAACGAGATGATCGAGCGCGAGCCGCAGACCTATGCCAAGTTCGTGGACAACGACTATGTCCAGCCGGGCGGCCCCGGCAACCCGCTGGGCGCGCGGGCGCTTTACCTTTTCCAGAACGGGCGCGACACCTATTTCCGCATCCATGGCACCAATGCGCCCAACTCCATCGGGCGGTCCGTGTCGAACGGCTGTATCCGGATGCTGAACGACCATGTAAGGGATCTGTACGAACGTGTGCCCCTGGGCACCGTCGTGACCGTGGTGTGAGCGGACACACCCGCTTTGACCTGATCATCCTGGGCGCCGGGCCCGCCGGCAGTGCCGCGGCCCATGTCGCGGCGCGCACGGGTCTGCGGGTGGCGCTGGTCGACCGGCGGGCCTTTCCGCAGGACAAACTGTGCGGCGGCGGGATCACAGGGCGCGCCATGACCGTGCACGAACGCGTCTTTGGCACCCTGCCCCCGCCGGACCTGTTCACGACCAAGCCCGATTTCGCATTCTACGCCCATGGGCACCCCTTGTGGGCGGTGCAGGACGCGCCGCCCATGCACATGACCATGCGCACGGGCTGGGACGCGGCGCTTTTGGGCTGCGCCCTGTCCGCAGGCGCGCGGGATTACACCGGCCATCGGGTCGCCGCGATCGACACGGGCGGCCCGGCGGTCCCGGTGCAGGTCACGCTTGAGTCTGGGCCGACCCTTACCGCCCCTGCCCTGATCGGGGCGGATGGCGTGAACAGCATCGTCGCGCGGGCGCTCTTCGGCCGGGCCTGGGAGGAAGACCAGATCGGCTTCGGCCTCGAGGTCGAGGCACCGCCCATCGACCCCGACGCCCCCGTGCGCATCGACTTCGGTGCAGCGGCCTGGGGCTATGGCTGGCAGTTTCCGAAACCGGGCAGCACCACCATCGGCGTGGGCGGGCTCGTGGCCCGGAACCCCGCGATGAAGGCGACAATGGCAGCCTATATGGACGCGCTCGGCGTCGATCCAGACCGGGTCAAGGTCAAGGGCCACCACCTGCCCTTCGGCCGCTTCCGTCGCGTGCCGGGCAAGGGCGCGGTTCTGCTGGCGGGCGATGCGGCCGGGTTGGTCGACCCGATCACCGGTGAGGGGATCGCGCATGCGATGCAAAGCGGGGCGCTGGCAGCAGAGGCCACCGTGGCGGCCCTGGCCGAGGGTGCGCCGGACACGAGCCTTGCGCGCTATGCAAAAGCCCTGCGCCCGATCCATCGCAGCCTCGCCCAGGCACGGGCGATCCGCCCCATCATGTTCTCCCCGGCCCTGCGCAAACTGTTCCTGAAGGGATTTGCCGGGTCGCGCCGGATGCGGCACGACTACCTGCGCATGATGGCCGGAGAGGCCGAGTATGACGACCTGATCCGCCAGTTGATCCTGCGCAGCCCGCGCTACGCCGGCCGGGCGCTGCGCGGGGCGTTTTCAGGCGGCTGAGCGCGGCGCGGCGCGTTCGATCCATTGCAGGATCTGCGGGGCGCGCAGGGCACCGGACTGGCGCGCGGCCTCCTGACCCCGATCAAAGACGATCATCGTGGGAATGCCGCGGATGCCGAAGGCTTGCGAGGCGGCGGCCTCGACCTCGGTGTTAAGCTTGGCCAGGCGTGCGCGCCCTGACAGCGCCTCGGCCGCCTTGGCGAACTCGGGTGCCATCATCCGGCACGGCCCGCACCAAGGCGCCCAGAAATCCACGACGAGGGGCAGGTCGTCCTGACGCATCGCCTTGCGCAATGTGGCCAGGTCGATCTCACGCACCTTGCCGCCCAAAAGGGGCGCGCCGCAGGTGCCGCACTTAAGCCCCTTACCCGCCCGATCGGTAGGTACGCGGTTCACTTGGCCGCAGTCCAGACAGGTCAGCTTCATGGCCGGTCTCCTTATATCCTTTTTTCAGAATATAAGGACCCGGAGCCGACAGGGGAAGATCAGAAGACGACGTGGATGAACAGCAGATTGGGGATAACCCCTGCGCACAGGATCAGGAAATACTTGGCCAGGTCACTGATCCGCTTGAGAGGCGTGTCGGACCGCAAGGCATTGCCATAGGACATCACGCTCATCATGACGACGGCACCGGCTTTTTCGCGCTTGAGGCAGTCACGCTCGATATCGCGCATCGCGGTGTCATATCGGTCCTGGAATTCAGGCGACGTGGTCGGTTTTTGCATCTCTACCATCTGCATTGAGTTCATCCCTCGTTTTTGACCCTAGATCGGGAAGTGTGGCGGGAACAAGCGAAGGCAAGTGCGACGTTCTGGCGGATCGGCCAATGCTTGCCGGGATGGCCGGAAAATGCCGCATCAGGCGGGTTCGGCAGTCTGCGCGACAGCAAGCCGTTGATCCGGCCAGGGCCGCATAAGCGCAGCGGCCTCAGGCGCGGACCTGCCAAGCCAAACCGGCAGATCTTGAAGACGCAAAAGCACGCCCATCCGGTCGTGAATGTCCCGCAGATCGCCGTTGGGCGGGCAGGTCACGGTCGCCACCTGGTCGATCACGCGCCCGCCCGGCGCAGTCCAGCAGTCGGTGATGGCGGCAAACCACAAGGGCGCACCGTCGCGGGCAGAGATCCGCCAGACAGTCTTGCGCCCCTTGGGACCGGTCCACTCGTACCAGCCATCGGCGGGCACAACGGCCCTGCCCACCCCAGCATAGGCGGATTTGTCGAAAAGCGTTTCCGAGCGGGCATTGACGATGGTCTCCATCACAGGGCGGCCCCGGGCATTGACCCGGCCCACGGGGATGAGGCCCCAGCGCATGCGTGCCAGTCCCGCCGCGGTCAGCGACACCACCTCTTCACCGGGCTTGATGTTACGGCGGGGCGGTTCGTCTGTGATCACATCCTGAGAGACGCCCGCCAGATCGGCGATCCGGGCCATGGACGTCTCCAGGAACAGACGCCCGGGCACGGGCCTAGCCTTCGAAGGCGGGCACGCCCGTGCGTTCGATCAGCTCGATCACATGGGGGCCGATGCCCTCGACGATCCGTGCCACGCCCTTTCCGTTCGGGTGGATGCCGTCATATTGCATGAATTCGCCCATATCCTCGGGTAAGGCACCGTCCTCCATGAGCCCGGCGAAAAAGCTTTCGAGGTAGAGCGTGCCGTATTCTTCGGCCAGCTCCGGGTACATGGCGTCGAAGGCTGCCTTGAACTCGGGGCCGTAGTTGCCCGGCGCCGAGAGGCCGACCAGCAGCACCTCGATCTCGTTCTCCTGTGCAACGTCCAGGATGAAGGCCAGGCTTTCGCGGCTCGACGCCGGGTCGATCCCGCGCAAGAGGTCATTGCCCCCCAGCGCCACGATCATCGCGTCGATGGTGGCGTCAAGGCTCCATTCCACCCGCGCGGCACCGCCTGCTGTGGTGTCGCCCGACACGCCCGCGTTCACCACGCGCGCATCGACGCCCCGCTCGGCCAGCCAGGCGCGCAGTTGCGGCACGAAACCCTCTTGTTCGATCAGCCCATAGCCCTGGGTCAGGCTGTCGCCCAGCGCGAGGATATCCACCCGTTCCGCCGCCGCCACGCCGGGCAACAGCATCAGCGCCAGCACCGCCGCCTTGCTGCGCGCGCGAAGGGCCCCATATGAGAAACGGCGCAGGAAACCAAGGCAGGCCCCCATGACCGATACCGTCCTTTCGCTCACCGATGCCCGGCTGTCGCTCGACGGCAATGCGGGCCGGGTGGACATCCTCCATGGCATTACGCTCGACGTGGCGCGCGGGGAAAGCGTGGGGCTCGTGGGGCCAAGCGGGTCGGGCAAGTCTTCGCTCCTCATGCTCATGGGCGGGCTGGAACGGGCCACCGGCGGAACGGTCACGGCATTGGGCCAGGACCTGACCGCGATGGACGAGGATCAGCTCGCACGGTTTTGCAGGGATCATATGGGCGTGGTGTTCCAGTCCTTCCACCTTATTCCGACAATGACGGCGCTTGAGAACGTGGCGACGCCCCTGGAACTGGCGGGCGCCAGGGACGCGTTCGACCGCGCGGCGGCCGAGCTGGAGGCCGTGGGCCTTGCCCACCGCGCAGGCCATTACCCGCGCCAGCTGTCCGGGGGCGAACAGCAGCGCGTGGCGCTGGCGCGCGCCTCGGCCCCCCGGCCCGAGATCCTGCTGGCGGACGAGCCCACGGGCAACCTGGATGAGACGAACGGCGCGGCGATCATCGACATGCTGTTCGGTCTGCGCGACCGGCATGGTGCGACGCTGGTGCTGGTCACGCATTCCGAGCCGCTGGCGCAACGCTGCGACCGGGTGGTGAGCCTGCGCGACGGCCGCGCCGTCGATCACCCGCAGAAGGCCGCCGCGGAATGAGCGTGGCCACCGCACGCCGCTTTGCCGCCCGCGAATTGCGCGGTGGCCTGCGCGGCTTTCGCATCTTCCTCGCCTGCCTTGCGCTGGGTGTCGCGGCCATCGCCGCAGTCGGCAGCGTGCGCGCCTCGATCGAGGCGGGGCTGACGCGCGAGGGCGCGGCGCTCTTGGGCGGCGATGCCGAGATTGAGTTCACCTATCGCTACGCGAGCGAGGATGAGCTGGGCTGGATGAACGACAAGGCGCTGGCCCTGTCCGAGATCACCGATTTCCGCTCCATGGTCGTGGTCGACCGCGACGGAGAGGCCGAGCGCGGGTTGACGCAGGTGAAATCGGTCGACGACGCCTATCCGCTGATCGGCACGGTGCGGCTCGACCCCGAGATACCGCTGGCCGAGGCATTGGCGGGGGACGGGGCCGCCATGGCCCCCGTTCTGGCCGATCGGCTGGGTCTGGCCATTGGCGACACCTTCCGCCTGGGCACCAAGGATTTCACCTTGCGCGCGCGCATCCTGTCCGAACCCGATGACGCCGGCGGCGGCTTTGGCCTGGGCCCGCGTACGATGGTGCGGACGGCAGCGCTGGAGGGCTCGGGGTTGTTGGAACCGGGCACGCTTTTCGCTTCGAAATACCGCCTCGACCTGCCCGAAGGCGCGGACCTGATCGCGCTCGAGGCCGAGGCCGAGGCGCAGTTCGCCGACAGCGGCCTGCGTTGGCGCGACAGCCGGAATGGCGCGCCCGGCGTGGCCGAGTTCGTGGACCGGCTGGGGGCCTTCCTGATCCTCGTGGGCCTCTCGGGCCTTGCCGTGGGGGGCGTGGGTGTGTCGGCGGCGGTGCGGTCCTATCTCGCCTCCAAGACCGGGGTGATCGCGACCCTGCGCACGCTGGGGGCAGATCGCGGCACGATCTTCTGGACTTACTTCCTGCAAATCGGCGCGCTGTCGGTGCTGGGCATCGCCATGGGGCTGGTGCTGGGCGCGGTGGCCCCGATCCTGCTGGCACCCCTGATCGAGGCGCAATTGCCGGTGCCTGCGGTCTTTACTGTCTATCCCGGCCCGCTGGCCGAGGCGGCGCTTTATGGCGCGCTGACCGCTCTGATCTTTACCCTCTGGCCCCTGGCGCGCACGGAAGAGATCCGCGCGGCGACCCTTTTCCGCGATGCATTGGCGCGGGCGCCGCTGTTGCCGCGACCGCGCTATGTGATCCCGACCGGCTTGCTCGTCACGCTGCTTCTGGCTGCAGCGATGCTGTTCAGCGGCACGGTCGAGCTGACGCTCTGGACTGCCGGAGGCATCGTGGGTGCGCTGGTGCTGCTGGCGCTGGCCGCGCGGGGCATCCGCGGCCTGTCGCGCTGGGCGGGACCGGCCGCGCGCGGCCGCCCGGCCCTGCGCTGGGCCTTGGGGGCCATCGGCGGCGCGGGCGAAGGCGCGGGCGAGGTCGTGCTGTCCCTGGGCCTGGGCCTGTCAGTGCTGGCCGCCGTGGGCCAGATCGACGGCAACCTGCGCAGCGCCATCAGCCGCGACCTGCCCGAAGTGGCGCCCAGCTACTTCTTCGTCGACATCCAGAAAGACCAGATGCCGGGCTACCTGGAGCGGCTGGAAGGCGACCCGGCGGTCAACAAGATCGACAGCGCACCGATGCTGCGCGGCATCATCACCCGGATCAACGGCCAACCGGCGGCCGAGGTCGCGGGCGACCACTGGGTGCTGCAGGGCGACCGGGGCGTGACCTATTCGGCAGCCGTGCCCGACAACACCCGCGTGACGGCAGGCGAGTGGTGGCCCGAGGATTACAGCGGCCCGCCACAGGTGAGCTTTGCCGATGAAGAGGCGCTCGAGATGGGCCTGGCCCTGGGTGACGAGATCACCGTCAACATCCTGGGCCGCGACATCACCGCGACGATCACCAGCTTCCGCGACGTGGATTTCTCGACCGCCGGGATCGGCTTTATCATGTCGATGAACCCCGCCGCGCTGGAAGCCGCGCCGCACAGCTTCATCTCGACCGTCTATGCCGAGCCAGAGGCCGAGGCGGCGATCCTACGCGATCTGGCGGGCATGTTCCCCAACATCACCGCGATCCGTGTGCATGACGCCATCGACCGGGTGTCGGAGCTGTTGTCGGGCCTGGCCGCCGCCACCTCTTACGGCGCGGCGGCGACGCTGTTGACCGGGTTCCTTGTGCTGATCGGCGCGGCGGCGGCGGGCGAACAGGCGCGCATCTACGAGGCGGCGGTGCTCAAGACGCTGGGCGCCACGCGGGGCCGCATCCTGCGCAGCTTCGCGCTGCGCTCGGCCCTTCTGGGCGCGGCGGCGGGGGTGGTGGCGCTGGCGGCCGGCATCCTTGGCGGCTGGGCCGTCAGCCGGTTCGTGATGGAGACGGAGTTCGTGGTCATCTGGCCCTCGGCGCTGGCCATCATCCTAGGCGGCATCCTTGCGACGTTGCTGGCGGGCTTGGGCTTTGCCTGGCGGCCGCTGGCGGTGCGGCCTGCGCGGATCCTGCGCGCGCGGGAATAGCGCGGGCGGGAAATCTCCAAACTGTCTTGCAACCGTCACACCCGGGTGGCACCCCCTAGCAGAATGCAAGCTGCCAAGAACCGAGATCCATGTCCGACAACCTGCCCATGACGGTGCCCGCGCCGATCAGCCTCGCCCAGGCCTCCCAGATCGTGAACCTCGTGCGCCGCACCGCGCGGGCCGAGATCCTGCCGCGGTTCCGCACCCTGTCCCATGCGGAGGTCGACACGAAATCGGGCCCCGAGGACCTGGTGACCGAGGCCGACCGCGCCGCCGAGGCGATGATCGCCCGCGGTTTGCGGCAGATGTTTCCGGACGCGCTCATCGTGGGCGAGGAAGCGGCGGCGGACGATCCCGAGATCATCGGACAAGTCGACGCGGCCCAGCTGGCCTTTGCCATCGACCCCGTCGACGGGACATCGAATTTCGTCTTCGGCCTGTCCACCTTTGGCGTGATCCTGTCGGCCACGCGGTACGGCGTGCCGGTCTTCGGGCTGCTTTACGATCCGGTCATGGACGACTGGATCATGGCCGAGGAACACGGGTCCGCGCTCTATTACCGCGCCCAGATGCCCGCGCGGCGGCTGATGCTGCCCGACCAGCCGGACAAGGCCATTGACGAGATGGTGGGCTACCTGCCCTTCTACCTGATCCCGCAGGGCAAACAGGACGAAGTTGCCGCCGCCTATACCGCGTTCCGCAGGATCAACAGCTTGCGCTGTTCCTGCCACGAGTTCCGGACGCTGGCGCTGGGGCATGTGGATTTCGTGCTCTCTGCCCGGCCCTCGCCCTGGGACCATGCCGCGGGGATGCTGATCGCCCAGCGCGCCGGGGGCTATGCCGCGCCGCTTGACGGCGGAGGCTACACCGCCGGGCGGACCGACGGGTTCCTCCTGGCGGCGCGCGACCGCTCGACCTGGACCAAGGTGGCCGAGCGGTTCACGTTCCTTTTGGCCGAATAGGGCCTATTCAGCGGCCTCGGCATAGTCCGACATCGGCGGGCAGGTGCACACCAGGTGCCGGTCGCCATAGGCGTTGTCCACGCGGTTGACCGGCGGCCAGTACTTGTCCACCCGGAAGGCCCCGGGCGGGAAGCAGCCCTGTTCGCGGCTATAGGGCCGGTCCCAGTCGCGCACGAGGTCTTCCATCGTGTGGGGCGCGTGTTTCAGCGGGTTGTTCGCCGGATCGCTGCGGCCCTCTTCGATGTCGCGGATCTCGTCCCGGATGGCCAGCATCGCGTCGCAGAAGCGGTCAAGCTCGGCCTTGGTTTCGCTTTCCGTGGGTTCGACCATCAGCGTGCCCGCCACGGGCCAGCTCATCGTCGGCGCGTGAAAGCCGCAATCCATCAACCGCTTGGCGATGTCGTCCACCGTGACGCCCGCGCTGTCGGCAAAGGGGCGCACATCGAGGATGCATTCATGGGCCACATGGCCCGACGGCCCCTTGTAGAGCACGTCATAGGCCCCTTCGAGCCGCTTGGCGATGTAGTTGGCGTTCAGGATCGCGACGCGGGTGGCCTGGGTCAGCCCCTCGCCGCCCATCATCAGGCAATAGGCCCAGCTGATCGGCAGCAGCGAGGGCGAGCCATAGGGCGCGGCGGCCACGGCCCCCTCACCGGTCAGCGGGTCGCCCGGCAGATGCGGGATCAGGTGCGACTTGACGCCGATGGGCCCCATGCCCGGCCCGCCCCCGCCATGGGGGATGCAGAAGGTCTTGTGCAGGTTGAGGTGGCTCACGTCGCCGCCCAGATCGCCGGGGCGCGACAGGCCCACCATGGCATTCATGTTGGCCCCGTCGATATAGACCTGCCCGCCATGGTCATGGGTGATCTGGCAGACCTCTTTGACCGTCTCCTCGAACACGCCGTGGGTCGAGGGGTAGGTGATCATGCAGCCCGCAAGCGTATCGGCATGGGCCTCGGCCTTGGCGCGGAAATCCTCAAGGTCGATCGAGCCCTGATCGTCGCAATCCACGGCCACCACCTTCCAGCCGACCATCTGGGCGCTGGCGGGGTTGGTGCCATGGGCGTTCACGGGGATCAGGCAGACATTGCGGTGCCCCTGCCCGCGCGCCTTTTGCCAGGCGGCGATGGTCAGAAGCCCGGCGTATTCGCCCTGCGCGCCCGAATTGGGCTGCATCGAGATCGCGTCGTAGCCGGTGATCTGGCACAGCTGCGCCGACAAATCGTCGATCATCTCTTTGTACCCCACGGCCTGATCGGCGGGGACGTAAGGGTGGATCTGGCTGAATTCGGGCCAGCTGACCGGCATCATCTCGGCCGCGGAGTTCAGCTTCATCGTGCAGGACCCCAGCGGGATCATCGCGCGGTCAAGCGCCAGGTCCCGGTCGGCCAGGCGACGCATGTAGCGCATCATCTCGGTCTCGGCCCTGTTCATGTGAAAGACGTCATGCTCCAGATAGGCGGACTGGCGCACCAGCGCCTCGGGCACGCGGTATTCGGGGGCGAGATCCTCGTCGCGCCGGGTTATGCCGAAGGCCCGCCAGACCGCCTCGATGGTGGCGGGGCGGGTGCGTTCGTCCAGCGTGATGCCCACGCGGGTCGTGCCCACGGGGCGCAGGTTCACACCCTCTTCGACGGCGGATTTCAGCACCGCCTGCTGAAGCGGGCCCACATCGACCGTGATCGTGTCAAAGAACGTCTTGGGCTCGATGGCAAAACCAGCCGCCTCGAGCCCACGGGCCAGGCGCACGGTCTTGCGATGGATGCGCTGCGCGATGGCCTTGAGCCCCTTGGGCCCATGGAACACCGCGTAGAAGCCTGCCATGACCGCCAGCAGCGCCTGCGCGGTGCACACGTTCGACGTGGCCTTTTCCCGGCGGATATGCTGTTCGCGGGTCTGGAGCGACAGGCGGTAGGCGCGGTTGCCATGGCTGTCCACCGACACGCCCACGATCCGGCCCGGCATCGCGCGCTTGTAGGCGTCGCGGCAGGCCATATAGGCGGCGTGGGGCCCGCCATAGCCCTCGGGGATACCGAAACGCTGGGTGGTGCCCACGGCGATATCGGCCCCCATCGCGCCCGGTTCCTTGAGCAGGCAGAGCGCCATCGGATCGGCGCTGACGATGCCGATGGCCTTGGCGGCGTGCAGCGCCTCCATCTCGGGCGTGAAGTCGCTCAGGTGGCCATAGGTGCCGGGGTACTGGAATATCGCGCCAAAGACCTGCATGGCGTCAAGCGTCGCGGGGTCACCGACGATTACCTCGATGCCCAAGGGCGCGGCCCGGGTCTGCATCACCGCGATGTTCTGCGGGTGGCAGTTTTCATCGACGAAGAACGCCCGCGCCTTCGACTTG
This sequence comes from uncultured Paracoccaceae bacterium, assembly GCA_913062865.1. Lineage (GTDB taxonomy): Bacteria > Pseudomonadota > Alphaproteobacteria > Rhodobacterales > Rhodobacteraceae > CAJXWO01. Next base: position 40,208 of record CAJXWO010000007.1, on the reverse strand, counting down.
GCCACGCGCTGCGCCATGGTCATCGCCTCGGCACAGGCGGTGGCCTCGTCCAGCAGCGAGGCATTCGCGATTTCGAGCCCCGTGAGGTCACAGACCATGGTCTGGAAGTTCAACAGAGCCTCGAGCCGGCCCTGGCTGATCTCGGGCTGGTAGGGCGTATAGGCGGTGTACCAGGCGGGGTTTTCCAGGATGTTGCGCTGGATCGCTGGCGGCGTGACCGTGCCGTGATAGCCCATCCCGATGAGCGAGGTCAGAACCTTGTTCTTGTCCGCCACCCGGCGCAGGTGGAACAGCACCTCGCGCTCGGATAGGGGGCGCCCGAAATCAAGCGCGCCGTCCTGCCGAATCCCCTTGGGCACCGTGTCGTCGATCAGCGCGTCCAGGCTGGGAACACCCAGCGTCTTCAGCATCGCCTCCATCTCGGCGGGCGACGGCCCGATATGGCGGCGGTTGGCGAAATCGTAGGGCAGGTAGTCCGTGGGGGTGAAGGGCATCCATTCGCTCCTGGTCTGGCAGCACCGGGCCGGGGGACAGCCCCCCGCCCCTGTCGGGTGTCATGGGCGGCCCGCCCGCAGGGGGCAGGCCCTGGGCCTAGCCGACGAACGCCTTGTAGGCGGCTTCGTCCATCATTTCGTCCATCTGGGACGAGTCGGCGGCGGTCATCTTGAAGAACCATGCTTCGCCCAGCGGATCGTCGTTGACGAGGCTGGGGTTGTCGACAAGCGCCTCGTTCACCTCGGTGATCTCGCCGTCGATGGGGGCCAGGATGTCCGACGCGGCCTTGACCGATTCGATCACCACGACCTCGTCATCCTTGGACACGCTGGTGCCGGCCTCGGGCAGTTCGACGAACACCACGTCGCCCAGCTGTTCGGCCGCGTGTTCGGTGATGCCGACGACGATGACACCGTCCTCTTCGCGCAGCCATTCATGTTCTTCGGTGTATTTCATGGATCCCTCTCCGTTGGGCAAACCGGGTCAACGTTTGAAATTCTGTTCGACAAAGGGCAGCGCCGCAACGCGCACCGGCAGGCGTTTGCCCCGAACCTCGCCATAAAGCTGCGTGCCGGGGGTGGCCTGCGCCGTGGGGACGTAGCCCATGGCCACGGGGGCCTCGACCGTCGGGCCAAAGCCACCGGAGGTGACGTGGCCAATGGCCTCTCCGCCGATCTCGGCCTCGAACAGCGCGACACCGCCCCGCATGGGCGCGCGGCCTTCCGGCAGGAGGCCCACGCGCTGGCGAAGGGTGCCGTTGTCCAATTGTTGCAGGATCGTGTCGGCCCCTGGAAACCCGCCCGCGCGGTCGCCGCCGGTGCGCCGCACCTTCTGGATGGCCCAGCCCAGCCCCGCCTCGACCGGCGTCGTCGTGGCGTCGATGTCATTGCCGTAAAGGCACAGCCCCGCCTCGAGCCGCAGGCTGTCCCGCGCGCCAAGACCGATGGGCGCCACCGCCTCGTGCGCCAGCAGCGCGCGCGCCACGCCCTCGGCCAGATGGGCGGGCACGGAGATCTCGAACCCGTCCTCGCCCGTGTAGCCCGACCGCGAGATCCAGGCTGTCGCACCCATCAGCGGCGCCTCGATCACGTCCATGAAGCGCATGGGCACCGCATCGGGCACCAGACCCGCCAATGCCAGCTCTGCACCGGGCCCCTGCAGCGCCAGAAGCGCGCGGTCGGTCAGTTCCTCGATCTCGATCCCCGGCAGGCCCGCGCGCAGCAGTGACAGATCCTCGGCCTTACGCGCGGCATTGACCACAAGGAACAGGTGATCGCCCTTGTTGGCGATCATCAGGTCATCCTCGATCCCGCCTGCGTCATTGGTGAAAAGACCGTAGCGTTGCCGCCCCTCGGCCAGCCCGACGATGTTCACGGGCACCAGCCGCTCCAGTGCGAGGCCCGCATCCGCGCCGCGCAAAATGACCTGTCCCATGTGGCTCACATCGAACAGACCCGCCTGCGCGCGGCAGTGCTTGTGTTCGCCCATCACGCCCATGGGATACTGCACCGGCATCTCGTAGCCGGCGAAAGGCACCATCTTGGCGCCAAGCTCGTCGTGGAGATCGTATAGCGGCGTGCGGGCGAGATCGGTCATCGCGGTCCCCTTGCGTCCCACCGGCGATGTCGTGTCGGGTCGCCGGGCATCCTATTCCGCAGACGGCGGGCCGCCTGCACCAGATGCCCCCTCTGTCCTTTCGCCTGAGATCGTTATCCCTTCGGCGGACGCCGCGCGGGCGCCTCTCTCCAGAGTCTGTCGATCGAACCGGTCCCTGAGGCCTGAGAGTTTCCGGGGCGGTTGCTCCTTCGGCACCGGGTCAGGCCCGGTTCTCCCAATTCGATGGGGTAGAGGTAGCGAAGCACGGCCCTGCTGGCAAGTCCCCTCTCGGGACCCGCTGTGTCACGCCCCGGGACAGGGCGCGCGTCCTAGGCGGTTTCCAGAACCCCGTTCGAACAGGTCATGTTCGGTGCCAGGAGCTCGAACAGCCGGTCATTGCCGCAGACCAGCGAGTCGAGCTTGATCGCGTCGAGATGGGCATAGAACGCCTCGGCCGCGTCGGCGAGCGCAAGCCGCAGGCGGCAGGCCTCGGTCAGCGGGCAGGAATTGTCCGCATCGGCAAAGCATTCGGCCAGCGGCACCGGCGCTTCGAGCGCGCGGAAGACCTCGCCGATTTCGATTTCGTTCATCGGCCGCGCCAGGCTGAGACCCCCGTTGCGCCCGCGCTGGGTGCGCAGGTAGCCCAGCTGGCTCAGCTGGTTGATGACCTGCGCCAGGTGGTTTTCGGACGCGTTGCAGGTCTTGGCGATCTCGGCCTTGGTCACCAGCCGATCCGCATGGGTGCCGCAATACATCAGCACCCTGATGGCGATGTTCGTTCTTTTCGTGACGCGCAAAAGAGCCTCCACGGTTCGGTTTCACAAGCGTGTTATGACGCCCTTCTTACGCCGAGTGATTGACATGCATCAAGATTACATCATTTTTGGCAGCCATGAGTGACCCTTATTTCTTTGGCTACGGCAGTCTCGTGAACCGCGCGACCCATGCCTATGCGGATGCCCATCGCGCCCGGGTGACCGGCTGGCGGCGGGTCTGGCGGCATACCGGACTGCGCCCGGTGGCCTTTCTGACAGTGACGCCCGCGCCGGGCTCCGAGATCGAAGGGCTGATCGCGGCGGTGCCCGGTGGCGACTGGCGCGCGCTCGATCAGCGCGAGGCCGCCTATGACCGCCTGCCGGCGACCGGCGACGTGACCCATGACCTGCCCTACCGGCCCGAGGTGGCGATCTACGCGGTGCCCGAGGGCAAGCATGACGCGCCCAGCACCCGGCACCCGGTGTTGCTGAGCTATCTCGACGTGGTGGTGCAGGGCTACCTGACCGAGTTCGGCCATGACGGCGTGCGGCGCTTTTTCGACACGACCGATGGCTGGGACGCGCCGGTGCTGGATGATCGCGCCGATCCGCGCTATCCGCGCCACCAATGGCTGGACGCGGCCGAGCGCGCCATCGTCGATGCCGAGTTGCAGCGCAAATCCGTGCGCCTGATCACACCCGAGGATATCCGCTTTACGGCCTGACCCACCGCCCCCATGCTGGGCAAAGGACAGGAGGGCCGCGCATGGTCTCGACATTCTGGGCCATCGTTCTGCGCTACCTGAAAAAGCTGTGGGTGCGGATCGTGTTGATTTCGGCGCTCGCCGTGGTGGCGGTGCTGGTCGCAGCTCCGCTGGGCCGATTCATCCCCCCGGCGCTGACCGATCGGCTGGGGCAGGACGCGGTTCTGCCGGTGCTGACGATCCTCGCCTCGACCATGCTGGCCGTGACGACCTTTTCGCTCAACGTGATGGTCTCGGCCTATCGCGCGGCGTCGTCCCAGGCCACGCCGCGGGCCTACCGGATCCTCCTGGCCGACACCACGACGCAAAACGTGCTGGCCACCTTCGTGGGTGCCTTCATCTTTTCGCTGAGCGCGATCCTGATGTTCCGCGCCGATCTGTACGATCCGGCGGCGTCGGTGACGGTGTTCGGCTTCACCGTGGGGATCGTGGCGATGATCATCCTCGCCATCCTGCGCTGGATCGAGCACCTGTCGCTTTTGGGCAGCATGGATCACACGATGAACGTGGTCGGTGCGACCGCCCGGCAGAGCCTCGAGGCGCGCCGCACGCGGCCCTGCATGGGTGGCGTGCCCGAGGGGCCGTCGGTCCGCCCGCCCGCCGATGCCGCGCCCGTGCTGGCCCGGCGGACCGGGTACTTGCAACTGGTGGACATGCCGCGCCTTCAGGCCCGGCTGGCCCAGGCCGAAGGGCGCATTTGGCTGGTCCATGTCCCCGGCGATCACGTCCTCGCGGACACGCCCGTGGCCTTCGTCCAATTGCCCGAGGACAGCGATCCCGCACCCTACGCCGGCTTCTTCACGCTGGGGACCGAACGCACCTTCGAACAGGATGCCCGCTATGGACTGACCGTGCTCTCCGAGATCGGCCAGCGCGCCATGTCCCCCGGCGTCAACGACCCCGGCACCGCGATCGAGGCGCTCGCGCGGCTCGAGGGGCTGTTGTGGCAGTTCGGCCGGCCGCGCGACGTAGCCATGCCCGCACCGCGCTTTGACCGGGTTCATGTGCCCGAGATCATCGCCGATCAGCTGTTCGACGCGGCCTTTGCCCCCATAGCGCGCGATGGTGCGGGCTGTATCGAAGTGGCGCAGCGGCTTATCTTCGCGCTGGACCGGCTGGGCAGCCGTGGCGCCCCGGGTTGGCAGGCCGCGACGCAGCGCCTGGCGGCCTATCCCAAGGATCATGCGCAGGCCGCGCTGGCGCTCGACAGCGACAAGGCGCGGCTCTGACCGCGCCGCGGGTTACCGTCGGCTGAAGAACAGCTGCGTCTGACGCACCAGCCGGGTGAAGGCTGGGTCCCGCGCGGGCGCGATCCGGGGCTCGGCCATCAGCAGCCGTGCCAGCACCACCGCCAGCACGCCGAACAGGACCCCGCCCAGCGCCTGCCCGATCAGCACGCCGGGCGCGCCCAGCCACCAGGCGCCCAGCATCACCGGCGGCACCGTGCCCAGCGTATGCCGCCCCCAGTTCAGTGCCGTGGACCAGAACGGGCGGCCCAGGTTGTTAAAGGCCGCGTTCGCCACGAAAAGCACGCCGTTGAAATAGAAAAAGAGCGCCAGCGGCCCGCAGAACAGGAACACGATCTCGCGCGTGAGCCCCTCGGCCCCGAAAAGCGCCGCGATGGGTCCGCGCAACACGAACAGAAGGACCGACACTGCGACGACATACATGCCTGCAAAGAGCATCGCCGCGCGGAAGGCGCCACGCACCCGGTCGGCCCGCTCGGCCCCGGCATTCTGGCCGATGATCGGTCCCACCGCGCCCGACAGCGCGAAGATCACCGCGAAAGACAGCGGCGTCAGGCGGCCCACGATGGCCATGCCCGCCACCGCGGCCTCTCCGAACTCGGCCATGGCACGGGTGACATAGGCCTGGCCCACGGGCGTAGCGAGCTGGGTCAGGATCGCGGGCAGAGCAATGGCGAAGACCGGGCGCAGGTCCGCCGTGATCTGGGGCAGCGTGGGCCGGACCAGCCCGCCGTGGTGACGAAAGATCGGCCAGAGCGCGGCAAAGGCGATGGCCACCCGCGCCGCCGCGCTGGCGATGGCCGCGCCCGTCAGGTCGAGCCCGGCGCCGAAAATCAGGATCGGATCCAGCACCGCGTTCACGATCCCGCCCCAGAGCGTGGCCCACATCGCCGCCTTGGCCGCCCCATGGGCCCGCAGGATCGCGCTGCCCATCATGCCCGCCACAAGGAACGGCAGGGTCGGCACGATGATCTGCAAGTAGTGGATCGCCAGGTTCTCGGTCTCGCCCGTGGCGCCCAGAAGCCGGACGAGCGGGCCAAGGCTGACCCAGACGGCGGCGGCGAAAAGCGCGGCCGCGATCACGCCCAGGATCAGCGCGTTCGAGGCCTTGGTGCGCGCCAGGTCGCCATCCCCGCTGCCCAGGGCGCGCGACACGAGGGCGGCGGCGGCGATCGCCATGCCGATGCCGAACGACGTGGTGAAGAAGAGGATCGAGGCCGCATAGCCCACGGCCGCCGCCAGTTCCGCGCGGCCCAGCATGGCGATGAAGACCATGTCGATGAAATCGACCGCGAAGATCGCCATCATGCCCAGCGAGGCCGTCAGGCTCATCACCGTCACATGGCGGAAAAGACCGCCTTCGAGAAAGCGCGCCTGCGTTCGGTTCGGTTCCTGTGTCTGTGCGTCAGTCCGTGCCATTCCGCCCCCTGTCCCGATCCAGCTAGCACAGCCGGTCCTTGGGCGGGAGACGAGATTTCACCGCGCACACCGGACCGAACGGGCGCGCGACGGACCGGTCCGGGCGGCAATGGTCTTCGAAGACCCTTGGAAAAGGCGTTTCGAAACGCCTTTTGCCTTTGTGGCGGGCGCGCGCCCCGGGATCAGCCGTGTTTTGCCCGAACGTGTTGCAGAAGCGGCATCAGGTCGGCCATCTCGGGGCCCCTTGGCTGGCCGGTGAGCGCCAGGCGCAGCGGCATGAAAAGCCCCTTGCCCTTGCGGCCGGTCTTGTCCTTCACAGCGGCCGTCCATGTGGCCCAAGTCTGATCGTCATAGGGCGGCTCGGGCAAAAGCGCCATCGCCTCGGCCACGAAATTGCGGTCCTCGTCGGCAATGACCGGATCGGCCCCGTCGCGCATCATCGCCCACCAGCCGGCCAGGTCCGCACGGGTGGTGATGTTTTCGCGGGCAACCGTCCAGAACCGCTCGGCCAGGTCATCGGGCACGCCCAGCGCGGCAATCTCCGCGCGCACGGCGTCGAGCGGTTGTGCGTGCAGATGCCGGGCCGTGAGCGGGAACAGGTCGTTCTCGTCAAATTTCGTGGGCGCCGCTCCGAAGCGGGAGATGTCGAACCCCTCGACCAGCTCGTCCACGGACCCGCGCAGCTCGACCGGGTCGGACGAGCCCAGGCGCGCCATCAGGCTCAGAAGTGCCATGGGTTCCACGCCGCGCGCGCGCAGGTCGCGCAAGCTGAGCGTGCCCAGGCGTTTCGACAGCGCCTCGCCCTGGGGGCCGGTCAGCAGCGAATGGTGGGCGAAGGCGGGCGGCTCGGCCCCCAGCGCGCGGATCATCTGGATCTGGGTCGCGGTGTTCGTCACGTGGTCCGATCCGCGCACCACATGGGTCACGCCCATCTCGGTGTCGTCGACGACCGAGGCAAGCGTATAAAGCACCTGCCCATCGCCCCGGATCAGCACCGGGTCCGACACGCTGGCCGCGTCGATGGAGATATCGCCCAGGATGCCATCGACCCATTCGATCCGCTCGTGATCGAGCTTGAAGCGCCAATGCCCCTGCCCGCGTTCGGCGCGCAGCGTATCTTTCTCGGCGTCCGACAGGGCAAGTGCCGCGCGGTCATAGACCGGGGGCTTGCCCATGTTCAGCTGCTTCTTGCGCTTGAGGTCCAGCTCGGTCGGGGTCTCGAAACACTCGTAGAACCGCCCCATCTCGCGCAGGCGGTCGGCGGCCTCGGCGTAGCGGTCCAGCCGCTCGGACTGCCGCTCGACCCGGTCCCAATGCAGGCCCAGCCAGTCGAGGTCTTCCTTGATGGCGTCGACGTAGTCCTCTTTCGACCGCTCGGGATCGGTGTCGTCAATGCGCAGGATGAAGGTGCCGCCGGCCTTCCGCGCGATCAGGTAGTTGAACAGCGCGGTGCGCAGGTTGCCGACATGGATATAGCCGGTGGGCGACGGGGCGAAACGGGTGGTGGTCATGGGCGTGTCTCCTGTGCGCGTCCGTTTTTCACAAGGGCCGGGCTTTGTCCATGGCGGGCGGGGGCTGGCGGGCGTATACCCACGGGCCATGACCGCGACCGACATCGACAGTTTCTATGCCATTGCGCGCCAGGCGATTGCCGCCTTCCCGGCCCCCTTTGCCGAAAAGGCGCAAGAGGTCGCGTTACAGGTGGTGGACTGGCCGCCTGAAGAGTTCCTGCGCGATCTCGACATGGATGACCCGCTGGAGCTGACGGGGCTTTACGATGGCATCCCGCTGACCGAGAAATCAGTCTTCGATCAGCCGATGGGTCCGGACACCGTGTGGCTCTTTCGCGAGCCGATCCTGGCCGAGTGGCGCGACCGCGGGGATATCGACCTGGCCGATCTTGTGGCCCATGTCACGGTGCATGAATTCGCGCATCATTTCGGCTGGTCGGACGACGATATCGCCACCATCGACCGCTGGTGGGAATGATCACGCCGGGTAGACCGGCCAGCGGGCCGCCAGATCGTCAAGCCCAGCGCGGATCAGGCGGCGCAACGCGTCTTCGTTCACCCGGTCGAGCCGTGTGATGTAGAGGCAGCTCTTGCCCATCTTGTGAGGGCCAAGCTCCTCGAGAATACTACCGAAATCGGCATAGCCCGGCATGATGTAGATCGACAGGTTGGCCTTGCGCGGTGCAAAGCCGGTGGCCAGTGAGTGACCGGAGCGGCCACTTTCATAGGTATAGTCATAGCACCCATAACCGACCATCGACGGGCCCCACATCTGCGGTTGCCATCCCGTGACCTCTTGAAACAGGGCGTTCAGGCGATGGGCGTCACGCCGCCGGGCATCCGGCGCGACCGCGTCGAGATAGGCCGCGACATCGGCCCCGGTGGGCTGCGTCTTGTACTCGGCCATGGGACCTCCGACCGCGATCCGTGCGTCACATGTGCGCGAGCGCATGCATCATTCGCGATTTCCGCACTTTGCGCGTGATATTTTGCGCTATTTTGCCGCAGGGCACCACCCAAAGCGAGGAGAGACCCCAGTGACCCCCTTCAAGATGACCCGACGCAAGGCCCTGACCGGGGCCGCCGCCCTGCCCCTGACCGCCGCCATGGCCCCGCTGGCCCAGGCCGGTGCGCCGATGATGGGCGCAGCCCCCGCCACCGCGAACCGCGTCGTTCTGGGCGGGTTCGAGGTGACGACCATGCTGGCGGGCACGCGGCCGGTGGAGAACCCGCAGCAGATCTTCGGCCTGAACGTGAGCGAGGACGCGTTCGCCACAGCCTCCGAGGCCGCGAACATCCCCACGGATGTGGCGCAGTTCTTCTTTACGCCGACCATCGTGAACACCGGGTCCGAGCTGGTGCTGTTCGACACCGGGCTCAACCCCGATGGCATCACCGGCGCGCTGGCAGCCGCGGGCTATACGCCCGACCAGGTCGACGTGGTGGTGCTGACGCACATGCATGGCGATCATATCGGCGGCATCGCGGGCGACGCGGGCGTGACCTTCCCGAACGCGCGGTATGTGACCGGCGCGGCCGAGTTCGACGCCTGGTCGCAGACCGACAACGAAGGTTTCCAGGGCAAGGTCGCGCCCCTGGCCGAGCAGATGACCATGCTCGACGATGGCGGTAGCGTCGCCTCGGGCATCACCGCGATGGCCGCCTTTGGCCACACGCCGGGCCACATGACCTACATGCTGGAAAGCGAGGGCGAACAGCTGCTGATCGCCGCGGATTTCGCCAACCACTACGTCTGGTCGCTGGCCTACCCGGATTGGGAAGTGCGCTTTGACATGGACAAGGCCGCCGCGGCTGCGACCCGCCGCCGCGTCCTGGGGATGCTGGCCGCGGACAAGATCCCCTTCGTGGGCTACCACATGCCCTTCCCCGGCACGGGCTTTGTCGAGGCCGATGGCGACGGCTTCCGCTACGTCCCCACAAGCTATCAGTTGATGCTCTGATCCCGGCATCGGCGCGGGGTCGTCTGCCCACCGGGCGGCCCCGATGCTTTGAACGACAACGGCCCGGAAACGTTGGACGCTTCCGGGCCTTTCCTTGCCGAAATGTGCCGGCCTCAAGCGGTCCGAGACAGGATATCCTCCTCGCGCAGCACCTTTGCCAGCTTGTCCCGTTGGAAATCGATATGGACGATGCGCCGGGTCCGGTCATCCTCGCCCACGCGGCGGAACAGGAAGTCGCGGTCGGTGAACTGGCCGGGCTGCATGATCCAGCGCACGATCCCCTGGGTCAGGCCGCGATAGGGTGCGAGGATATCCACGATCCAAAGCCTGTCGCCGCTGGTCCAATCCTCGGGTGACAACGGCTCTCCGGTCACCAGCTTGCGCTCGGCCTCGGGTCCGAAATGGCCCCAGGTGAAGGCACCGCGCGGCACTCCGTCGAAGCGGAACAGACGAAAGCTGCCCTGCACTAGCGGCGGTTCGAGGTAACTGCGCAAGAGCGCGGTGGACATCCGGGCGTGACGCGGGCTGCGGAAGGCCAGGAACATCATGTCGCCATAGGCGCGCAGCCGTTCGGGCCCCGGTGTTTCCACATCGGGCAACACATGCCCCAGGCTGTCGGTCTTCGCGGTCACGAGGCCATCCTGAGATCCAGTGCGACACCATCGGCCCGATCGGCCAGAGCGCCCCGCAACAGGCGCCCCTCCCAAGGGCGCAGGGCCATGCAGGCGGTGGGCGGCACGCCCTGCCCGTCCGCGAGGTCGGGAAACAGGCGCAGCACCTCGTCCCGGGCGGCCCGGTCCATCTCGCGCAGCGCGTATTGCCCCGGGTGGAAGCTTTCGGTCGGCAGGCCCTCGGTCAGCATGATCTCGTGGGCGTCGAAAAGCACATGGAAATACTCGACCTTGTTCAGGCCGGCTTCAATGCGCACGCTGGTGCCGTCCACAAGCGCCTTGGCCGGGACCAGCACCGCCCCTTCGCCGAACATCAGCTCTGCGCGCCAGTCCTCGATCAGGACGCGGTGCTGGGGCGAGACCAGGAGATCGCGCGCGGGACGCCCCGCGCCAAGGGCACCTGCGGTGATCCGAACCGGGTGCAGCGCCGGATCGCGCGCCAGCTCGAACGCGGAGACGCGGCGGGACCCGATCCAACGCACGGGCTGCGCGCGGCCATCGGCGGTGCGGACCATGTCGCCCCGGCGCAGGTCTTCGACCGGCACGGGGCCGGACGCGGTCTCGATCAGGGTGCCCCGAGCCACGCAGATCAGCAGGTTGAGGATCACCGTGTCCGTATCGCTGGCACCGCCATCGTCGCCGGTCACGGTAAAGGTGACGGTCTGGTCGGACCCGGAATCAAAAACCGCCGCGCGGTCGATGGTAAAGGTAAAGGTGCCGTCCGCAGCATTGAAGGACGTGATCGTGCCGAAGTCGCTCGTGCTCGGCGCACCGACGCTGTAGCCATTCGAGGCCTCGGTGGCGCCTCCGCCGCCGAGGGGAATTTCGTCGAAATCACCGCTGACGGTCGTCACACCCGTGCCGTTCAGGGTGACGTTTAAGGTCCAGGTGTCCAGACCCGCCGATCCGCCACCGCTCGCGCCGGTGGTTTCGCTGATATTATAGCCCATGGCCTGCCTCGTCTGCGGTGCGCAAACGCAAAAAGCCGGGTCTTGGCGCCCGGATCTGCTCGATTTGGCCTGATTATCGGCAAATTTGTGGCAAGATTAAGGCATAACCGACACACAGACGACGGCACGTTTTTGCCTTGGCGGCGGCGCGGCCTGCGGGCAGACTCGGTGTCATGACCTCGATCCTGACCCTGACCCTCAATCCCGCGCTCGACCTCGCTGTGGCCACGCCCGAGGTCGTGCCCGGGCCCAAGCTGCGCTGCACCCAGCCCAAGACCGACCCGGGCGGCGGCGGCGTCAATGTCTCACGCGTGATCCAGCGGCTGGGCGGCGACAGCACTGCGCTGGTGGCGCTTGGCGGGCCCACTGGTGCCGGCCTCGAGGCGCTTTTGCGCGCTCAGGCGTTGACGCTTTTGCCCTTTGCGGTGTCTGGCGAGACGCGGATCAGCTTTGCGGTGACCGAAGGCGTCAGCGGGGCACAGTACCGGTTTGTCCTACCCGGCCCCGTCTGGGCCGAGACTGATTTCGACCGACTGTGCGCCGCCCTGCCAGAGGGTGCCGCTGGGGGCGTCCCCGGCGGGGCGCCTGCAGGGTTTGCGGTGCTGTCCGGCAGCCTGCCGCCGGGGCTGACGCCGGATCACGCTGTTCGCCTGACCCGGCAGCTCGACGCCCATGGCTGGCGCATCGTCGCCGACACCTCGGGCCCGGTCCTCGCGGCGTTTTGCGCGGGCGACGCGCCGCTGTCGGTGCTGCGGATGGACCATGCCGAGGCCGAAGAGATGGCCGGCTGCCCCCTGCCCGAGCCTGCGGACAGCGCCCGGTTCGCGGCGGAACGCGTGGCGGCGGGCGCGGCCGAGACGGTGATCGTGGCGCGGGGTCCCGACGGGTCGGTGGCGGCCACTCGCGACGCGCGCTGGCATGTGGAGGCGGCCGATGTGCCCGTCGTCTCGAAGATCGGGGCGGGGGACAGTTTCGTGGGGGCGTTCACGCTTGCCCTGTCGCGCGGGCTGGGCCTGAGCGATGCGCTGGCGCACGGATCGGCTGCGGCCAGTGCGACGGTGATGACCCCCGGGACGGATTTGTGCCGCAGCGACGATGCGCTGCGGCTTGTATCAGCGTGCCCGGTCACAGCCCTGTAGACGGGGCTGTAACCGGGCTGTGCACTCAGGCCGCCTGCTGTTCGGCAGACGCGTCCTGACCGGCCAGCAGCCGGGCCGTCACATCCACAAGCCGCTTGGCCTGGTGCGCCACGGCCTTTTTCTGGCTGTCCCCGAAAGCGCCGGCGGTGACCGACACGCCGTAGGGGTTGCCGCCTGCCTCGAACTGGATCGGGTCGGTGAAGCCCGGCACGACGAGGAGCGCGCCCCAATGCATGAAGCTCGTGTAAAGCCCCATCAGCGTGGTTTCCTGACCGCCATGGGGGTTCTGCGCGCTGGTGGTGGCGGTGACTGTCTTGTTGGCCAGCTTGCCGTCCATCCAGAGCGGGCCGAGAGTGTCGATGAAACTGCGCATCTGGCTTGCCACGTTGCCGAAGCGCGTGGGCGAGGAGAAGAAATAGCCATCGGCCCATTCCATGTCCTCGTGGCTGACGACCGGGATATCGGCAGTTTTCTCGGCCTGGGTCTTCCAGGCTTCTTGTGCGGCCACGACCTCGTCGGGCGCGGTTTCGGCAATGCGGCGCAGGCGCACGTCGGCGCCTGCCGCTTCGGCCGCGCGCTTTGCCTCTTCAGCGATGGCGTGGTTGGTGCCGTAGGTCGAATAGTAGATGATCGCGATTTTCGGTTGGGTCATGTCAGGCCTCCTTTGTCCTCGGGCAAAAGTGGGCCCTCGCATACGCAGAAACCACGCCGCAGGCGCAAAGGGCCTGTGCGACGATGCAGAGGTGTCAGCCGTCGTCGCGCCAGCGGTTCACGATCGGGTAGCGCCGGTCGAGCCAGAAGGCCCGCGGGCTGAGCCGGGCCCCGGGGGCCGCCTGGAAGCGTTTGTATTCGCTGATATAAAGCAGATGCTCGACCTTTTTGGCATCGGCGCGGTCATAGCCTGCCGCCTCGCAATCGGCGACGGAGCCGTCACGGTCCACCAGGATCTCGAGGATGCCGTCCAGCACCGGGTAATCGGGCAGCGAGTCGCTGTCTTTCTGGTCGTCGCGCAGCTCGGCACTGGGGGGCTTGTCGATCACGCGCTGGGGGATGGGCGCGTGTTCGGGTCCCATCATCCAGTCGCGGTGATGGGCATTGCGCCAGCGGCAGATGTCGAAGACGCGGGTCTTGTAAAGATCCTTGATCGGGTTGTAGCCGCCCGACATGTCGCCATAGATCGTGGCATAGCCCACGGCGACCTCGGACTTGTTGCCGGTGGTCAGCAGCATTTCGCCGAACTTGTTCGACAGCGCCATGAGTAGAAGGCCCCTCAGGCGGGACTGGATGTTTTCCTCGGTCAGGCCTTCCTCGGTGCCCTCGAACAGCGGCGCAAGCGCCTCGGTCACGGCGGCGCGGGGGCCCGAGATGGGGACGTAGTCATAGCGGCAGCCCAGGGCCTTGGCCACGGCCTCGGCATCCTCGAGAGAATGGGCCGAGGTGTATTCCGAGGGCAGCATCACGCAGCGCACGTTCTCGGCCCCCAGCGCATCGACCGCGATGGTGGCCACGATCGCGCTGTCGACACCGCCCGAAAGGCCCAGAAGCACCTTCTGGAACCCGGTCTTGGCCATGTAGTCGCGCAAGGCGAGCACCATGGCTTGATAATCCTGCTCCATCGTGTCGGAGATATGGGCCATCGCGCCGCGCTCGGCCTGCCAGCCGTCGTCGCCGCGGGTGAAATCCACATGGGCCACGGCCTCTTCGAACAGCGGCATTTGCAGCGCCAGCGCGCCGTGGCGGTTCAGCACGAAAGACCCGCCGTCGAAGATCTGGTCGTCCTGCCCGCCCACCATGTTCAGGTAGACAAGTGGCAGACCGGTCTCGACCGTGCGGGCCACCATGAGGTTCTGCCGGATGTCCAGCTTGCCACGGTAATAGGGCGAGCCGTTGGGCACCAGCAGCAGCTCGGCCCCGGTTTCGGCCAGGGTCTCGGCCACGTCCGGGTACCATGCGTCCTCGCAGACGGGCGAGCCGATGCGCATGTCGCCCACCACATACGGCCCGGTCACGGGCCCGCTGTCGAACACGCGTTCTTCGTCGAAAACCTTGGTGTTGGGCAGGTGATGCTTGAGGACGGTGGCGCTGACATGGCCGCGCTGGAGGATGTAGTAGGCGTTATAGAGCCGCGCGCCCTCGATATAGGGTGCGCCCACGGCAAGCGCGGGCCCCTCGGCGCAGTCCAGTGCCAGCTGGTCCACCGCGGCCATGCAGGCCTGGTGAAAGACCGGCTTCAGCGACAGATCCTGCGGGTTGTAGCCCGCCACGAACATCTCGGGCAGGGCCACCATGTCGGCGCCCGCGTCGCGGCCCACCGCCCAGGCCGACCGGATTCTGGCGCAATTTCCGTCGATATCCCCGACGGTCGGGTTCAGTTGCGCCAGCGTCAGGCGGAAACGGTCGGGCATGCATCGCTCCTGCGAAACTCCGCCCCCATGTAGCAGATCGCAGGCCGAGGGAAAGCCCGCCGGACACCGCGCCGGGGGACATACCCCGTTGTCACGGGCCGGGCCGTCGCATAGGTTTCCACCCAAGGGACGCGGCAGGGCCGCACGGGCAAACGGGCATCACATGACACGCAGATCGGCAGCATTCGCACGGGTTGCATCCCAGGTCGCAACACTGGCCCTTACGGTCGCGCTTGCGGGCGCGGCCTGGGCGCAGGACGGCGATGTCCAGACCAAGCAGTATGATGACGGTGGCGTCTACGAGGGCACGTTCAAGGACGGGTTGCAGCACGGCACCGGCACCTATCGGCTACCCAACGGCTATGAATATACCGGCGACTGGGTCGAGGGCGAGATCCGCGGCGAAGGCGTTGCGCGCTTTCCCAACGGATCGGTTTACGAAGGCACTTTTGCCAAGGGCAAGCCCGAGGGCTTCGGCAAGATCGTCTTTTCCGATGGCGGCATCTACGAGGGCGAGTGGGTCGACGGCAAGATCACCGGACAGGGGGTCGCGCAATACGCCAACGGCACCCGGTACGAGGGCCAGTTCCGCAATGCCATGCATCACGGCAAGGGCCGGATGCAGAGCCCCAACGGCTATGTCTACGAAGGCGACTGGGTGAACGGCGTCAAGGAAGGGATCGGCAAGATCACCTATCCCGACGGCGCCGTCTATGACGGCGAGATCGTCCGCGGCGCGCGCGAAGGGCAAGGCACGCTGACCATGCCCGACGGGCTGGTCTACGAAGGCACCTGGAAGGCGGGCCAGATCGACGGCACCGGCACGCTCACCCAGCCCAATGGCGATGTCTACGAGGGCGAGCTGGTCGCCGGCCAGCGCCAGGGCCAGGGCCGCGTGACCTATGCCAATGGCGACACCTACGAAGGCCAGTTCCAGGACGACAAACGCCAGGGCCAGGGCGTGTTCGTGGGCCAAGACGGCTACCGCTACGAAGGCCAGTGGATGTCGGGCCAGATCGAGGGGACGGGCACCATGACCTATCCCGACGGCTCGGTCTACGAGGGGCAGTTCCGCGCCGACCTGCCCGATGGCGAGGGCAAGATCACCTATGCCGACGGTTCGACCTACGAAGGGTCCTGGGTCGCCGGCGTGATCGACGGCCAGGGCACCGCGACCTACACCAACGGGCTGGTCTACGAGGGCAGCTTCAAGGATGCCAAGAACCACGGCTACGGGGTGATGACCTATGCCGACGGCTACCGCTACGAGGGCGAATGGCTGAACGGCCAGCGCCACGGCACCGGCAAGGCGGTCTATCCCGACGGCACCGTCTACGAGGGTGAATTCGCCGATGGCCAGCGCCACGGCACCGGCACGATCACCATGCCCGACGGCTTCACCTACCGTGGTGCGTGGCAGAACGGCGAGATCTCGGGCCAGGGCGTGGCCACCTACGCCAATGGCGATGTCTACGAAGGCATGTTCCGCGCAGGCAAGCGGCAGGGCACCGGCACCATGCGCTATGCCAGCGGCGAAGAGGCCAGCGGCACCTGGGAAAACGGCGCGTTGACCGATGGCGGCGCGGATGCGGCAGATGCGGCAGAGGATGCCGCGACGGAGAACTAGGCTGCGGCGTCATCCGGTCCCGTTTCGTTTCGCGGCCCTGCTCCTGCTGGCGGCGCTGGCCCTGCTGGCCGCGCCTTTGCCCTTTTCAGACGGTCGCGCGCTTCGGGCGCAAGAGACACCTCCGGTCCGGATCGGGATCCTCGCCCATCGCGGCTGGAGCGCCGAGCAGTCGGGCTGGCAGCCGCTGGCCGCCTATCTAGACGCCGCCCTGCCCGACCGCCCCGTGCGGCTGGTGCCCGTGACGCTGGGCTCGGCCGCGCCGCTGATCGAGGCGGGCGGGCTCGAGTTCCTGGTGACCAATCCGGGCCATTTCCTGACCCTGTCGGACCACTACCCGATGAGCGTGATCGCCACCCGCGCCCGGCGCTTGTCCGATGGCAGCTACAGCACCGAGTATGGCAGCGTGCTGTTCACGCGGTCCGACCGGTCCGGGCCCACTGACCTGTCGGCGCTGTCGGGCGCGCGTGTCGCCGCCGTGGCCCCGCAGGCCTTCGGCGGATTCCAGATGGCCTGGGCCGCGGCGCGCGACCAGGGGATCGACCTTTTCATCGCGCCGGACGCGCTGACCTTTGCGGGCTTTCCACAGGATCGCATCGTCGAAGCCGTGCTGGCCGGTGAGACCGATATCGGCATCGTCCGCTCGGGGCTGATCGAGACCATGGTCGCCGAGGGGCGGATCGCGGCCGGACAGCTCCGGGCGCTCAACGCCAATGCGACCTATACCTATGCGGATGCGGTCAGCACGCGGCTTTATCCCGAATGGCCCTTTGTCGCTCTGTCGGGGACGGACCCGGCCTTGCGCGACGCGGTGGCGCTGGCGCTTTTGCAAAGCCGTGCCGCGCCGTCGGGCCTGATCGACCTGTGGGGCGCGCCTGTCAGCTACCATGCCGCGCGCGACCTCGTGTCTGCCTATGGCGCGGCGCAGGCGGATGGGGGCTCGGCTGCCCCCGCCGCGGGCCAAACGGCCCTGCCCCTTGGCGTTTGGGCGGCCATGGCCGTATCCTTGGGCGGGATCCTCGCCATCGGGGGCGTGTTCTGGGCCCTGAGCCGGGCCCGCCTGCCCGTCACGCATCCGTCCGAGCCCACCGCGCCCGGCGACGGGGGCGACGGTGGCGATGCGATCACTCTCACACGCCGCGAGCGGCAGGTGCTGGTGCTGATCGGCAAGGGTCTGTCGACCAAGGAGATCGCCAAGGATCTGGGCATCAGCCCCAAGACGGTGGAGTTTCACCGTACCAACCTGTTGCGCAAGTTCGATGCCCGCTCGGCCGCCCAACTGGTGGCCGCCGCGGGCGATCTGGCCCGCGCACCCGACGCCTGACGGGCGAAACCCAGGGTTTTCCCCTGTCAAGAACCGGCAGAAATCACGGGGGATCGCGGGCTATCGGCACGCTGCGGCCCTGTCATCCTGATCTGCACAGAGGCGGCCTCAGCCGTCCGGTGTCAAAACGGGAGGAACACATGACATATTTCACACGTCTTTTGTCGGTGCTGTGCCTGGGGCTTTTCGCCCTTGCGGCCGTGACCGGTACGGCCCAGGCTGACGGGTACGGCAAGCAAAAGGTCGTCTATCACATCAACTACCCGGGCGGTGACGGCGACAAGGCCTATCGCGGTGCCATGCGCAACATCCAGAACCATATCAACGCCGTCGGCGCCGAGAACCTCGAGGTCAAGGTGGTGATGCATGGCAACGGCGTGGGGCTGGTCCAGTCGGCCAAGTCCGACGAGACTCTGCAGACGGTGATCGGCAGCCTGAAATCGCAGAAGGTGTCGTTCCATGTCTGCAACAACACGCTGGTTGGCCGTGACATCAGCTATTCCGACGATCTCTACGATGTGTGGGAGGACGACATCGTGGCCTCGGGCGTGGCCGAGCTGTCGCGGCTCCAGCAGGCGGGCTTTACCTATATCAAACCCTGAGGCGGGCTGTCCTTCTCATAGAGGCCAGTGACCGAAAAGCAGACGCCCGGCCCCGGTTCGTGTCCCGGTGGCCGGGCGTATTTGCGTTTGATCAGACCGCCTCGCCCGCCGACAGCCGGTCGAGGAACGCATCGGCCTCTTTCAGCACCTTCTCGCGCCGGTCCGGGTCCATCCGGTCCCAGGTGGCGTACATCTGGCCCATGCGGGGGTTCTTGCCGAACCGGTCGCGGTGGCGCTCCATGAAATGCCAGTAGAGCAGGTTGAAGGGGCATGCGCCCTCGCCCGTCTTCTTGGTCACGGAATAGGCGCATTTCTTGCAGTGGTCCGACATGCGGTTGATGTAGGACCCGCTTGAGACATAGGGCTTTGACGCGATGATGCCGCCATCGGCGAACTGGCTCATGCCCACTGTATTCGGCGCCTCGACCCATTCATAGGCGTCGGCATAGACCCGCAGATACCAGTGATGCAGCTCGGTCGGGTTCACACCCGCCAGCAGCGCGAAATTGCCCGTCACCATAAGCCGCTGAATATGGTGGGCATAGGCCTCGTCGCGGGTCTGTTCCACGGCCTTGGACAGGCAGCGCATCTGCGTCTCGCCGCCCCAGTAGAGATCGGGCAGCGCGCGCTGGTGGTTGAGCGCGTTGCGGCGCGGATAGTCTGGCCCTTCGAGGAAATAGATACCGCGCACATATTCGCGCCAGCCGATGATCTGGCGAATGAACCCTTCGACCGCGTTGATGGGCGCCTGGCCGTCCGTGTAGGCCTGCTCTGCCGCCTTGCAGATTTCCAACGGCGTCAGCAGCCCCGCGTTCAGGTAAGGCGAGATGATCGCGTGGTAGAGAAAGCGGTTGTCGTCCAGCATCGCGTCCTGGAAATCGCCGAACTTGGGAAGCGCGTGGGTGATGAAATGGCTCAGCGCCCGGCGGGCCTGCCCTCGGTCGGTGGCGAACCAGAAGGGGCGCAGACGGCCGAAATTGTCGGGGAACTGCCGCTCGACCAGGTCCAGCACCGCCTCGACCGTCTCGTCGGGCTCGAACCGCATGGGCCCGCCGAAATCGACCTCGTCAGGGGCGGGTTTGCGGTTGTCGTGGTCGAAATTCCACTTGCCCTCGACCGGGTCGTCGCCCTCCATCAAAAGACCCGTCTTGCGGCGCATGTCGCGGTAGAAATACTCCATCCGCAGCGCCTTGCGGCCCTTGGCCCAGCGCTCGAATTCGTTATGCGAGGCGAGGAAGCGGTCGTCGGATAGCTGCCGAACCTTGACCGGCGCGTCGTTCAGTGCCTCGATCAGGCGCCATTCGCCGGGTTCCGTCGCAATCACCTCGTCTGCGCCGGTGTCCTCGGCCCGGCGCAAAAGCTCACCGGGGATCGAGCCCCCGTTCGCGGTATCGTCCAGTTCCGTGTACCGCACGTCCCAACCGTCATCGCGCAGTTGGGCCGCGAATTTGCGCATGGCCGCAAAGACAAAGGCGATCTTCTTAGGGTGATGACGGACATAGCTGGCCTCGTCCATCACCTCGGCCATGACGACCGTATCTTTTGACTTGTCGCCTTCGCGCAGTGCCGACAGCTCGGGCGACAGCTGGTCGCCCAGCACGAGGATCAATCGGCTCACCAGGGGATCTCCGCACCGGAATAGTCGAAAAAGCCGCCCGATTGCTCGGGAATCAGCCGCTCCATCACGTCGCAAAGGTCGGATGCGGCCTGGGCAGGCGAAGACTTGCCGTGTTTCGTGTCATAGCCTGCGGTGAAGTCCGTATCGACCGTGCCGGGGTGCAGCGCGGACACGATGGCATCGCGGTGGGACCGGCCCAGCTCGACCGCGGCACCGTGGACGATCTGGTTCAGCGCGGCCTTTGACGCGCGGTAGGAGTACCAGCCGCCCATCTTGTTGTCACCGATGGAGCCCACCCGCGCAGTCAGAACCCCCGTGACCGACCGGCCGCGTTTCGGCAGAAGACGGGGAAGATGGGTCATCAGATGGGCGACCCCGATGGTATTGACCGCAAAGACCCGCGCCATG
The DNA here is from genome assembly GCA_913062865.1 of uncultured Paracoccaceae bacterium. Lineage (GTDB taxonomy): Bacteria > Pseudomonadota > Alphaproteobacteria > Rhodobacterales > Rhodobacteraceae > CAJXWO01. The sequence continues at coordinate 19,719 of CAJXWO010000007.1, read as the reverse complement.
GTGGCGGGGTCGATGGCCGAAAGCTGCTTTTCCGGCGCAGCCCCATCGGGCGCCAGAATGCCCACCGAGATGAAGACCGTCTGGAACGGACCGGTCAGCGACCCCATCACGCGTTCCACGCTGGCCGGATCGGTCACGTCGAGACCGTCCTCGGCCCGCGACAGGGTCGTGACATTGCCGCCCCGCGCTTTCATTTCCCGGGCCACCGCGCGTCCGATGCCGCCCGAGGCCCCGATTACCAATGCATCAATCATGAGATGCGAGCTAAGGCATCCGGACCTGCGGTCAATCCGCCTGCTGCGGTCCATACGCACCGATCGGGTACAGGCATGGACGGGACCGCAATTTTTGGGTTTCCCTGCCATGCCGCCCGGGTGTAGGGTTGGGCCATGACCCGGATTGTCCATACTGCGCTTTTCGCACGCCGCCCCCTTGCGGCGCTGGGTCTGCTCGTCCTAAGCCGCCTCTGAGCGTGCCGTCCCGGCGCGTCCGCTCAGAGGGCATTGCGATCGCGCCACAGGCTTTGGACAGACACATCAAAGAGATACCGACATGACCGATACGACCAAACCGGCTGGCCAAGACACGGGCCGGGACGCTGGCCAAGAGGCTGGCAAAGACCGCGTGGTGATCTTCGACACCACCCTGCGCGACGGTGAACAATCCCCCGGCGCGACCATGACCCATGATGAAAAGCTCGAGATCGCAGAACTGCTGGACGATATGGGCGTCGACATCATCGAGGCGGGCTTTCCCATCGCCTCCGAGGGCGATTTCCGGGCGGTGAAAGAGATCGCCGAACGCTCCAAGAACGCGGTGATCTGCGGTCTGGCCCGTGCCCAGCTGCCCGATATCGACCTCTGCTGGGAGGCGGTAAAGCACGCCGGCCAGCCCCGCATCCATACCTTTATCGGCACCTCGCCCCTGCACCGCGCGATCCCGAACCTGACCATGGACGAAATGGCCGAGCGGATCGAGCAGACGGTAAGCCATGCGCGCAACCTGTGCGATAACGTGCAATGGTCGCCCATGGATGCCACGCGCACCGAATGGGATTACCTGTGCCGCGTGATCGAAATCGCGATCAAGGCGGGCGCCACCACGATCAACATCCCCGATACGGTGGGCTATACCGAACCGGGCGAAAGCGCAGACCTCATTCGCCGCCTCATCGCCACCGTGCCCGGCGCGGACGAGGTGGTGTTCGCCACGCATTGCCACAACGACCTGGGCATGGCGACCGCCAACGCGCTGGCCGCGGTCGCGGGTGGCGCGCGGCAGATCGAATGCACCATCAACGGCCTGGGCGAACGGGCGGGCAACACCGCGCTGGAAGAGGTGGTGATGGCGCTCAAGGTGCGGGGCGACGTGATGCCCTATTACACCGATATCGACACGAAAAAGATCATGCATATCTCGCGCCGCGTGGCGACGGTGTCGGGCTTTCCGGTGCAGTTCAACAAGGCCATCGTGGGCAAGAACGCCTTTGCCCACGAAAGCGGCATTCACCAGGACGGGATGCTGAAAAACGCCGAGACCTTCGAGATCATGCGCCCCGAGGATGTGGGGCTGAAATCCTCGTCCCTGCCCCTGGGCAAGCATTCGGGCCGCGCCGCGCTTCGGGCCAAGCTGGGCGAATTGGGCGTCGAGGTGGGCGACAACCAGCTCAAGGACATTTTCGTGCGGTTCAAGGATTTGGCCGACCGCAAGAAAGAGGTCTTTGACGACGACATCCTGGCGCTTGTGACGGCCACGACCGATGGCGATGCCGAGCGTCTGCAAATGGTGAACCTGAAGGTCGTGTGCGGCACCGGCGGCCCCGCCGAGGCGACGCTCGAGATGGAGATCGACGGCGAGGATCGCAGCGCGTCCTGCCAGGGCGACGGGCCGGTCGATGCGACCTTCAAGGCGGTGCGCGAGCTGCACCCGAACAAGGCGCGGCTTCAGCTTTACCAGGTCCATGCCGTGACCGAGGGCACCGATGCCCAGGCCACCGTGAGCGTGCGGCTGGAAGAGGACGGCATGATCGCCACCGGCCAGTCGGCGGATACCGACACGGTCGTGGCCTCGGCCCGGGCCTATATCAACGCGCTCAACCGGCTTCTGGTGCGCCGCGAGAAGACCGGCACGGATGTGAAGGAAATCAGCTACAAGGATGTGACCTGACCTGATCGGGCACAGATCACAGACCACAGGGTAGGCAACGGGGCGGTCCGCGATGGCGGGCCGCCTTTTCCTTTTCTCCTGGGCCTTGATGGCATGCGCGCCGGGGCGTGCCGTCGGCGACACGGCTTTTTCTGAGCCCGACCCGGGACAGCGGTTGAACCGGGCCGCACGCTCCGGTTTAATGACCTTAACGGCAGCGGCCGCGCACCCACTGGTCGTGCGTCGCAACCCCGGAACCCGCTGCCGGTTCTGCGTGGACTGTTGCGCCCCCGGGGCACGCGCACGCAATTTCGCACCTTCCGAAGATACCTTAAAGGAGCCCTTTGATGGCCCAATCCGATCATCTGCATCCTGCCGTTCTGTCCTATGCCCAAGAGGCGAAAGAGGGGCAGATGTCCCGCCGCGAATTCCTGACCCGCGCCACGTCGCTCGGCGTGGCGAGCGCCACCGCCTATGGCCTGCTTGGCCTCGAGGCCCCCGCCCAGGCCGCAGGCCACATGGCCGATGGCGGCACGCTGCGGATCGAAAGCACCGTGCGCCCGCTCAAGGACCCGCGCAGCTATGACTGGCCGCAGATGTCGAACTACACCCGCGGCTGGCTGGAATACCTGGTGGAATACAACCGCGACGGCTCGATCTCGGGGATGCTCCTGGAAAGCTGGGAGATCAACGAGGACGCGACCGAATACATGCTCAATGTCCGCCCCGGCGTGACCTGGAACAACGGCGACGATTTCACCGCCGAGGATGTGGCCCACAATATCACCCGCTGGTGCGAGACCGCGTTCGAGGGCAATTCCATGGCCAGCCGCATGTCGGCGCTTGTGGATCCCGAGACCGGCGTCGCGCGCGAGGGTGCGATCGCCGTTGTCGATCCGCTGACCGTGCGCCTGGCGCTGTCGACGCCGGACATCACGCTGATCGCCGGCTTCTCGGACTATCCTGCGGCCATCGTACCCCTGGGCTTCTCGGGCAACCCGCTCGACAACCCGGTGGGCACCGGGCCCTACCTGCCGGGCGAGTATTCCGTGGGCGAACGGGCCGTGCTCGTGCGCAACGACGATCACGCATGGTGGGGCAAGGGCGTCGTGGGTGAAGCGGCGCTGGAGCGGATCGAGTATATCGATTTCGGCACCGACAAGGCGACGATCACCGTGGCCGCCTCGGATGGCGAGGTGGACATGCTTTACGAATCGCTGGGCGAATTCATCGACATCCTCGATGGGCTGGGCTGGGACAAGACCGAAGCCATCACCGCCAACACGCTTGTCGTGCGTCCCAACCAGCAGGCCGAGGTGGACGGCATGCAGCCCTATGCCGATGCCCGCGTGCGCCGCGCGCTGGCCATGGCCGTGGACAACGCCGTGTGCCTCGAGCTGGGCTATTCGAACCAGGGCACCGTGGCCGAAAACCACCATGTCTGCCCGATCCACCCGGAATATGCCGAGATGCCCGCGCCGACCTATGACCCCGAAGGCGCGATGGCCCTGATGGAAGAGGCCGGGATGGCCGATTTCGAACACGAGCTGATCTCGATCGACGACGACTGGCGCCGCAACACGACCGATGCGGTCGCCGCCCAGCTGCGCGATGCGGGCTTCAACGTGAAGCGGACGATCCTGCCCGGGTCGACCTTCTGGAACGATTGGGCCAAGTATCCCTATTCGACCACCGACTGGGCCCAGCGCCCGTTGGGCGTGCAGGTGCTCGCGCTGGCCTATCGCTCGGGTGAGCCGTGGAACGAAAGCGCGTTCTCGAACGAGGAGTTCGACCAGGAGCTGGCCAAGGCGCTGTCCATCGCCGATGCCGACACGCGCCGCGAGACCATGCGCCGCCTGCAGGAGATCATGCGCGAGGAAGGCGTGATCATCCAGCCCTACTGGCGGTCGACCTATCGCCACGCGGCACCGGGCGTGATCGGGGCGGAAATGCACCCGACCTTCGAGATCCATGTCTACAAGCTGGGCTGGGCCGCCTGATCGGCCCGGCACCCCGACCGGCGTGACTTTGCCGATGACCTGACGGGGATGCGCCCATTCGCGCGGGCGCACCCCTTTTCCCCCTTGCCCCCCAGCCCTATAAGGAGCGCCAGCCTGCGCAAAGCGAGTCGCGGGCCGAATTTCTTTGGAGCACGACCAAATGGCAATCTTGGGCAACCTGCAGGGCCTGTTCTCGTCGGACATGGCCATCGACCTCGGGACGGCGAACACGCTGGTCTACGTCAAGGGGCGTGGGGTGATCATGTCCGAGCCGTCGGTCGTGGCCTATCACGTCAAGGACGGCCAGAAGAAGGTGCTGGCCGTGGGCGAGGACGCCAAGCTGATGCTGGGTCGCACGCCCGGTTCGATCGAGGCGATCCGGCCCATGCGCGAAGGCGTCATCGCCGATTTCGACGTGGCCGAGGAGATGATCAAGCACTTCATCCGCAAGGTTCACAAGCGCTCGACCTTTTCCAAGCCCAAGATCATCGTCTGCGTCCCCCATGGCGCCACGCCGGTGGAAAAACGCGCGATCCGGCAGTCGGTGCTGTCGGCGGGCGCGCGCAAGGCGGGGCTGATCGCCGAACCCATCGCGGCGGCCATCGGCGCAGGCATGCCCATCACCGACCCCACCGGCAACATGGTCGTCGATATCGGCGGCGGCACGACCGAGGTGGCGGTGCTGTCACTGGGCGACATCGTCTATGCCCGGTCGGTCCGTGTGGGCGGCGACCGGATGGACGAGGCGATCATCAGTTACCTGCGCCGCCAGCAGAACCTTCTGGTGGGCGAAAGCACGGCGGAACGCATCAAGACCTCGATCGGCACCGCCCGGATGCCCGATGACGGGCGCGGCGCGTCGATGCAGGTGCGTGGGCGCGACCTTTTGAACGGCGTGCCCAAGGAGACCGAGATCACCCAGGCCCAGGTGGCCGAGGCGCTGGCCGAACCGGTCCAGCAGATCTGCGAGGCGGTGATGACCGCGCTGGAAGCCACGCCGCCGGACCTCGCGGCCGATATCGTCGATCGCGGCGTGATGCTGACCGGGGGCGGTGCCCTTCTGGGCGATCTGGACCTGGCGCTGCGCGAACAGACCGGCCTGGCCGTGTCGATCGCCGATGAAAGCCTGAATTGCGTGGCGCTTGGCACCGGCAAGGCGCTGGAATACGAAAAACAGCTGCGCCACGCCATCGACTACGACAGCTGAGATCCGGACCGTTTCGCCGACGCGGGCGGTCTGGTACATCTAGACCAGAGAGTTACGGCAAGGGGCGACCTTGGCGAAAGACCGTTCACAGGACGAAGACTTCATCGGTCCGCTTCGGCGGCTGGGTGTGACGTTGTTGGTGCTGTTCCTGATCGGGCTGTTCCTGGTCTGGCGCATCGACAGCCCGCGCGTGGAGCGGTTCCGCGCCGCGGTGATCGACCGGGTGGTGCCCAGTTTCGACTGGGCCATGGCGCCGGTGACGGCGACCGTGAACTTGGCGCGGGATTTCCAGAGCTACCAGAAAATCTACCAGCAAAACCAGGAACTGCGCCGCGAATTACAGCAGATGAAAAGCTGGAAAGAGGCCGCCCTGCAGCTCGAGCAGGAAAACGCCCGGCTTCTGGACCTGAACAATGTCCGTCTGGACCCGCGGCTGACTTACATCACCGGGGTCGTTATGGCCGACAGCGGCTCGCCCTTCCGGCAATCGGTTCTTCTGAACGTGGGCGCACGGGACGGGATCGTGGATGGCTGGGCCACGATGGACGGGATCGGGCTGGTGGGCCGCATCTCGGGCGTCGGGCGCGACACCGCGCGGGTGATCCTGCTGACCGATGCCGCCAGCCGTATCCCCGCGACGATCCAGCCGTCGGGACAGACGGCCATCATCGCCGGCGACAACACCGCCGCACCGCTGATTGATTTTCTGGAAAATCCCGACCTGGTGCGTCCGGGTGACCGCGTCGTATCCTCGGGCGACGGCAAGGTCTTTCCCGAAGGCCTCCTGATCGGACAGGTGGCCGAGGATCCGGGCGGGCGCTTGCGGGTGCTTTTGGCGGCCGATTACGAGCGGCTCGAGTTTCTGCGCGTGCTGCGCAACCACGGCACCCGCGTCATCTCGGATCCGGGCAGCCTGATCGCGCCCGAGGACGGTGTGCCGAACGCCGAGCCCGAGGCAGTGCCCCCCGGCACCGGGACCGAGGACGAGGCCGGGAACCTGAGCGCCGATGCCGCCGGTGACAGCAATGGCTGAGCGCAGCACATCCCATGTGTGGTCGATGCGGGCGACCTATCTGGGTCTGTCGGTTCTGATCGTGTTCTTCCACCTTCTGCCGCTTCAGACCACGCCGGGCGGCTGGGCCCCGCCGGACATGCTGGTGGCGCTGAGCTTTGCCTGGGCCATCCGCCGCCCGGACTATGTCCCGGCTCTGGCCATCGCCGGGGTGATGCTGCTGGCGGATCTGCTGTTCCACCGCCCGCCCGGATTGTGGGCCGCCCTGGTGCTGGTCGCGGCCGAGTGGCTCAAGCGGCAGGCCCGCGGCATGCGCGAGACGGGTTTCGCGCTGGAATGGCTCACGGTCGCATTGGCGCTGACGGTCATCTCGCTGGCCTACCGGCTGGTGCTGGGTGTGCTGTTCACGCCGCAGGCACCGCTGGCCCTGACCATCATCCAATTGGTGATGACCCTTGTCGCCTACCCGGTGGTCGTGCTTGTCTCGCAGGTGATCCTGGGTGTGCGCAAATCCGCGCCCGGAGAGGTCGACAACCTGGGGCACCGGCTATGAGACGCAGCCCGCGCGAAACCCTTGAAAGCGCCCGCAAGATCAGCCGCCGCGGGCTGATCCTGGGCGGGCTTCAGGCCGGGTTCATCGGCGTTCTGGCCCTGCGCATGCGCTACATGCAGGTCGAACAGGCCGACCAGTTCCGCCTTTTGGCCGAAGAAAACCGGATCAATATCCGCCTGCTGCCCCCCGCCCGCGGGCGCATCTTTGACCGCAACGGGCGGATCATCGCCGAGAACGAACCCAGCTACCGCATCACCATGGTGCGCGAGGATGCGGGCGACGTGGACAAGGTGATCGCGCGCCTGTCGGCCCTCGTCGAACTGGATGACGAGGCGCTGAACCGCGCGCTGAGCGAGATGGAACGCTCGCCCCCCTTCCTGCCGGTGACAATCGCGGACCGCGTGGGCTGGGACGATATCAGCCGCGTGGCGGTGAACGCCCCCGCCCTTCCCGGCGTCACGCCCGAAGTGGGCCTGTCGCGCATCTACCCGATGGGGCAGAATTTCGCCCATGTGGCGGGCTATGTGGGCCCGGTCAGCGCCCGCGACCTGGAACGCTATGCCGACCCCGACCCGGTGCTGCGCATCCCGCGCTTCCAGATCGGCAAGGTCGGTGTCGAGGCCCGCTACGAGGACACGCTGCGCGGTCGCGCGGGCGCAAAACGGGTCGAGGTCAACGCCGTGGGCCGCGTCATGCGCGAGCTCGACCGTCGCGAAGGCACGCCGGGTGCCGATCTTCAGCTGACGGTGGATGCCAAGCTTCAGGACTATGTGCAGGCGCGGCTGGGCGAGGAAAGCGCGTCGGTCGTGATCATGGATCTCGAAACCGGCGATCTGCGCGCCATCGCCTCGTCGCCCTCCCATGATCCCAACAAGTTCGTGCGCGGCATCTCGGTCGCCGATTTTGCCGAATTGCGCGACAACGATCACCGCCCGCTGGCATCGAAAACCGTGCAGGACGCCTACCCGCCTGGCTCCACCTTCAAGATGGTGACCGCGCTCGCCGCGCTCGAGGCCGGTGTGATCGGCCCTTCGGAAACCGTGTGGTGCCCGGGCCATCTTGAGGTGGGCGACCGACGCTTCCATTGCTGGAAACGCGCGGGCCACGGCAATGTGGACCTGGAAAGCGCGCTGTCGGAAAGCTGCGATGTCTATTTCTACGATGTCGCGCTCAAGGTGGGGATCGAGAACATCACCGACATGGCCCGGCGGCTGGGCCTTGGGATCGCCCATGACATCCCCATGTCCGCCGTGGCCGAGGGGCTGACGCCGAACAAGGCGTGGAAACGCGCCAATCGCGGGGCTGAGTGGGTGATCGGCGACACGGTCAACGCCTCGATCGGTCAGGGTTATGTGCTCAGCTCGCCGTTGCAGTTGGCGGTGATGACCGCGCGGATCGCCACCGGGCGCTCTGTCTCGCCACGGCTGATCAAGTCCATCGACGGGGTCGAGACACCCCGGCGCGGGGGCACCGCGCTCGATATCGACGGGGATCATCTGCGCATGGTCCGAGAGGCAATGTATGCCGCGACCAACAGCAACCGCGGCACCGCGTTTTCGTCGCGCATCGCCGAGGCGTCGATGCGCATGGCGGGCAAAACCGGTACGAGCCAGGTGCGCAACATCACCGCCGCCGAGCGCGCCCGCGGCGTGACCCGGAACGAGGACCTGCCCTGGAACCGGCGCGACCATGCGCTGTTCGTCAATTTCGCCCCCTTCGAGGCACCGCAGATCGCCGTCGCGGTGGTGGTCGAACACGGCGGCGGCGGATCGACCGCGGCCGCGCCCATCGCCCGCGATGTCACGCTGCAGGCGCTTTACGATGGCGATCCGCCGCTCGAGGCCTATCCGCAAAAGGACCGGCCGCGCATCCGCACGCAGCAGGAGGATCTGCGCAGCCTGCGCCTGCCGCTCGATGAAGACGGGGCCGACCGCGCATGAGTTATCTTGAGTACAACGTCAAGACCGTGCCCTCGGGCATCCGGAAGGTGCTGTATCTCAACTGGCCGTTGGCCGTTCTTCTGGTCAGCGTGGCGGGCATCGGATTCCTGATGCTCTACTCGGTCGCGGGCGGGTCGTTTTCGCCTTGGGCCGAACCGCAGATCAAGCGCTTTGTTCTGGGCCTGTCGGTCATGCTGGTGGTGGCCATGGTGCCGATCTGGTTCTGGCGGAACGTGTCGGCCGTGGCCTATGGCGTCAGCCTGGTGCTGCTGGTGCTGGTCGAGTTCGTCGGCACGGTCGGGATGGGCGCCCAGCGCTGGATCGACCTGGGCTTCATGCGGCTGCAGCCCTCGGAACTGACCAAGATCACCATGGTGATGCTGTTGGCGGCCTATTACGACTGGTTGCCGCTGAAACGCACCTCGCGCCCGCTCTGGGTGATCGTTCCGGTCCTGATCGTGCTGGTGCCGGTGCTCCTGGTGCTGCGCCAGCCCGACTTGGGCACCGCGATCCTGCTACTGACAGCGGGCGGGCTGATGATGTTCCTCGCAGGTGTGCACTGGGCCTATTTCGGCGCCGTTCTGGCCATGGGCGCGGGCCTGGTGACGGCGGTGTTCCAAAGCCGCGGCACCGACTGGCAGCTGTTGAAGGACTACCAGTACCGCCGCATCGACACCTTTCTCGATCCTGCGTCGGACCCGCTGGGCGCGGGCTATCACATCACCCAGTCCAAGATCGCGCTGGGGTCCGGCGGCTGGACCGGGCGCGGCTTCATGCAGGGCACCCAGTCGCGGCTGAACTTCCTGCCCGAGAAACACACAGATTTCATCTTCACGACGCTGGCCGAGGAATTCGGCTTTGTCGGTGCCTTTTCTCTTTTGATGCTTTACGCGCTGATCATCCTGTTCTGCATCACCTCGGCCCTCGTGAACCGCGACCGGTTCTCATCGCTTTTGATCCTCGGCATCGCGCTGACGTTTTTCCTTTTCTTCGCGGTGAACATGTCGATGGTGATGGGCCTTGCCCCGGTTGTAGGCGTGCCCTTGCCGCTGGTCAGCTACGGCGGCTCGGCCATGCTGGTGCTGATGGTCGGCTTCGGGCTGGTGCAATCGGCGCATATCCACAGACCGAGGTAAGCCATGGCCCCCACGATCCTGTTCGCCGCCCTGCCCGAGCGCTGGGTGCAATACGAAGCCCCCCTGCGCACGGCCCTGGCCGAGGCGGGGCTGGCCGGGGCGACGCTGGTGACCGAGGCCGCGCCGGAGACGGTGGATTACATCGTCTATGCCCCCAATTCCGATGTGCAGGATTTCACGCCCTATACCCGTTGCAAGGCAGTCCTGAACCTTTGGGCGGGGGTCGAGAACGTGGCGCAGAACCCGACCCTCACCCAGCCCCTGGCGCGCATGGTCGACGCGGCCGGTCTGACCCAGGGGATGGTGGAATGGGTGACGGGCCATGTGCTGCGCCACCACCTGGAGATGGACGCGCATATCCATGGGCTGAACGGCGAATGGCGCAAGACGGTGCCGCCGCTCTCGCGCGAGCGGCCGGTGACGATCCTGGGGCTGGGTGCCTTGGGCAGCGCCTGCGGGACGGCGCTGGCGGGCCTGGGCTTTCCGGTCACGGGCTGGTCGCGAAGGCCAAAGAAGGTGCCGGGCCTGCGCTGCCTTTCCGGTGCGGACGGGCTGGACGCGGCGCTGGCCGAGGCGCGCATCCTGGTGCTTCTGTTGCCGCTGACCGACGAGACCGAGAACCTGATGAACGCGGACAGGCTGGCCCGCCTGCCCCGCGGCGCGGTGATCGTGAACCCGGGGCGCGGGGCGCTGATCGACGACGACGCGCTTCTGGCCGCGCTCGATCAAGGGCAGATCGGCCATGCCACGCTCGACGTGTTCCGCACCGAGCCCTTGCCCCCCGAGCATCCCTTCTGGGCCCATCCCCAGGTGACCGTGACGCCTCATATTGCCTCGGAAACCCGGCCCGACAGCGCCGCGCGCGTGATCGTCGAGAACATCCGCCGGGGCGAGGCCGGCGAGCCGTTCCTGCATCTCGTCGATCGCGACGCGGGCTACTGAGCGGGAAAGCCGCGTCGACGCGGCTTGAAGAAAGCGCGGTCGACCGCGCTTGGCCACGCGGTTTCGAAACCGCGTCAGAAAGGCCCTTCGAAGGGTCTTTTACCCGGCCTCAGTACTTGGTTTCGCCCACTGCGGGCGTGACGCGGCGGCGCTTCAGGACCGCCTCGCGCCAGGTGATGAAGCTCACCGATCCCAGGATCACCGCGCCCCCCAGCACGACCCAGCCGTCGACGGGTTCACCGAAGACGACCGCGCCGAGCGTCACCGCCCAGACCAGCTGCAGAAACGTCACCGGCTGCGTCACCGCCACCGGTGCCGATCGCAGGGCAAGGGTCATGGTGAAATGCCCCGCCGTGGCAAAGACGGCCACGCCGAACAGGATCGTCAGCTCCCACAGCGTGGGCGTGATCCAGACTGCGGCGGCAAAGGGTGCCAGACCGATGGTCACCGTGATCGACAAGAGCCCCACCACCACCGCCGGTTCGGTTTCATCCGCCACGACCTTGGCCAGCAGGTAGGACGCGCCGAACACGAGCGCCGTGCCCAGCATCGCGAAATGCCCCAGGCTCAGTTCGCGGAACCCCGGACGCAGGATGATCAGCGCGCCCACCAGCGCCAGTCCCACCGCAAGAATGCGGCGCAGGGCCAGTGTCTCGCCCAGAAAGAGCGCGGCGCCCAGGGTGACGTAAACCGGGTTGAGATAGTTCATCGCCGTCACCTCGGCGATGGGGATCTGGGTCATGGCAAAGAACCACAGGATCACCCCCAGCGTATGGGCCACACCGCGCGCGCCGAACAGGCCAAGCTGGCGCCGGGTCAGCCGCGCCCGCCGGAGCGCGCCGATCATCGGGATCAGGAAGACCAGCCCCAGCAGGTAGCGCAAAAAGGCCGATTCCGCCGCCGGGATCCTTGGGCCCAGGTATTTCACCAGCGCCGTCACCGCGACAAAGCAGAAGCCGGTCACGATCATCCACAGGACGCCCGCCACGGGGCGCGACGAAGAAGGGTCTGTTGCCATGGCCCCAGTTAGACCCGGTGCCGCCGGGAAGGACAAGCGGTCATGTCAGAGGAACAGGAGTTTCGCAGCGATGGTCCACATGACCCCGCCCACGAATACGTCCAGCAGCCGCCAGGCCGATGGCCGCGCGAAGAACGGCGAGACAAGCCGCGCGCCATAACCCAGCGAGAAGAAGAAGACGAAGCTTGCCGTGACCGCGCCCGCGCCAAAGGCCAGACGGTCGTCATACTGGGACGAGATCGAGCCCAAAAGCACCACCGTGTCCAGATAGACATGGGGATTCAGCCAGGTCAGCGCGAGACAGGTCAAAAGCGCCGCGCGCAGGGTCTGGCCCTGCCCCTCTGCCGCCTCGAGCGCCTGCCCGCCGGCCCAGGCCGCGCGAAAGCTTTGCGCGCCATAGACGATCAGGAAGGCCGCGCCGCCATAGCGCATCACGGTCTCGAGCCAGGGCACCGCCTCGGACAGCGCGCCGAAGCCTGCCACGCCCGCGGCCACCAGCACCGCGTCCGAGACCGCGCAGGTCAGGCAGACGGCAAAGACATGGGCCCGCCGCAACCCCTGCCGCAGGACAAAGGCATTTTGCGCACCGATGGCCAGGATCAGCGACAGACCGAGCGCGAAGCCCGCCAGCGCCGCGCTAGTCATCGCGGCGCCGGAAGGTCAGGTAGTGGGGCACCCGCCCCTCGCGCAGGGCCTTTTTTTCGTAGCGGGTGGGGATCCAGTCCTCCCAGGGCGTGCGCCAATCCGCGGGCCGCTCGGCCAGCCAGTCGAAGCCGTGGCGCGGCACCTGTTCCAGCGTCTGGCGCACATAGTCGGGAATGTCCGTGGCCACGCGAAAGATCGCTCCGGGCTGCATCACCCGCGCCAGCGGCTGCAGGTATTCCGGCATCACGAACCGGCGGCGATGATGGCGCTTTTTCGGCCAGGGGTCCGGATACAGCAGAAAGGCCCGCGCGACGCTGCGTTCAGGCAGGACGTCAAACAGGTCGCGCACATCGCCCGGATGGACGCGCAGGTTGTGGACCCCCGCCTTGCGGATTTTGCCCAGCAGCATGGCCACGCCGTTGATGTAAGGTTCGCACCCGATGATCCCGATCCCGGGGTTGCCCTTGGCCTGGTGCACAAGGTGCTCACCCCCGCCGAACCCCACCTCGAGCCAGACGGGCCGCCCGTCGAACAGGGCCGCTGTGTCGAGCGGGCTGCGGTCGGGGTTTACGTCCCAGTCCACTGGGCCGGGCGACAGCCGGGCCAGATCCTCGTCCAGATAGGTCTTCTGGCTGTCCCGCAGGCCCTTGCCCTTGAAACGGCCATAGAAATTGCGCCAGGGCGCGCCCGAGGGGTGGTTCGTCTTGGTCATGGGCGGCGGTTTAGTCCGCGCGGACGAAGCGTGCAATGGCGGGCCGCCCCGATGGCGGGACGGTCCCATGTCAGACGGCGGCGGCGTGCCGGCCGGGAACGCGCCGGGCGTCTAGTCGGCGGTCAGCTGGGCCACCGCACCGGTCCAGTCCTCCAGATGGTAGATATGCGAGATCAGGCCGTCCGTCACCGTCAGGATGTCGATGGACATGATCTCGAAGCTTTTGCCGGTGGCCGGATCGACTCCGAAGAACGGGCCCACGGGCGTGCCCCGGGCGGTGCCGCGCACGACGAAGCGGTTGTCGTCCAGCGTGATGACCTCCTCCGGTGTCCAGGTCAGATCGGGCACCACCTGACCAAGGAAAGCGATGGTGTTCAGCATGCCTTGGGCACCCGGCCCGCCCGGGGGCGTCGGGATCGAGACGATCTCGGGCGAGAAGAGCTCGTAATAGCGCGCTTCGGTCGTGTCCGCAGGCGCGGTCAGGATGTCCGAATAGAAGGCGCGCACCGTGTCGATATCGTCGGCCGCTGCGGGGCCGACCAATGTGCTGGCCGCGACCGCGGCGGAAATCAGGGTCTTTTTCATGAGATCGTCTCCTTGCCCCGGGGCGGGTGGGGCTTTTGCTTGAGATTTAACGTACCCAGTGGTACGGATATTGATGGCACTGGTCAATAATAAAATACCAAACGGTACGAAAACGTGAGCGACTCAGAAAAGCCCAAGCGCGGCCGCCCGCGCACACTCGATGTCGATGCCACCCTGGACGCCGCCATGCGCGCCTACTGGCAGGACGATCTGGCGGATGTGTCGATCAATGCGATCTGTGGATTGGCAGGCGTGTCGAAACCCGCGCTTTACCGGGAGTTCGGCAGCGAAGACGGGCTGATGCGCGCCGTGCTCGACCGCTATGCCGCGCAGGTTTTGTCAGAGATCTTTGCGATCCTGTCTCGCGACGGGACACTTGCGGACACCCTGGCGGCCCTGATCCACTTTGCCAGCGAAGATGCGACGATGGAAACGGGATGCGTCTTTTTCAAGATGCGCGCCGGAAAGCACCGCCTGGGCCCCAGGACGCGCGACGGCGTCGAGGCGATCGACAGCGGCGCGGTGTCCGCGTTCACGGGGTTTCTGGAGGCCCGCCGCGCGGCGGGCGACTGGACGGGCGATCAGCCCGCCCCCGTCGTCGCGCGCTACATGGTCGAGCAGATCGGCCTCGCCTTGGCCCAGCGCGCGGCGGGCGAAGATACGGCGCAGGTCAGGGCCACGCTGGAACTGGCCTTTTCGGTGATCGACCGGGCCTGAAACGCGATCAGGGCAGCCGAAGCTGCCCTGATCCTTGGCTGTTGCAGCCAGATCTCAGCCCGCTGCGGCCACCGCGCGCTTGGTCATCACGCCCACAAGATGGGCGCGGTACGCGGGCGTGCCGTGCAGATCGCCGATCATGCCATCGGCGGGCACCGACAGGCCCGCCACCGCGTCAGGCGAGAAATTGGACGACAGCGCCTCTTCGGCCTCGGTCCAGCGGAACACGCCCTCTTCAGAGGCGCCGGTGACGGCCACGCGGACGCCATCGGCATATTTCGCCACGAACACGGCCGTCAGCGCAAAGCGCGACGCCGGCTGCTCGAACTTCATATAGGCGGCCTTTTCCGGCACCGGAAAACGAACTTCGGTGATGATTTCGCCCTCGTCGAGGGCGGTGGCGAACATGCCCTGGAAATAGTCATCCGCCGCGATCTCGCGCGCGTTGGTGACAATGGTTGCGCCCGAGCCCAGGGCTGCCGCCGGGTAGCAGGCCGAAGGGTCGTTGTTGGCGAGGCTCCCGCCGATCGTGCCGCGGTTGCGCACCGCCGGGTCGCCGATATTCGCGGCAAGCGACGCCAGCGCCGGGTAGCTTTTGGCCGCTTCGCGCGCGACCACCGCATGGGGCGTGGCCCCACCGATGCAGACCGCGCCGTCATCGGCCACGCAAACGCCCTTCATCTCGTCGATGCCGGTGAGGCTCACCAGTTTCGACGGCATGGCGAGGCGCTGTTTCAGCGTCGGGATCAGGGTCTGCCCCCCGCCCAGCGGCTGCGCCTCTTCGGCCTTCAGTGCGGCGACCGCATCGGCCACCGTGCTGGGTTTCTCGAAATCGAATGCATACATTGTCGTCTCTCCCGGAAGGGGTGGGCGCGCGGCCCATGCCCTTCATCTTTCCAGAAATACTCAAATCATCCGGGGGTTCAGCCCCCCCGGATACCGATCTCCGTTCAGCCCTGCATCGCCGCCCAGACCCGTTGGGGCGAGGCCGGCATGTCGATATGGGTCACGTTGTGCCCGGCCGATTGCAGCGCATCGACGACGGCGTTGATCACCGCGGGCGGCGAACCGATGGCCCCGGCCTCACCACAGCCCTTCACGCCCAGCGGATTGTGGGTGCAGGGGGTCTGGCAGGAATGATCGACGGTGTAGAAGGGCACATCGTCGGCACGCGGCATGGCGTAATCCATGTAGCTGGCCGAGATGAGCTGGCCGTTCTCGTCATAGGCGCAGTTTTCCATGAGCGCCTGACCGATGCCCTGCCCGATCCCGCCATGGACCTGGCCATCGACGATCATCGGGTTGATGATGTTGCCGAAATCGTCCGCCGCCGCAAAGCGTTCGACGGTGACCTTGCCGGTGTCGGGGTCGACCTCGACCTCGCAGGCATAGGCCCCTGCCGGGTAGGTGAAGTTCGACGGATCGTAGAACGCCGTTTCCTCGAGCCCCGGTTCGATTTCCTCGAGCGGATAGTTGTGCGGCACATAGGCCGCCAGCGTCACATCCCCCCAGGCGACCGACTTGTCGGTGCCCGCGACGGTGAACTGGCCATCCTTGATCCCGATATCCGCCTCGGAGGCTTCCATCAGGTGGGCGGCGATCTTTTTCGCCTTGGCGATGATCTTTTCGGTGGCGCGCACCATGGCCGAGCCGCAGACCGCTATGGAGCGCGAGCCGTAGGTGCCCATGCCAAACGGGATCTTGGAACTGTCGCCATGGACGATGTCGATCATCGACTCGTCGATGCCCAGCATCTCCGCCACGACCTGCGGAAAGGCGGTTTCATGCCCTTGCCCGTGGCTGTGGGCGCCGACCATGACACTGATCGTGCCGGTGGCGTTCACCCGGACGGTGGCGGCATCGTAGAGACCCGCACGCGCGCCCAACTGCCCCACGAGGTTCGACGGTGCGATGCCGCAGGCCTCGATATAGCAGTTCACGCCCAGACCGCGCAGCTTGCCGCGGGCTTCGCTTTCCTTGCGCCGCGCCTCGAAGCCCGCGATGTCGGCGATCTCTTCGAGCTTGTCCATTGTGGCCACGTAGTCGCCCGTGTCGTATTCCACGGCCACCGGGGTGGCATAGGGGAACTCGGTCACGAAGTTCTGGCGGCGCAGCGCGATCGGATCGACGCCCCGCTCGCGCGCGGCCTTGTCGATCACGCGCTCAAGCTGGTAGGTCGCCTCGGGCCGGCCCGCGCCGCGATAGGCATCGACAGGCACGGTGTTGGTAAAGACCGCCTTGACGTTCACATGGATGAGCGGGGTCTTGTAATTCCCGGCCATCAGCGTGCCATGGAGCCATGTGGGCACCGAGGGCGCAAAGGTCGACAGGTACGCGCCCATGTTGGCATAGGTCTCGGTCCGGAGCGCGGTGAAGTTGTTGTCGGCATCCAGCGCCAGTTCGATCTTGGTGACATGGTCGCGGCCCTGGGCGTCCGACAGGAACGCCTCGGACCGGCTGGCGGTCCATTTCACCGGGCGGTTGATCTGGCGCGCGGCGAAGGTACAGAACGCCTCTTCTGCATAATGGAAGATCTTGGAGCCGAAACCGCCGCCCACATCGGGGGCCACGACGCGCAGCTTGTGTTCCGGGATGCCGAGGACGAAGGCGCCCATCAGAAGCCGGATCACATGGGGGTTCTGCGAGGTGGTGTAGAGCGTCGACTCGTCCGTCGCCCGGCTGAAGTCGCCCACGGCCACGCGCGGCTCCATCGGGTTGGCAACAAGGCGCTGGTTCACAAGCTCCAGCGTGGTGACATGGGCCGCGTTGCTGAAGGCCGCATCGACCTCTGCGGCGTCCGAGCCGAAGGCCCAGTCGTAGCACAGGTTGTCGGCCAGATCGTCGTGGACCTTTGGCGCATTGCCCTCCAGCGCGGCCTTCATGTCGATGGCGGCGGGCAGTTCCTCGATATCCACTTCGACAGCTTCGGCCGCATCGCGGGCCTTGGCGTAGCTTTCGGCGACCACGGCGGCGATGGGGTCGCCCACATGGCGCACCTTGCCCTGCGCCAGAACCGGGTGGGCCGGTTCCTTCATCGGCTCACCGTGGCGGTCGGTCACCTGCCAGCCGCAGGGCAACCCGCCGATGCCTTCGAAATCGGCGCCGGTAAAGATGCGAATGACCCCCGGCATGGCCTCGGCCGCCGATGTGTTGATCCCGTTGATCCGCCCATGGGCCACGTCCGAGCGGATGAAATGAACGTAGGTCTGACCCTGTACGTTGATGTCGTCGGTATACTGACCGGCCCCGGTCAGGAACCGCACGTCTTCGCGCCGCTTCGAGCTGGCGCCGATGCCATGATCTTTGGGCATGGTAGTCTCCTCCCTGTTGCGTCGCGCTCATCCAGCCCGGCGGGCTGTCTTCGCAAAGAGGGCCCAAAGGGCCTGATGAGCGATGCGTCTTGTCCCTTATTCCGCCGCGATGGCGCCCACGTCCTGGCCGCTGGCCGCGAGGATCGCCTTGACGATGTTGTGGTAGCCCGTGCAGCGGCAGATATTGCCCTCGAGGTAATCGCGGATCTCGGCTTCGCTGGGCTTGGGGTTTTCCTTGAGCAGGGCCGCCGCCGACATCACCATGCCCGGGGTGCAGAAGCCGCACTGAAGACCGTGATGATCCTGGAACGCCTGCTGGATCACGTTTAGCGAGCCATCGGCATTGGCCATGCCTTCGATCGTGGTGACCTCGGCGCCCTCGGCCTCCTGGGCGAACATGGTGCAGGCCTTGACCGCCTCGCCGTTCACATGGACCACGCAGGCCCCGCATTGCGAGGTGTCGCAGCCCACATGGGTGCCGGTCAGGTGCAGCCCGTCGCGCAGGAATTCGACCAGCAGCGTGCGGCCCTCGGCCTCGGCCGAGACGGGTTTCCCGTTCACGGTCATGGATACAGTTGTCATTCGATCCTCCCTTGGAATTCTGTTGGTTCGGGGTCCGTGCGCGGTCAGCTCTTGACCAGGCGCTTGAACCATCCCTTCTTGCCCCCGGTTTCCTCGGCCTCGGGTGCCTCGGTTTCGTCCTCGGGGCCTTCGACGGCCTCCTGGAACCGGGTGAAAAACTGGTCCGCCATCTTCTTGGCGAAGCCGTCGATGATGCGGCTGCCCAGTTGTGCGAGCTTGCCGCCCACCTTGGCGTCCACATCGTAGGTCAGCCGCGTGCCGCCCTCGATCTCTTCGAGCGTCACATCCGCGCCGCCCTTGGCGAAACCGGCCGCACCGCCCTTGCCCTCGCCCGAGAGGCGCAGGCTGTCCGGTTCATTCATGTCCGACAGGGTGACGGTGCCCTTGAATGTGGCCTTCACCGGGCCGACTTTCTGCACGACCACGGCCGTGAACCCGTCTTCGGCCGACCCTTCCATCTCCTGGCAGCCCGGCACACAGGCCTTGAGCACGTCCGGGTCCATCAGTGCGGCCCAGACCGTCTGACGGTCGGCCATGATGTCACGGGTATCGTTGAGATGCATGAAGGCTCCTCCGACGGTTGTTGGATATCGGCCTCTGTGACGCGGGCCTTGAGGAGTGGTGACTCCCACGTTCGAGTTTGCTGGCATAATCCGGTCCGGGCAAATGATTTTTTGGAGAAGCCTGCCGGATCGGCGCGCGGGCCGGTTTACGCCGGACCGACCCGCCGCCATGCTGCGGACGAGCCACCCCACGGGAGACCGACATGACCGGCCCGCTTGCCCACCCGGCCTTCCGGCGGCTCTATGCCGCCCAGATCCTGTCGCTTCTGGGGATCGGATTGCTGACCGTCGCGCTGTCGCTCACGGCCTACCGGATCGGCGGAGACGCGGCGGGTGGGCGCATCCTTGGCTTCCTGCTGGCCCTTAAGATGATCGCCTATGTCGCGCTGGCGCCCCTGGCCGAGACGCTGCTGGCGGGCCGGCCGCGCAAGCGCGTGATGATCGGGCTCGACCTCGGGCGCATGGCGCTGCTGGTGCCCATGGGCCTTGCCGCCGAGACCTGGCAGATCGCCCTTCTGGCTTTTGCCTTTGGCGTTCCCCCATTGGGTGTTCCAGATTAATTGTTATTGCATCATGGGCCTCTGGTCCATGGGAACGATGCTTTCTGGCGCGGGTGGGCGGTAGCCCAGTGCGCTGTGCGGCCTGACCGTA
>CAJXWO010000006.1 GCA_913062865.1 uncultured Paracoccaceae bacterium | reverse complement strand
GCTGCGAATATTCGCGCGCAGCCGGTCCTCGATCGGGTCGAAGCCATCGTCGCAAGCGAGTAGCGAAAGCGCGCTGGCGTCTGTAATCTTGTTCATGGCGTGATCGCCTCTGGCGGTGCCAGCCGCCGGTTGGGTGGTTCAGGATCACCCGGAGATTACGCCACCTTCAAATTTCCACCAACTTCGCGACACGACCGGACGTACCGTCCAAGAATACAGTCATTGTGAGTCCCCCAGGTTTCGCGCCACGGCCCGAAAGATCGGGCCGGCCCATGTCCCAGCGTAACCCGAAGCGTTAACGCTACAGAAAGGAATGTGGCCATAACGTGGCAATTTTCGTGCAGGATTAAGGCCATTGGTTGCAGAAATCGCAAACAAACAACCCAAGATAGAAATACTGCCGCAGTGCAAACGTGTCTTTTCGCGCTGACACGCCTTAACAAACGGCCTGATTCTCCGGGTGAGCCCGCGGCTTCCTCAAGCCAAGTCGCTGGAAAATAGAGACAAAACCCGCGTCATCACCGCATTGTTTCCAAGCGCGACAAAATTTTCAGCAGGGCCGTCTGACGACGCGGGACGCGGGAGGAATGCGGCACGGGTCTCTGGCCTTCCTTCCCATTACGCTGGTAAAGTGTCGCAACGGAAGCGTGGCAGGGTGTGATGACAACCTACGAGTACAAGGTGGTGCCCGCCCCGACCAGGGGGCGCAAGGGCCGTGGTGTCAGCGGCTCAGAAGCGCGCTTTGCCTTCGCGATCGAGACGATGATGAATGACATGGCAGCGGACGGATGGGAATACGTCCGCGCGGACACTCTGCCGCAAGAGGAACGCCAGGGCCTGACCGGCACCCAGGTGACTTACCGCACGCTCTTGGTGTTCCGCAAACCGCGCGAAACGGCTGCGGACGCGTTCCGCCCCCGGCTTCTTGATCCGCCATCCACAGCCCCAAGGGCCCTGCCGGCGGCAGCGCCCGATGCGACGGATCAAAGCGAAGACAACGGTGTCGAAAGCCCCCGCCCGGTGGATGCCCTGCCGCCAACCCTTGCCGCCCGCGCGGCGCGGTTCTTTGCGGCCAAGGGCGCCACGCAATCGGACGATGATATCGACGACGACGATGGGGATGACACCGATACACCCAAGCTGGTGACGCGTGCGCCAGCGGAACCTGAGCGGACCGCGCCAGAGGCCGCGAACGATCCAAAGAACGACGCAGAGGCAGAGGCCCCCGCACGAGGTCGCAGCCTTTCGGCCAAATAACGCCGCGCCGTCTAACCGTCGATGTCGAGCGCAAGCGCGTGGATATCGTTGAGTAGTGTTTTGCCCAGCGCCGCATGCACGGCGCGGTGGCGCGCGATGCGCGACTGACCTGCAAAAGCCTCGGCGCGGATGCGCACCCGGAAATGGCTTTCGCCGCCTTCCTGGTAGCCCGCATGACCGCGATGGCGTTCGCTGTCATCGACCACCTCGAGCACCTCTGGCGCAAAGGCGGCTTCGAGACGGTCGCGGATCTGATCGGTTCTGCTCATCGAAAAACGGGTCCTTTCCCCTTCCCTTCACCTGTCAAGCGTCTACACTCCACCGTCCGAGTCGAAAAGGTGAGGCCATGAGCAAAACAGACCCCTTCGGTTTTGATATGTCGGTGTCCTCGGCCAAGAAGAAAAAGAACACCCGCGGCCGCCGTGGCATGTCGGGCGCATCCGAGACATCGACCCGGATCTGCGAACACGAGGGCTGCGAAGAGCCCGGAGTCTACCGCGCCCCCAAGGCACCGGACGTGCTGGACGACTACTACTGGTTCTGCAAGGACCATGTGCGCGAATACAACCTGAAATGGAACTTCTTCCAGGGTACGACCGAGGCCGAGATGAACGCCCAGATGAACTCGGACCGGGTGTGGGAGCGCAAGACCAAGCCCCTGAACGATCCCGAGGCGCGGGCCTGGGCCCGGCTAGGGATCGAGGACCCGCACCAGGTGCTGGGCGACAATGCCACCCGCAACCCGGGCAAGGGCACGACGGGCACGCGAAAGCTACCCCCGACCGAACGCCGCGCGATCGAGATCCTCGAGGCCAAGGACCATTGGTCCAAGGCGGAGGTGCGCAAGGCCTACAAGGCGCTGATCAAGGTGCTGCACCCGGACATGAACGGCGGCGACCGCAGCCAGGAAGAGCAGCTGCAGCAGGTCGTTTGGGCCTGGGACCAGATCAAGGACAGCCGGAATTTCCGGTAGCGTGTAACCGATCGTGAGGTCTCGGCGCGGGGGCCGGGACGGGCGGTGCGCACAGGGCCATGATACGCCCTATTGCGCGGCCCGCTCCATCATCATCTCGTGAACAGCGTCCATGCCACGATCGACCATGGCCGTGACCTCGGCCGCGTGGGCGTGCATGGCCGCGACAAGCTCGGGGTCGTCGGAGGTCTGGATCACCACCACCCCTTCGTCGGTCACGTCGATCTCGGTCACCAGCGCGGCGCGACGGTCAAAGAAGATGTCGAGCGTGGGCGACTGGATGAAGACCTTGGGATCTTCGCCCATCTCAACGCGGTCGATCATGCCCACCACGTGGCTGATCACGATGTCCATGATCTCGGGGTCTTCGGAATGGGTCACGGTGCGAATACCATTGGGCAGGTTTTCGACCCTGCGGGCGATGGCCGGGAAGTTGCGGAACATCACCTCCATCTCGAGGCTTTCCCGCTCGGTGACATTGTCGCCGCGCAGACCCGGCATGGTGACCATGTCATGACCCGTACCGTCGGCCCCGTGGGCATGCATGCCGTGACCGCCGCCGTGACCATGTTCCGCTGACTGGGCCATGGCCTGGGAGGTGAGGGTCACGCAAATACAAAGCGCCCCGCCAAGACTGGCGAGGCGCGAAACCGGCGCAAACACAATGCGTTGGGACTGGCTCATAAACGTTTCCTGTGAGAACTTCGGCATGATCATGCCATGCCGGACGCTGTCAGGAAACGCGTAACGCCGTCACATCCCTAGGATCAGGCGCTCTTGAACACGAGGCTCACACCGTTGATGCAATGACGCTTCCCGGTGGGTTGCGGGCCATCGTCGAAGATATGCCCCAGATGAGATCCGCAGCGGCGGCAATGGCATTCGGTCCGTACCATGAAAAGCTTGCGGTCCTCCTTGGTGCCAATCGCATCCGGCGCAATCGCCTGCCAGAAGCTGGGCCAGCCGGTGCCGCTGTCATACTTGTGCGCAGCGTCATACAGGGGCAGGTCGCAGCCCTTGCAGTGAAAGACGCCGGGGCCCTTCACATCGTTCAGCGGCGAGGTAAAGGCGCGCTCGGTTCCCTCTTCGCGCATGACCCGGTACTCGAGGTCCGAGAGCATAGCACGCCATTCGGCCTCGGTGCGGGTGACCTCGAAAGCGGCGCTGGCGCGCGTGCCGATTGCAGTCAGGCCGAGTCCGGCACCCAGGCCGGAGAAAAAGCTGCGTCTTTGCATGGTGACCTCCTCAAGTTCGCAAAAAAGGTGCTGTGCCGCCCGCCGTTCCGCAAGGGCGGGCGGCACACTATGCCGTGAGCGACAGGGACTGGGTAAGGCTGCCGCCCACGGCAATCCGGGGGCGTTACTGCTGGGGCAGCAGCACGCGGTCGATCACATGGATAACACCGTTTGACTGGCGCACATCCGCGATGGACACGGTCGCCTCGCGGCCGTTTTCATCGGTCAAGGTGATCATGTCACCGTCCATCTCGGCCTGCAGAACACAACCACCGACGGTTTCGACCGGGTGCGACCCGCCATCGTCAGCGATCATGCCCATGATGGCATCGGACATCGCGTTCGCCGCGACCACATGGCAGGTCAGGATCTGCGCCAGCTGCGCGCGGTTCTCGTCCATCATCAGCGCGTTCAGGCTGTCCTCGGTGATCATGCCGAAGGCGTCATTGGTCGGCGCGAAAACGGTGAACGGGCCTTCGGAATTTAGCGTATCGACCAGACCGGCCTGCTGCACGGCGGCGACGAGCGTGGTGTGATCGGCCGAGTTCACGGCGTTCTCGACGATTGTGCGGTCGGCAAACATCGGCGCGCCGCCCACCATGGGGTTGTCCATCTGGGCATAGGCCGCTCCGGTCAGGGCGGTTGCGGCAAGCGCGGCGGCGAAAGTCTTGGTGAACATGGATCTCTCCTTTGGTTGCTGTCCCGGTGCCTTCTGGCCCGGGTCGCACGCAGTCACGCAAAGCGGAGAGAAGAGGTTTCAGGCCGCCCGGTCACAAACCGGTCACAGGGACGTGAGCTCGGCCAGTGCCAGCACGTCGCCCGTGGGCGCACCGGTAGGCGACCCGCCCGGCGGCTCGTCAGAGACGGCCAGCACCGCGCCGGGCAGGCCCGAACGCAGCGCCGCGGGCAGCGCCACGCTCGCTGTGCGTTCCGCGGGCAGAACCCCGAGCGAGACCGGCGCGGCCTCGCCCGCGATCAGCCAAAGCTCGAGAGCGCGGCCCGGGGCCGGCGCCCCCTGCGCGCGCTCGAGAAACAGCTGGCCCGTGTCCGCATCATACGCCGCGTTGACCACCAGCGCGCCATCCTCGGAGGCCAGCGACGCGGTCAGCTCCGGTACGAGCCGGGTGCCGAGCCCGGTCTGCAACCACCCAAAACTGGTCGCCATGTACACGACAAGCGCCGCGGCGACCCCGCCCAGCCCGTAAAGACCCAACCGTCGCCAAAGCGGCGGGCGCGCTTCGGGGAAAAGGGCGCGGTCCAGCCGCGTGGCGACCCGGCGCGGCGGGCGCACGGGCTTGGTGTCGTCAAGGAGACCCGCAAGATCCTCGGCCCACATGGCATAGAGCGCGCGCAACTCCGGGTCCGAGGACAGGCGATCCTCGAACGCGACCGCCTCTTCGGGCGGCAGAAGACCAAGGGCGTATTCGCCTGCAAGCAGGCGATCCTCGTCCCGGTCTGGCTGGTCGGGCGTGCTCATCTTGTGAGACACTCCTTGAGTTTCAAAAGGCTGCGGCGCAGCCAGGTTCGCATCGTGTTCAGCGGCACACCATGATGTGCCGCAAGTTCCTTGTATGTCAGGCCCGTCAGATAGGCGCCGCGCACGGCATCTGCGCGGGCTTCGTCCAGTTCCTCCAGGCACGCGGACAACCGCGCGGTTTCTCCGGCCGCCACCAGCCGCGTCTCGGGGCCCGGTGCGGGATCGGCGAGATCCACGGCCTCGTCCATGTCGCCCTGGGCCGCGCGGCGGCGGCGCAACCGGTCGATGGCATGGTTCCGCGCCACGGTGATCAGCCAGGTCATGGGGCTAAGTCCGTTGGCGCGGTAGCGGTCCGCCCCGTTCCAGATCTTAACGAAAACCTCTTGGAGCGCGTCCTCGGCCTCGGCCCGATCGTTCAAGACACGCAGACATATGCCAAAGAGTTTCGGAGAAACATGCCGATACAATTCACGAAAGGCGCGCCGGTCTCCGGTCGCGATGCGCGCGATCAGCGTTTCGATCTCTTGGAGACGAGACATGGGGCCTCTGATTGGCGTCCCACGCGTTGTAGGACACGCAGCGCACAGTGACCAGTACCAGCGTGGACCTTCCCCTTGCCCCTTCCTGCAATATGTTGCACCACACCTGCGATATACAGCCCGATGGAAGGACAGATGCCATGGCGGACGGCCAGATCGACCTCAAAGCCAAACCGACCGAAGAGATCTCGGTGCGTGACGTGTTCGGCATCGACACGGATATGGTCGTCAAGGGCTTTGAAGAGCGCACCGACCGGGTGCCCGACCTCGACAGCACCTACAAGTTCGACCCGGATACGACACTGGCGATTCTTGCGGGCTTTGCGCACAACCGCCGCGTGATGATCCAGGGCTATCACGGCACCGGCAAGTCGACCCATATCGAACAGGTCGCGGCGCGGCTGAACTGGCCTGCGGTACGCGTGAACCTCGACAGCCATATCAGCCGGATCGACCTAATCGGCAAGGACGCGATCAAGCTCAAGGACGGCAAGCAGGTCACCGAGTTCCAGGAGGGCATTCTGCCCTGGGCGCTGCGCACCCCGACAGCCATCGTCTTTGACGAATACGATGCGGGCCGTGCGGACGTGATGTTCGTCATCCAGCGCGTGCTCGAAGTGGACGGGAAGCTCACGCTTCTGGACCAGAACCAGGTGCTGCACCCGCATCCCTATTTCCGCATCTTCGCCACCGCCAACACGGTGGGCCTGGGCGACACGACGGGCCTGTATCACGGCACCCAGCAGATCAACCAAGGCCAGATGGACCGCTGGAGCCTCGTGGCCACGCTGAACTACCTGTCGATCGACGCCGAGAGCGCGATCGTGCTGGCGAAATGCCCGCATTACAACACCGAAAAGGGCCGCCGACAGGTGCACCAGATGGTCAAGGTGGCGGATCTGACCCGGACGGCTTTCATGAACGGGGACCTCTCCACGGTGATGAGCCCCCGAACGGTGATTGCCTGGGCGCAGAATGCCGAGATCTTCCGCAATGTGGGCTATGCCTTCCGCGTGTCGTTCCTGAACAAGTGCGATGAGCTCGAGCGTCAGACGGTGGCCGAGTTCTTCCAACGGTGTTTCGACGAAGAGCTGCCCGAAAGCGCGGCCAGCGTCAGCCTGGGCTGAGGCCCTGGCCGCGACCATTATAGTCCGGGGCAGGAAAGGCGCGTCGACGCGCCTTTCTCCAAGCGGCGTCGACGCCGCTTTATTCCGCGCTGTCGACAGCGCGATGCAAAGGCCTTTCGAAAGGCCTTGCCCGCCGTCTCACCCGTTTCGAGTCGCTTGATCCGGCGTGCGCCCGGTTTCGGTGCGGTTGTCCTGCTCCCACGCCCAAATGCTAGGCGCTTGATGCTAAATGCACAGTCATTGTATATACGTTATTGATTTCTCAATTTTCTGTGTCATAAAATTGTTACATGACACGCCATGCCCTTCTTTCCCTGGGCGGCGCGATGCTCATGGTTTGGACCGGCACCGTCGCCACCGCCCTTCCCCCCTTCGCGCACCAGCGGGCGGAACTGTTCGCAACCTGCGCTGGACGGCTTGCGGCGCTGGCCGCGCATGAACGGGCGCGCGGACTGGACGCCGCGCAGGACCACAGCTCGATGAGCGGCGATTTCGACTTTCTGCTGGAAACCACCCTGCCTGACGCGCTGGACGAAGGCGTGCCCGCGACCCAGCCGCGCGGATGGTGGTCCTCTGGCTGGACCGAGATTGCCTATCTTCTGGCCGAAGAGGCCTACAGCCTCGACCAGGGCCGCGCCGATCGTGCCCGGGCTGCGCGCGAGGACCGGATCGGTCAATGCCAGGACGTCATCCTTTAAGACCAAAGCCCAAAGACCGCTGCCCCCACTGGCCAAGCTCCTGCAACGGGTCTAGGTTGCCCGGACAGATCCGGAACCGCCCAGGCAGACCATCATGGCCCAATCGTCCGACAACCCCTCCGAGCCGTTCAAAAAGGCGCTGGCCGAAGCCACCCGCGTGATGGCCGACGACCCGGACCTGACCGTGAGCTACACGGTCGATCCCTCGGGCCTTTCGGGCGACGCGATGCGCCTGCCCCAGATCAGCCGCCGCATGACCCGCGAAGAGGTGCTGATCGCCCGGGGCACCGCCGACGCCCTGGCGCTGCACCGCCGCTACCACGACGACGCGCTGCACAGCCGCTATGCGCCCGCGGGCGACATGGCGCGCGATTTGTATGAGGCGATGGAGACCGCCCGCTGCGAGGCCGTGGGCGCGCGCGACATGCCGGGCACCGCCGGCAATATCGACGCCAAGATCGGCGAGGATGCCCGGCGCCGCGGTTACGACCAGATCACCCAGGCCGCCGATGCGCCCCTGGCCACGGCTGCGGGCTACCTGATCCGTCACCTGGCCACAGGCCGCGACCTGCCGCCCGCGGCGCAGAATGTCATGGACCTGTGGCGCGGCTTCATCGAAGAGCAGGCGGGCGGCACGCTTGACGGGCTCGAGGACACGCTGACCGACCAGGCGGCCTTTGCCCGCTTCTCGCGCAAGGTAATCGACGACCTGGGATACGGCGACCAACTGGGCGACGACCCCGATGCCCAGGACGACGACAGCCAGGACGACGCCGAAACCAGCGAAGAGGACCAGCAGGAGCCCGACAGCACCGGTCAGGACGACCAGGACGATAGTCCCGAGGACGCCAATCCCGACCAGTCCCAGGACGAGACGCAAGACGCGGCCGAGGCCAGCGTATCGGTCGACGAAATGGCCGACCAGGAGATGGGCGAAGAAACCGAGATGCCCGAGGGCGAGGCCCCGCTGGAGCCGCCCGCGCCCCAACCCGTGTCCGAAGCCGACCCGGAGTACCAGGTCTTCGACGATGCCCATGACGAAGAGATCAAGGCCGAAGAGCTGGCCGAGCCGATCGAGCTCGAACGTCTGCGCGCCTATCTCGACCAGCAGCTTGAACTGCTCAAGGGCGCGGTGAGCCGGCTGGCCAACAAGCTGCAACGCCGGCTTCAGGCCCAGCAAAACCGCAGTTGGGAATTCGACCGGGAGGAAGGTATCCTGGATGCAGGCCGCCTGGCACGCGTGGTGGCGAACCCGACCACACCGTTGAGCTTTAAGGTCGAAAAGGACACCGAGTTTCGCGACACGGTGGTCACGCTGCTTCTGGACAATTCCGGGTCCATGCGCGGGCGGCCCATCTCGATTGCCGCGATCTGCGCCGATGTCCTGGCCCGCACGCTGGAGCGCTGCAGCGTCAAGGTCGAGATCCTGGGCTTCACCACCCGCGCCTGGAAAGGCGGGCAGGCCCGCGAGGCCTGGCTGAACGAGGGCCGCCCGCAGCAGCCCGGCCGCCTGAACGACCTGCGCCACATCATCTACAAATCCGCCGACGCGCCCTGGCGCCGGGTCCGCGACAACCTGGGCCTGATGATGAAAGAGGGACTGCTCAAGGAAAACATCGACGGCGAGGCGCTGGAATGGGCGCACCGGCGCATGCAGGCCCGACCCGAAGCGCGCAAGATCCTGATGGTGATCTCGGACGGGGCACCGGTGGATGACAGCACGCTGTCCGTGAACCCGGCCAATTACCTGGAAAAGCACCTGCGCGACGTGATTGCCATGGTCGAGCGCAAGAAGCAGGTGGAACTGATCGCCATCGGGATCGGCCATGACGTGACCCGCTACTACCAGCGCGCGGTGACGATCACCGATGCCGAACAGCTGGCCGGCGCGATCACCGAACAGCTGGCGAGCCTGTTCGACAACGACCCGCGCGCCCAGGCGAGGATAATGGGGATCCGAAAGGCGGGCTGACGGCGGTTATTCTGGGGCGGTCCGGAATTTTGGAAAATTCCGGCGCCCGTGTCGGACCGAGGTGATATTCTCGCCAGTGTTCGACCTTTGGCGCGCGTCGTGTTGAGGTATTTGGGCCAAGAAGAAGACAGGGGGTACACACCCCCGGCGATGGGGGAGAGAGCGGGCATGTTTCAGTCCTTCGAGGTGGTGGGATCGCCCCAGCATGGCGCGGCCCGACTTGCAGCGCTGAGGGCCGAGATGGCGACGGCGGGGTGCGATGCCTTTCTTGTCCCGCGCGCCGATGCGCATCAGGGCGAATACGTGGCCGACTGCGATGCGCGGCTGGCCTGGCTCACGGGCTTTACCGGATCGGCCGGGTCTTGCGTCGTGCTGAAGGACCGCGCCGGCGTCTTCATCGACGGGCGCTACCGGGTGCAGGTGCGCGACCAGGTGGACCTGTCGGTCTACACGCCCGTGCCATGGCCCGAGACCAAGCTGGGCGCCTGGATTGCCGAGCATCTGGACGGCGGCGCCGTGGGCTATGACGCCTGGCTGCACACCCGGGCCGAGGTCACGGCCTTGCGCAAGGCGCTCGCGCCAAGGGGGATTGCTCTGCAGCCAGTGGAGAACCTTGTCGACCGCATCTGGGACGATCGGCCTGCCCCGCCCGCGGGCCGGGCTTGGCATCATCCCGAGCACCTGGCGGGGCGCAGCGCGGGCGAGAAGCGCACCGAGATCGCGGGCGCCTTGCGCGACGCAGGTCAGCGCGCCGCCGTGCTGAGCCTGCCGGATTCAATCTGCTGGCTGCTGAACATCCGCGGCGCGGATATTCCCCGTATTCCGATCCTGCAGAGCTTTGCCATTGTCTTTGCCGATGGGCGCGTGACGCTCTTCACCGATCCGCGCAAATGCGCCGATCTGGATCTGGGGCCCGAAGTCTCGGTGGCACCGCCCGAGGCCTTCCTGCCCGCGCTGGCAACACTCGGCGGCCCGGTGCGCGTGGATCCCAAGACCGCGCCCGAGATCGTCTTTGCGACGCTGGATGCGGCTGGGGTGGCCATCGCAGAGGCCGACGACCCCTGCCTGATCCCGAAGGCCTGCAAGACCGGGGCCGAGCTGGATGGGGCGCGCGCCGCCCATCTGCGCGACGCGGTAGCGATGTGCAGATTACTGGCCTGGCTCGACACGACCCCGCCCGACACGCTGACCGAAATCGACGTGGTGCGCAGCCTCGAAGAGTTCCGCCGCGAGACGAACGCGCTGCGCGACATCAGCTTCGAGACCATCGCGGGCGCGGGCCCCAACGCCGCCATCGTGCATTACCGGGTGAGCGAGGCCACCAACCGTGCGCTGGCCCCGGGCGAGCTGCTTCTGGTCGATTCGGGTGGTCAGTACGAAGATGGCACCACCGACATCACCCGGACCATCGCCCTGGGCGACGTGGGACCGGACCGTGCCGAAGCCTTCACCCGGGTGCTCAAGGGCATGATCGCGATCAGCCGCGCGCGCTTTCCCAAGGGGCTTGCGGGGCGCGACCTGGACGCGCTGGCCCGCATGGCGCTATGGGAGGCGGGACAGGATTACGACCATGGCACCGGCCACGGTGTCGGCAGCTACCTGAGCGTGCACGAGGGCCCGCAGCGGCTGGCACGCACCGGCGAGGTGGCCCTGCGGCCCGGCATGATTCTGTCGAACGAACCGGGCTATTATCGCGACGGCAGCTTCGGCATCCGTATCGAGAACCTGGTCGCCGTGGCCGAAGCCCCGGCCCTGCCGGGCGGCGACGACCGGGCGATGCTGTGCTTCGAGACGCTCACCTGGGTGCCCATCGACCGGCGGCTGATCGTCCCGGACATGCTCTCAGACGTTGAACGCGACTGGATCGACGGGTATCACCACACAGTGCGTGATCGGATCGGACCGCTTCTGAGCGACGACAGCCGGGCCTGGCTTGACCGGGCGACCGCACCTCTTTGACACGCCAGTGTCACATCCGCGCGGCATGACCGCGCCAAGCACACACGAGGGGGAGCCCATGAGCAAGATCGAGATCCGCAAGGCCGAGGGCAAGTGGAGTGTGCGCGCCGGCGGCGCCGTTCTGGGCGAAAGCGATGCCGCGCTGGAATTGCACGAGGCCGGCTATGAGCCCGTGATCTATTTCCCGCGTGCCGACCTGGCGATGGCCTTTCTCGACGAGACCGATCATCGCACCACCTGCCCGCACAAGGGCGAAGCGCGCTATTTCTCGATCGTGACCAAGTCCACCACCATCGAAAATGCGGCCTGGTCCTACGAGGCGCCGAAAGAGGACGTGGCCCAGATCGCCGGTCACATCGCCTTCTATGCCAGTGACCATGTCACCGTCGAACAGCTCTAGGCCGATCGCAGGTCAGCTGTGCTCTTCCTCGGCCGTCGCCGCAAGCGCGCGGTTATAGGCCTTGAGCGCATCCACGTGGAACAGGGCCCCCTGCAATTCGGGGGGATTATCCCCGCCGCGCAGGCGCACGACGGGGATGAAACTGACGCCCGACGCTTCGAAGATCGGCATCGCCTGTTCCAGCGTTGCATTGGCATCGAGATAGGTGCCCTCTTCGATCATTTTCCAGCAGGTCGCCTCGTCCGCGGCAGCCGGGTCCATGGGTCCGCGCATCACGCTGACACAGCGATACATCGCCAGCAGGTAGCTTTGCGGCCCCGCCGCAAGATGCACGCCCCGCCGCTCGAGCTGGCTGAGAAAGAACGAGCGATCCACCAGGCGTGACGCGAGTGCCGTCGACATCGACACCGACACCATCACCGCAAGGCCCGTCTGCCAGTCACCCGTCAGTTCGAAGACGATGAGCGTGGTGGAGATGGGCGCGCCCAGCACCGCCGCCGCCACCGCGCCCATGCCCGCCAGGGCGTAGAGCGTGTGACTGCCCGAGACGTCCGGAAAAAGCCCCGTGGCGATCAGGCCAAAGGCCAGCCCTGTCAGGGCGCCAACCATCAGAGACGGTGAGAAGACCCCGCCGCCCATACGGCCCGCCACGGTGACCGCCACCGCGCAGACCTTGAGGGCGGCAAAGACGATGGCATCCCAAAGCCCCAGCTGTCCCGTGAGCGCGGCCGAGGTCGTCTCGTAGCCCACGCCGATGATATGGGGGAAAAAGATCGCCATGGCCCCCAGCACGGCACCGGCCAGCGTGGGCCGGGCCCAGCGCGGCATGCCGATCCGGTTCTGTATCCCTGTTTCGAAATCGTCCGCCCAGAAGATCGCCCGCATCATCACCACCGCCACAAGCCCCGACACGAGGCCGAGGATCAGGAAAGCGGGCAGTTCGAGATAGAATTCGAGCGCCGAGGTCCCGGGCAGCGTGAACTCGGTCACGTCGCCAAAGGCCAAGCGGTTGATCACCGTGCCCGCAGCCGAGGCCACGACGATGGGCGCAAAGGCATGCAGCGCGAAATGGCGCAGCACCACCTCGAGCGCGAAGAGCGCACCCGCGATGGGCGCATTGAAACTGGCCGAGACGGCAGCGGCCACGGCGCAGCCCAGCAGATCACGTCCCGTGATCCCGTCGGCCCGCAGCAGGTTCGACACCCAGCTCGAAATCAGCGCGGCCATGTGAACGACCGGCCCCTCGCGCCCTGTCGAGCCCCCGGTCGACAGCGTGATCCAGCTGGCCAGCACCGAGGCGACGCCGGCTTTCTTCTCAACCCGCCCGTCGTTGATCGCAGCCCCTTCGATCACGTCGGCCACGGTGCGCACGCGGCCGTCGGGCGTGAAATGGTGCAGGATGATCCCCACCGCGAGCCCGCCCAGGATCGGCACGACCAAGACCCAGTACCAATCCAGCGTCTCGGCGAAGCTGTGCAACCGGTTCACATCGTCGGTGCCGTAGACAAAGGCCTGGAGCCAGTCGATCGCCTTGCGGAACAAAAGCGCGGCAAAGCCCGCCGCGATGCCCACGGCCAAGGCGATGAACCAGAACTGGATCTGCGAAGGGCCGCGATGCTTGATCAGCTGCCAGCCACGATTGAAGCTGGCCCGAATATCGGCCAGTTCCGACTGCTCCTTGCTGCTGTCTGCGCCGCTCATCGTCCCGCTTTCACCCGCGGCACCGCGCCGTTAGATTGGCGACACATGACCCCGACGAGGTACAGATGCCGATACCAGAGGCCGTGTCCGCGCTTTCATCTTTACTAGGCCAACGGCTGTCGCTCTCCAAGCCCGATCTGGAGGCCCATGGCCGATCAGAGGCCTATCATCCACCGACCCCGCCCGACGCGGTCGCCTATCCCGAGACGACCGAAGAGGTGCAGGCGCTGATGCGGATCTGCGCCCAGCATGGCTGTCCGGTCGTGGGCTGGGGCGCGGGCACGTCGCTCGAAGGGCACGCGCTGGCCACGCAAGGCGGCGTGATGGTGGATTTCGCCCGCATGGACCGGCTTCTGGAGGTGCGGCCAGAGGATATGGACTGTACCGTGCAGCCAGGCCTCACGCGCGAGGGGCTGAATACCGAATTGCGCACGACCGGTCTTTTCTTTCCGGTCGATCCGGGGGCCAATGCCTCTCTCGGCGGGATGGCCATGACACGGGCCAGCGGGACGACCACCGTGCGCTACGGCACGATGCGCGACAACGTTCTGGGGCTCGAGGCGGTGCTGGCCGATGGGCGGGTCATCCGCACCGGCGGGCGGGCGCGCAAATCGGCGGCGGGCTATGATCTGACCGGGCTCTTCGTAGGCTCCGAGGGCACGCTGGGCCTGGTGACGGAACTCACGCTCCGGCTTCACGGTCAGCCCGAGGCGATCTCGGCCGCGATCTGCGGCTTTCCCGGGATCGGCGCGGCGGTCGACACGGTGATCGAGACGATCCAGATGGGCCTGCCGGTGGCGCGGATCGAATTCGTCGATGCCCTGACCTGCGCGATCTTCAACCGACAGTCGGGCGGAGATTTCCCGGAAACGCCGCATCTTCTGGTCGAGTTTCACGGCTCAGAGACCGGCGTGGCCGAAACGGCCGAGCGGTTCGGCGCCATCGCGGCAGACCATGGCGGCAGCGATTTCCGCTGGTCCGACCGGCCCGAGGACCGCACCCGCCTCTGGACCATGCGGCACAACGCGGCCTGGTCCATCGTCGCCGCCCATCCCGGGCGCAGGATGTGGGTCACGGATGTCTGCGTGCCCATCTCGCGCCTGGCCGAGGCGGTCGAGGCCACCCAGGCGGACCTCGCCCGCTCCGACGTGCCCGGCCCGATCCTAGGCCATGTGGGCGACGGCAACTATCATGTCGTGCTGATGATCGACCCCGAGGATCCGTCCGAACGGGCCGAGGCAGAGGCGCTTGCCCATCGCATGGTCGAACGGGCGCTGGCCCTGGGCGGGACCGCCACCGGCGAACATGGCGTGGGGCTGGGCAAGCGCGGCTATATGGCAGCCGAACACGGGGACGGCTGGGACGTGATGGGCCAGATCAAACAGGCGCTGGACCCCCACAACCTGTTGAATCCTGGCAAGCTGGTCCCGGATCGCAACTGAGCCTGCGAGCCTACCCGTCCAGAAGCGCCCGCGCCGCCGCGCGCGCTTCATCGGTGATCCGGTCGCCCGACAGCATCCGGGCTATCTCGTCCACACGGTCCGGAGTGGTCAGGGGTGTGACGGTGGACAGGGTCTGATCCGCCTCGACGCGCTTTTCCACGCGCCAGTGATGCTGCCCCAGGGCCGCGACCTGGGGCGAATGGGTCACCACGAGCACTTGCCCTTCCCCGGCCAGATCGGCCAGCCTGCGCCCCACGGCGGCAGCAGTGGCCCCGCCCACGCCGCGGTCGATCTCGTCGAAGATCATCGTGACTCCCGCATCGGGCGCGGTCAGGCAGACCTTGAGCGCCAGAAGAAACCGGCTGAGCTCCCCGCCCGAGGCGATCTTGTTCAGGGGACCGGCGGGCGCACCCGGGTTCGTCGCCACGGTAAAGGCCACGGCATCGCGGCCATCGGGGCCATCCTCGGCTGCCGTGATGGCGGTGGTGAACACCGCCCGCTCCATCTTGAGCGGGGCAAGCTCGGCGGCGACAGCGGCATCGAGCCGCCCCGCGGCCTCGGCCCGCGCGGCGCTGAGCCCCCCGGCGGCCGCGTCATAGGCCTCGCGCGCTGTGGCGAGTTCGGACTCGAGCCGGACCAGATCGGCATCACCTGCCTCCAGCCGATCAAGACGGCCCCGCAACTCCTGCGTGAGATCGGCAAGATCGTCGGGCATCACCTGGTGCTTTCGGGCCAGCCCCCGCAGGGCGAAAAGCCGCTCTTCGGTGCGCTCCAGCTCGTGCGGGTCAAAGCTCATCGCGTCCAGCACCCGCTCGACCCCCTGCGCGGCCTCGCCCAATTCGGTCACGGCGCGCGACAGCGCGGCCAGCGGCTCGTCCAGCGCGCCGTCAAGCTGATCGGCCACGCCTTCGAGCCAGCGCAGCGCGTCGCCCATCGCGCCCTCGGCCCCGTCGAGCCCGAGCGCGTGGGCCGCGCGGGCCACATCCTCGCGCGAGCGTTCCGCGGCCTGCATGGCGCGGCGGGCGGCGTCGAGCGTGTTTTCCTCGCCCAGTTCGGGGTCCAGCCCCTCGAGCTCAGCCACGGAATGGCGCAGGAACTCCTCTTCGGCGCGCACGGTTTCCAGCGCATCCTGCGCATCGTCGAGCGCGGCCTGGGCGGCGCTGACCGCCCGCCAGGCGGCACGGGTCTCGGCCACGCGGTCGCCCAGATCACCGAACTGATCCAGCAACAGCCGGTGGCCGCGCGGGTTCAGAAGGCCCCGGTCATCGTGCTGGCCGTGCAATTCGACCAGCGTCTCGGACAGTTGGCGCAGCACATCGCCCGACACGCGGCGGTCGTTGACCCAGGCGGTCTTGCGCCCGTCGGCGGTGTTCACGCGGCGCAGGATCAGCTCTGCCCCTGCATCCAATCCAGCCTCTTCCAGAACGGCCCGGGCCGCATGCCCCGGCGGCAGGGCGAACTCGGCCACGACCTCGCCCTTGTCGGCGCCCTTGCGCACCAGCTCGGCCCGGCCGCGCCATCCCAGCACGAAGCCCAGACTGTCCAGCAGGATGGATTTGCCCGCGCCTGTCTCGCCGGTCAACACATTCAGACCCGGCTGAAACGCAAGCTCCAGCCGGTCGATGATCAGCATGTCCCTGATTTCAAGCGCGCGCAGCATGGATCAGCCCGTAGGGTGGGTTTTCAACCCACCGCACCTTTACAGCCACTCACCCTTGATCATCTGGCGGTA
Organism: uncultured Paracoccaceae bacterium; assembly: GCA_913062865.1. Taxonomy (GTDB): domain Bacteria; phylum Pseudomonadota; class Alphaproteobacteria; order Rhodobacterales; family Rhodobacteraceae; genus CAJXWO01. The sequence continues at coordinate 60,879 of CAJXWO010000006.1, read as the reverse complement.
GATGGTCGACAGCCAGTTGTCGCCCCGCGACTCAAGCTCCAGCCCACGCCCGGTAAGCAGTTTGAAGCTGTCCTCGTACCACTCGGTGCCCTGGTAGTTGTAGCCCAGGATCGCGCCTGCGGTCTGTGCCTCGTCCGTGAGGCCCAGAGACAGGTAGGATTCGACGAGGCGGTGCAGCGCTTCGGGCGTGTGGGTGGTGGTCTGGAAATCCTCGACCACCACGCGGAACCGGTTGATCGCCGCCGCGTAATGCTCGCGCTTGAGATAGTAGCGGCCGATCTCCATCTCCTTGGCCGCCAGATGGTTGAAGGCCAGTTCGAATTTCAGGATCGACGAGCGGGCATAATCGCTTTCGGGATAGCGCTCGATCACCGTGCGCAGGGATTGCAGCGCCTGGAAGGTCAGGCCCTGATCGCGGCCCACATCCTCGATCTGGTCATAATAGCTGAGCGCCAGAAGGTACTGGGCATAGGCCGCGTCATCATCCGTAGGGTAGAAGTCGATGAACCGCTGCGCGGCGGCGCGGCTGTTCTCGTAATCGGTGTCCTGGTGATAGGCAAAGGCCTGCATGATCAGCGCGCGCTTTGCCCATTCCGAATAGGGATACAGCCGTTCGATCTCGGAGAAATACAAGGCCGCATCTTCGGGGCGGCTGCGTGCCAGCTCGAACTCGCCGCGTTCGAAGATCTGTTCGGCGGAATAGGCTTCGATCGGCACACCGCGTCCGCCCGGTCCCCGGTCCCGGTCTCCGCAACCGGCCAGAACCACCCCGCTGGTCAGAGCCCCCGCGATCAGCCATGCCCGCACTGCGCCGCCTGTCATCAATGCTCATCCTCTGTCGGTTCGGATCACGCCATTTCCTGTGGTCCTAGCATAGAAATCCGAGAGGCAAAACGCGAATAACGCCTGAGACCCGCACCGGTCAGGCGACGGCCGGGATCTCGCTGATCGCGGCACCGACGCCCGGCAGACGTGCGGCTGTCTGTGTATCGCACAAGACGACGCGCATGGCACCTTCCGTGGCGAAAAGAGCGTGCAACAGGCTGTTGGTCACCGCATGGCCCGCCTTGTAGCCGGTATAATGACCCAGGATCGGGGCACCGGCCAGCGCCAGGTCCCCCAGAGCATCAAGCATCTTGTGGCGCACGGCTTCGTCGGCGTGGCGAAGCCCACCCGGGCTCAGAACCCGGTCGCCGTCGACCACGACCGCGTTGTGGTAGGTCCCGCCCAATGCAAGGCCCTGCGCGCGCATCGCGTCCACATCGGCCTGGCGGCAGAAGGTGCGGCTGTCGCACAGTTCGCGCACGAACGACCCGTTCGACAGGCTCAGTGCCTTGGTCTGACGACCGATCGCGGCATCGGCAAAATCGATGGTGAATTCGATGCCCGGCGTGTCCGATGGGCCAAGATGCGCCCATGCATCGCCACGGCCCACGCGCACGGGCCGCAGAACCTCGATTGCGCGGACCGGCACGGCAAGGCGTCGCACGCCCGCGTTCAGGATCTCTGTCACGAAGGGCACGGCACTGCCGTCGAGAATCGGAACCTCGGGGCCATCGATTTCGATCAGGGCGTTGTGCACCCCGCATCCCGCAAGCGCGGCCATCACATGCTCGACGGTGGACACGGCAACGCCGGCGGCGTTCTCCAGCCGCGTACACAGCGGCGACTGGCGCACCGCGTCATAGCGCGCGGGCACCATCCGGTCGCCGAGGGCAATGTCAGCCCGGCGAAACCAGATCCCGTGTGCCGCCGCGGCCGGGTGGATGACCATGCGGGCCGGTTCGCCCGAATGGAGCCCGACGCCTTCAAAGCGCAACGCGGTTTTGATCGTGGTCGGCAAAATTTTCCCCAGGTTGACGCGGCTGTGCCGCCGTCTGCCCGGGGCGTACCGTGCCGGCCGGGAACGCTCAACTCAATCTTTGTAACGCCCTGAAACATCGGCGGCAGGTATCGGCGAATGCCCGCCGCATGCCGCCTCCCACAACCTCAACCCCCTGTCATAAAAGCAAAAAGGGCCGCACTGTCGGACGGCCCCTTGCGGTGGTTGGTGATCGGATCAGTTGGCCTGGCGGCGCAGGAACGCTGGAATCTCGATGCGATCCTGGTCCTCGCCCGGGTCCTGCTCGGCACGCGTCTGGGGGCGCGGTGCGGGTTGCGGGGACGGTTGCGGCGGGACTTGGCTGCGGCGCACGGCAGGCGCATTGCCCCCCTGCGCGGGGGCCTCTTCCGCCCCATGACCGGTCATCCGGTTGATCAGCGAGTTGATGCCGAAGCGGGGCCGTTCGACCTCTGCGGGCTCGGGTTCGGCCGGGGCCCCGGCGGACGGCGCCGCGTTTGAGCGCTTGGCGGCAAGAGCCTGCAGGCGCGCCATTGCCTCGGGCGTGGGCGTGCCCGGCGCGGGCGCACGCGGGGCCACGAACTGTTCGGGATCCGCATCAAGCGCATCGGGCTGCGGCTCGAACTCCGCCACCTGGGGCTGATAGGCCGGCGGCGGCAGGTCATCTTGGGCCCGGGCGGGCTCATCGTCGAAGATCGTTTCCATCTGATCCTCGGCCGCGGCCGACTGGGTGTCCAGCTCTTCGAACAGCGTGGGTTCCGCGCTGTGCTGCGCGACGGCCGGGGTCGCGGCCTGCTGCGGCGCGGGCTCGACCGTGGCTTCGGCTTCGGCCGCGACCTGGGTGGTCAGCGGCTCGGCCAGGCGCCGGCGCGGCACGGGGATGTCGCTCTGCACCTCGGCCGCGTCGATGCCGGTGGCCACGACGCTCACGCGCATCGCCCCTTCCATCGCGGTATCAAGCGTGGAGCCGACGATGATGTTGGCATCGGCGTCAACCTCTTCGCGGATCCGGTTGGCGGCCTCGTCCAGCTCGAACAGCGTGAGGTCGTGCCCGCCGGTGATGTTGATGAGAACGCCGCGTGCGCCACGCAGGCTGATCTCGTCCAGAAGCGGGTTGGCAATCGCCTTTTCGGCGGCCTGGATCGCGCGATCCTCGCCCTCTGCCTCGCCGGTGCCCATCATCGCCTTGCCCATTTCGTCCATCACGGCGCGAACATCGGCGAAATCGAGGTTGATCAAACCCGGGCGCACCATCAGGTCGGTCACGCCCTTCACGCCCTGGTAGAGCACGTCGTCGGCCATCGAGAACGCCTCGGTGAAGGTCGTCTTTTCATTGGCCAGACGGAACAGGTTCTGGTTGGGAATGATGATGAGGGTATCGACCACCTTCTGCAGGCTCTCGACCCCTTCCTCGGCCTGGCGCATGCGCTTGGCGCCTTCGAACTGGAAGGGCTTGGTCACGACGCCCACGGTCAGAACGCCCAGCTCGCGCGCGGCCTGCGCGATGATCGGCGCTGCACCGGTCCCGGTGCCGCCACCCATGCCGGCGGTGATGAAGCACATATGGGCGCCCGCAAGGTGATCGACGATCTGTTCGATCGACTCTTCGGCCGCCGCGGCACCGATCGAGGCCTTGGCCCCTGCGCCCAGCCCTTCGGTCACCTTGACCCCTAGCTGGATGCGCGAGGTCGACTGGCTTTGTTGCAACGCCTGCGCGTCGGTGTTGGCAACGACGAAATCCACGCCCTCCAGCTCTTTGGCGATCATGTTGTTGACCGCGTTGCCGCCGGCCCCGCCCACACCGAACACGGTGATGCGCGGCTTCAACTCGTCCTGTCCGGGCACTGAAAGGTTCAATGTCATCGCTCTGTCCGCCTGATATCTGGCCCACCGTGCTGCTGGGACTTTTTCTGCCTGTCTGGGGCTGATCCTATCGTTTACGCCCTTAAACGTCACCCAAAAAACGAAAAAATGCCACAAAATCTGTGACAAACGCCGTGCCAATGCGCGGGATTTCGCAAATCACGGCATATCTTGGGGTTACCAGTTATCCTTAAACCATTTCACCGCCCGTCTGAGGGATCGCGCCGGGTAGCGTTCGACCGGAATCTCGAAATCCCACCATTCGTCCTGTGGGTGTGCCGCGAACAGGCACAGCCCCACGGCCGAGGCGAATCCCGGCCCTGTCGCGGCCTGCGGCAGGCCGTGGACGCGCAGCGGGCGGCCCAGCCGCACCTGCTGACCGAGGATCTTGGAGGCCAGCCCGTCCAGCCCGGGGATCTGGCTTGCGCCGCCCGTCAGCACGATCTGCTGGCTGGGCAGATGATCAAACCCCGCGGCATCGAGCCGCGCGCGCACCTCTTCTAGGATCTCTTCGACCCGTGGGCGCATGATGCCGATCAGCTCGGCCCGGCTGACGGTGCGGCGGTCATGTTCCCAATCGCCCGTGTCCCCGCCGATCTCGATCATCTCGGAATCGTCGCGCCCCGTGGCGACGACCCCGCCGTAGAAGGTTTTGATCCGTTCCGCCGTGGCAAGCGGCACCTGGAGCCCCATGGAAATGTCGCCGGTGACATGGTCGCCGCCCATGCGCACGCTGTCGGCGTAGATCATGTGCTTCTTGATGAAGATCGACAGGCCCGTGGCCCCGCCGCCCATGTCGATGCAGGCCGCGCCCAGTTCCTGCTCGTCCTCGACCAGCGCCGAGATGCCCGAGACATAGGCCGAAGAGGCGATACCCGCGAGTTCCAGATCGCAGCGCTTGACTGCGTGGGCAAGGTTCTGCACCGCCGCCGCCTCGATCGTGAGCATATGCATGTCGGTCGCCAGTACCTGACCCAACTGACCGCGCGGGTCCGACAGGCCGGTGCGGTGGTCGAGCGCAAAGTTCACCGGCTGGGCATGCAACACCTCGCGCCCCTCGCCGTAATCCGGCACGTCGCAGGCCGACAGAACCCGGGCAATATCCTTTTCGCTGACCGGCAGCCCCTCGAGTTCGACCGCGCCCGCCAGCCCGTAGGATCGCGGCTCGGCCCCCGCGAGGCAGGCGATGACGTGATCGACACGCACATTGGCCATCTTCTGTGCGGCCTGAACGGCGGTTCGGATCGCGCGTTCGGTCTCGGGCATCGTGTCGATCTCACCGAACCGCACCCCGCGCGACCGGGTCGTGGCCGCGCCGATCACGCGGAACCCCGCCTGCCCGGCCATGGGCCCGATCCCGTCATCGCCCAGCCGGTCGGTCCCGTCGAAGCGCAGGACAAGGCAGGCGATTTTGGAACTGCCCACGTCAAGGATGGCGATGACCCCGCGTTGCATCGCCACCTTGCGCATGTTGCGCATCGCGCGTTGGGTTTCATAGAGCTCGATCATGCGACATCACTCTCCAACTGATACCTGGCGGATCCGCCACAATTCCTCGACCGCGTGCGGGTTCAGGCGGATCGTGGGCCGCTCGGCCAGGCGCATGTCCACCGCCGCCAGATCCCGGGCCAGAAGATCCTGCGCCTCGTTAAGTACGATCACCCGTTCCAGCGCCCGCACGGCACCGGTTTCGGGCAGCAGGATGCGCTGATCTCGATCCAGAACCACGTCCCAGCGGCGCTCGCCCACACGCACGATGCCGCGGAACCGCTCGCCCAGGGGCAACGACGCCGCAACCAGCGCCCGCGCCTCGGCCACCGCGTCATTCGCACCCTGCCCGGCGATGACCGGCAGATCGAAGCGTTCGGCGCGGCTGGCGATGGGGCCGACCACGACACCTTCGGCGTCGATCAGGGCAAGCCCGGCCCGCGTCCGCCATATGGCGACGGGCACACGCTCGGTCACGCTGGCCATCAGCACGCCACCGGGGCGCAACCGCAGGCTCGCGCTTTCGACCGCATCGAGGCCGGCGATCGTGTCGCGCATGGCATCCAGATCCAGATCGAAAGAGCTGATCGGAAACGTCAGCGGCAGGATCTCGCGGATCTCGGCCTCGACCTCGTCGCTCGCACCCTCGATGGCCAGCATGTCGACGCGAAACTCGGGCCGCGCCTCGATGCTCGCGCGCAGATCGGCCACGGCCAGCGTCACCTGTTCGCGGCGCGCCTCGTCCGCGAAATAGGTGGCCACCATCGCGCCCGTCACCGCCAGGGGCAGGCCCGTGCGCAGCGCCCGGCGAAAGAGCGGCGTCAGCATCAGCCGCTGGAACCGGTAGGCCCAGCGCGAGGGCGCGGGATCGGGACGCTTCAGCGATTGCACGAGGCATCCTCCACGATCCAGCGGCAGAGCGCGCCAAAGCCCATCCCCGTCACTTGCGCCTGCTCGGGCGTGAGGGATGTGGGCGTCATGCCCGGCTGGGTGTTCGTCTCGAGCAGGATCAGGCCGTCCAGCCCGCGCGTCTCGTCCCAGCGGAAATCGGTGCGGGTCACGCCCCGGCAACCAAGGCAGCGATGGGCGCGCACCGCGTAGTCGAGACAGGCGTCGAAAATCTTTGGCGGGATCTCGGCGGGCACCACATGGCGCGACCCGCCGGGTTTGTACTTGGCGTCGTAATCGTACCAGCCGTCGGTCACGATATCGGTGACGGTCAGCGCCCGGTCGCCCACCACCGTCGTGGTCAGCTCACGCCCCGGCGCAAAGGCCTCGACCATCACCACATCGGGCATGGACGCAGCCAGCTGCGGCGGCCCGTTCGCGGCGCCCTGCACGAGGTAGACCCCGACCGACGAGCCTTCGTTGTTGGGTTTGACCACATAAGGCGGGGTCAGGACATGGCGCGCCATCACCTCGTCCTTGCAGGCCAGGCGGCTGTCGACCACTGGCAATCCCGACGCGCGATAGGCGTCCTTGGTGCGTTCCTTGTCCATCGCCAGGGCCGAGGACAGCACGCCGGAATGGGTATAGGGCACGCCCATCCATTCCAGGAGCCCCTGCACGCAACCATCTTCACCCCACCGGCCGTGAAGGGCGTTGAACGCGACATCGGGCTTCAGATCGTCCAGGCGCGCGGCAAGGTCAGGCCCGGCATCGACCTCTATCACTTCATAGCCTTCGTCCCGCAAAGCCGCCGCGCATTCGCGTCCGCTCGACAGCGACACCTCGCGTTCCGACGAGGGGCCGCCCATCAATACTGCGACTTTCGGGGCTGCCCTGCTCGACATGCCCGTTTCTGCCTCTGTCCGGGCCATGGTTCGGCCCGCGTTATCGGCGGCAGGTACCGTTAGATTGTCCGGGATGCTGCCGCTGTGTCCGCCTCAGGATGGGGTTGGTTCGCCAACCCTCATGGTTTCCCAATGTAACTCTATTCCACTGTGTTGGAAAACCCTTTTTCGAACCTCCTCGCCCAGCCCTTCGAGGTCGGCGGCGGTGGCATCGCCCGTGTTGATCAGAAAGTTGGAATGCTTCTCGCTAATCTGCGCCCCGCCGCGCCGTGCGCCGCGCATGCCCGCATCGTCGATCAGCTTCCACGCCTTCAGGTCATGCACATCATCCGCCCGTCCCGTCGAGGAAAAGCCCGCAGGATTGCGAAAGGTCGAGCCCGCGGTGCGGTCCTTGGTGGGCTGGGTCGCATCGCGCTTGGCAAGCTGCGCCTCCATGCGCGCGGCCAACTCATCCGGCGCGCCCGAAGGGCCTTCGAACACCGCTTCGGTCAGCACCCAGCCCTCGGGCAGGTCGGATTGGCGATAGGCAAAATTCAGCGCGTCGGGGGTCAGGGTTACGGTCTCGCCGGCACGTGTCACCGCCGTGGCCTCGACCAGATGATCGGACACATAGGCGCCGTAACAGCCCGCGTTCATCCGGACCGCCCCGCCGATGGCACCGGGGATCGTGCGCAGAAACGTCAGGTCGACCCCGGCCTCCGCCGCTTTCCGGGCAACATGGGCATCGAGCGCCGCCGCGCCCGCGGTCACGCGGTTGCCCTCGACCGTGATCGCGTTGAACCCCCGACCCAGCCGGATCACAACCGCTCGCAGACCTCCGTCCCGGACGATCAGGTTCGACCCCACGCCCATGGGGAAGACAGGCACCGCCGGGTCGAGCCCGGCGAGAAACGCCGCAAGGTCCTTGGCATCGGCAGGCTGAAACAGCCAATCCGCCGGGCCACCGACGCGCAGCCAGGTGAGATCGGACAGCGGCCGATCCTGGGTGAGGCGCCCGCGCGGGACGGGCAGATCTGGGTCTTCGGTCATGGAGCCTGTCCTAGCGCCCAGTCCGTTCATTTGGAACCCGAAGTTTGCCTGCGCAGGATGGCCGATTGTATCCGCGGCCGGGATCGGCAATCGTGACGTTCGGGGCCGCCGGGCCCGGACGATCAGGGTACGGGGGATGGATCATGGGGCGGGTCATGCTGCAGGCGAACCGGGCAAGCGCGCTCTGGCGCCGCGCAATCGACGCGGTCGAGGCCGCCACGCCCCTGCCCGGGCGCGGCACGGTGCATGTGACCTATGTCTGCGACGCCCCGCTCGAGATCACGCTCGGACCGGATGATCGTCTGTTCCGCCTGATCCGCAAACAGGTCTACAACGAGTATGCCGACAAGGGCAGGTTGGGCGATCTGGTGGCGGAATACGGGCTCGACGCGCATTTCCCCCGCACCTGCAAGACCGTGGCCGAGGCCCGCGCGCATCCCGATGTCGGCCTTTGGTTCGTCAAGAACCGCCACGGCACCTCGGGAAGGGACATGCGCTGCGCCGGGGCCGAAGACCTGGCCGGGCTGGACCTTGGTCCCTATGACATCCTGCAGGAGGGGATCGACGACATCCGCCTGATCGACGGTCGCAAGTTCGTCAGCCGCATCTACCTGCTGGTCTGGGACGACCGGGTTTGGCTTTACCGCGACGGGTTTCACGTCGTGCATGGCGTGCCCTATGTGCCCGGCTCCACCGACTACAAGGTGCAGATCGAACACGAAGGCTACCAGAAAAAGGGGGGCGGGCCCTACCTGTTGCCGTTTTCCGGTGATCCCGGGATGGCCGATCGTTTTGCCGCCGTCGACCACACGATCCGCGGCATCGCGCCCTGCCTCGCCCGGCTGCGCGCAGCCTCGTCGCGGTCCGATTACATCCTGCTGGGCCTCGACCTTATCACGCGCTCGGACGGCAGGATGCAGGTGATCGAGATCAACGCGATCCCGAATTTCGTCCATCCCGAACCGGTGGCAAGCGAGGTGAACGTCCCCTTCTTCACCAAGGCCGTCGCCCGCATGCTGGGCGTGCCGTCCGACGACCTCATCGAGATCCCGGCTGACTGAGCATCAGGCGTCCCGGCCGGGGCCGAACAGCCGCCGCCGGACCCACTTGCCCAGGTAGATCACGGGCCAGCGCAGCACGCTCATCCCCGCCACGAGAACCGCCAGACCGATCCAGATCCCGGTCTCCCAGATCACGTAGCCCAGGATGGGCAGGCCCAGCGCGATCAGGGCGTAGGCCCGGGTCCAGTGATTGTCCCGCGACGGCAGCATGGCCAGGATGTTGGCGGCAACCAGCCAAATACAGGCAAGGATAAGGGAGAGGGGCAAGGCTGGCTCCTTTTCTGGTCTCAGAGACGCCCGGCCACCGTGACACCAAGCGCGGCAAGAGCCAAGACGAGGCCCGTGACGGGCACGGCCATCGGCACGGTAAAGCGCGCGGGCGTGCCACGCCGCTTGACCGCGATCAGGGCCGCGTTCACCAAGACGAAGACCGACAGCAGGATGGCCGAGGTCGTCTCGGCCAGTGTGGCGATGGGCAGGGCGACCGCCCCGGCGATCACCGCACCCCCGACGACAAGCGAGGCCAGGACCGGTGTGCCGAACCGGGGATGGGCCTTGTGAAACACCCGCAGCGGTCCCCCCGTCCGCCCCAGGCCGTACAGCACCCGCGCCGCCATGACGACCTGCGCGAGTACGCCATTGAGCGCGGCAAAGACCGCGATGGTCGACAGGAACGCCGCCGACCCGCCCCGCGTTTCTTGCCAGACCAACGCCAGGGGTTGCTCGCTGCCCGACAGGACCGGGGCCGGAACCGACCGCAGCGCGGCCCAGGCGACCGCGATGTAAATGACCGTGGTCAGGCCCAGCGACAGCAGGATCGCCCTTGGCAGGGTGCGCTCGGGCGCGGCGGTCTCTTCGGCCATGTTGACGATGTCCTCGAACCCGATGAAGGCGAAGAACGCCAGAACAGCCCCCGCGCCGAGGCCGGCAAAAGCCAGCGGCGGCAGCGTGTCGGGCGTGACGACGGGCGGCGCAGTGGCCCCGGCCCAGATCACCAGACCAAGCCCCGCCAGCTCGACCGCCGTGAACACCGCCGCCAGCGCAAGGCTCTCGAGCACACCAATCACCGCGACACCCACCAGGAACAGGCCCATGGCCAGGCTGGTCCACAATGGATCGAAGGGCAGGATAGCCGTGAGATACCCGGCCCCGCCGCGCAGGACGGCCGCCGCCGAAACCGTGCCCGCCGCCACGATCGCGAGGCCCACCAGTGTCCCCAGCGCCGGGCGCGCCAGCCCGTCGCGTATATAGGCCGCCTCCCCCGCCGCCTCGGGCAGGCGCGTCGAAAACTCCGCGTAGCTGAGCGCGGTGGGTGCCGCGATCAGGCCCGCAAGGAAGAAACTGAGTAGCGCCCAGGGCCCCGCCGCGCTGGCAACCGCCCCGACAAGGACATAAATGCCCGCTCCGACCATGACCCCCACGCCGTAGGCGGTCAGCAAAGGCAGGCCGATACGGCGCTTCAGATGCTCACTCATCGCTCCCTCTCCGCCGGTTTTCGCAGAAAACCGGACCGGGCCACGAAAGTCTTCTACGAAGACTTTCGCCAAAGGTCCGGGCGGCCAGGATCTTCGCAGAAGATCCTGGCCCGCGTCACGGCGTTTTCAGTCGATCCGGCAAGCCGTTGGCCCAGGCCGAAATCGTGCCGGCGCCCAGGCACACGACCATGTCGCCCGGCCCGGCCTGCTCGCGCACCAGGCGTTCCAGGTCGTCCTCGTCGCGGATCGCGCGGGCGTGGCGGTGCCCATGCCGGATCAGACCCGCGACAAGATCGTCGCGGCTCGCCCCCTCGATCGGATCCTCGCCCGCGGCGAAGACCTCGGCGATGGCGACCACGTCGGCCTCGTGGAAACAGCCGCAGAAGTCTTCGAACAGCGACGACAGGCGGCTGTAGCGATGGGGTTGATGCACCGCGATGACGCGGCCCTCGCAGGCCTGGCGCGCCGCCTTGAGCACCGCAGCGATTTCGACCGGGTGATGGCCGTAATCGTCGATGACGGTCACCCCGTTCGCCTCGCCCACCTTGGTGAAGCGGCGATTGACCCCGCCGAACTTGGCCAGGGCCACGCGGATCTCGTCCCGCGTCATGCCCAGGTGACGGCAGACGGCCACCGCCGACAGCGCGTTCGAGACGTTGTGATCGCCCGGCATCGGCAGCGTGCAGCCCTCGATCACCGCATCCTCGGCCTGCAGCTGAATGTCGAAATGCGCCACACCTTTTTCGTAATGCAGCCCCGTGGCCCGCACATCGGCCTGGGCGTTGAAGCCGTAGGTCACCACCCGCCGGTCGGTGATCCGGCCCACCAGCGCCTGCACCTCGGGGTGATCGGTGCAACAGACCGCGAGGCCGTAGAACGGAATGTTCGACACGAATTCGTAAAAGCCCTGCCGCAGCCGGTCGAAATCGCCCCAATGCTCCATATGCTCGGGGTCGATATTGGTGACGATGGCGATGGTCGCGGGCAGGCGGTTGAAGGTGCCGTCGCTTTCATCGGCCTCGACCACCATCCATTCGCCCTGCCCCATCCGCGCGTTCGAGCCGTAGGCGTGAATGATCCCACCATTGATCACCGTGGGATCGAAGCCGCCGGCGACCATCAGCTCTGCCATCATGGTGGTCGTGGTCGTCTTGCCATGGGTGCCCGCCACGGCGATGTTCGACTTCAGACGCATGAGCTCCGCCAGCATCTCTGCGCGGCGCACCACCGGAAGACCCCGCGCGCGGGCCTCGTCGAGCTCAGGATTGCCCGGCTTGATCGCCGAGGAGATCACGACGACCTCCGCACCGTCGAGGTTCTCGGCCCGCTGGCCTTCGAAAACTAGCGCCCCAAGGCTTTCCAGCCGTTCGGTGATCTTCGAGCGTTTCAGGTCCGAGCCCTGGACCACGTAGCCGTGGTTCAACAGCACCTCGGCGATGCCCGACATGCCGATCCCGCCGATGCCCACGAAATGAATGGGGCCCACATCGCCCGGGAGCTTCGTTGCAGGTGACATCGGTTATCCTTTCTGGGCCAGGTCCTCGACCAGCGCGGCCAGCGTGTCGGCGGCGTCCGGTTTGCCGACGCTCAGCGCGGCTTGGGCCATCTGCTCTGCCGCTTGCGGATTGTCCAGTACGCGCTGGATATTTTCGCTCAGGGTTTGGGGGGAAAGCTGCGATTCAGGGATCACGATGGCGCCTCCGGCCTCGGCCATGCCGCGGGCATTGGCCGCCTGTTCATTGCGGATCGCGGCCGCCAGCGGGATCAGGATCGCGGGCCGGCCGATCACCGTCAGATCAGCGATGGAGGAGGCGCCCGCGCGGCTGATGACCAGCTGCGCCTCGGTCATGCGGCGGGGTACGTCATGGAAAAACGGCTCCACATCCGCGTCCACGCCGTGGGCGGCGTAGTGCTCGGCCACGCGAGCCTGGTCCTCGGCCCGGGCCTGGTGGCTGACGCGGATATGGCGCAGCATCTCGGGCGGCAGCGACGTGATCGACTGAGGCACGGTGTCGGACAGGATGCGCGCGCCCTGGCTGCCGCCGATCACGAGGATCGACATCGGGTGGTCGCCCGGCGGGATATAGCCCGCGGCCGCGCGTTCATGGATCGCGGCACGCACCGGGTTGCCCACATGGGTGCCCTCGACCCCCTTGGGCATCTCGGTGGGCCATGTGCCGCAGGCCAATCGGTCCACACGCGACGCGAAAAGCTGGTTCACCCGCCCCAGAACGCCGTTCTGTTCGTGCAGCATACGCGGGCGGCGCAACAGCACCGCCGCCCCCAACGCCGGGATCGACGGGTAGCCGCCAAAGCCCACCACCACCGCAGGCCGGTCGCGCATCATCCGAACCGTCGCGCTGAGCGTACCGGCCAGAATGCGGAACGGCACCAGCGCCTTGGCCAGGAGCCCGCCCCGCGCGAACGTGGCCGAGGCGATGGTCTCGATCTCGACCTCGGGCGGAAAGCCGCCCGTGTAGCGCGCGCCGCGCGCATCCGTGGACAGCTTGACCCGCCAGCCGCGCGCCAGCAGCGTCTCGGCCAGGGCCTGGGCCGGGAACATGTGCCCGCCGGTGCCTCCCGCGGCGATGACCAGAAGGGGGGCGTTCTCGTTCATCGCACCCGCCCGCGCAGGATATCGCCGATCTCGCCCTGGGGCCGGGTTCGGGTGAAGGCCAGAAGCATGCCCACGGCGATGCCGCCTGCAATCAGCGACGAGCCGCCGTAGCTGACAAAGGGCAGCGTCATGCCCTTGGCGGGCAACAGCCGCACAGCCACGCCCATGTTGATCATTGCCTGCACGCCGAACATCGCCGCCAGCCCGCAGCCCGCCAGACGGATGAACGGATCACGCTCGCGCATCAGCCGCAGAAGCGACCGGATCACCACGGTGGCATACAGCGCGATGATGATCAGGACGAGGACAAGCCCGTATTCCTCGGCCGCGACCGCGATGATGAAATCCGTATGGGCATCGGGAAGCGACCATTTCACCTGCCCCTCCCCCACGCCCACGCCGAACAGCCCGCCCTCGCGGATCGCGTTGGTGGCATAGCCCAGCTGGGTGGTCGGATCGACCTCGGCGGACAGGAAGCCGTCGATGCGGCGGGCGAAATGCTCGGAATTGTTATAGGCAAACATGCCCACGGCCACGACCGCGCCCGCCATGCCAATCAGAAGCAGCATCGGCGCACCGGCGACGAAATACATTACGCCCCAGCCGAAGAGCACCAGCGCCGCCTGCCCGAAATCGGGCTGCAACGCCAGGAAAGAAACGATGACCACGGTCATCGCAAAGGACAGCGCCCGTCCCGGCGGCCCGTTGATGTCCTGGCTGGCCGCCAGCATCCAGGCCGACACCACGATGAAGGCCGGTTTCAGGAACTCCGACGGCTGCACCGAGGCGAAGCCCAGCGAGTACCAGCGCACAGCGCCCTTGCCGAAATCGGTGCCGAAGATGGGCAGCAGGGCCAGGGCGGCGAAGGCACCCAGAAAGCCCAGCACCGCAAGACGCCGCACCGCGACCGGGCTCATCATGGACACGATGGCCATCGCGCTGAGCGCCATGAGCCCGAAGGCCGACTGCCGCTGGACATAGTGGAAGGCGTCGAACCCGTTCCGGGCGGCCAGCGGCGGCGAGGCCGCAAGGCCCAACAGAAGACCGATCCCGAACAGGATCAGGATGCAGGATATCGACCATTTGTCGATCGTGCGCCACCATTTGGGAAGGATCGGCTCGCCATCCGTCACCGGACGCGCGCCATACACCATTTCGGTCATGGGAACCTGCCACCTACTGCCTCTGCCCTGCCCCTTTTCGGGGTCTAATTCCAAGTGTACCGAATTGGGTCGCGCCGTGCCACTTGAAAAACCGGGTCTTGCCAAGCGTGCCCAGGCCGGGCAACTGGTCGCCCATGCAATATCAGACCGTGATCCTGGGCGCTGGCGCCGCCGGCATGATGTGCGCGGCCCATGCGGGACCAGGCGTGCTGGTCATCGACCATGCCAAGGCGCCGGGCGAGAAGATCCGAATCTCGGGCGGCGGACGGTGCAATTTCACCAACATGCATGCCGAACCCGGCTGTTTCCTCTCGGAAAACCCCCATTTCTGCAAATCTGCGCTGGCGCGCTACACCCAGTGGGATTTCATCGATCTCGTCGACGGGCACGGAATCGCCTGGCACGAAAAGACGCTGGGCCAGCTGTTTTGCGACAGCTCGGCCAAGGACATCATCGCGATGCTGCGCACCGAGATGGAGCGCGCCGGGGCGGAGCTGTGGCTGCGCACGGACCTGACCGCGCTCGACCATGGACCCGAGGGGTTCACCCTGACCCTCGACCGCGAGGGCGCGCGGCAGGAGGTGCGCGCCCGGAACCTTGTTCTGGCCACGGGCGGCAAGTCGATCCCCAAGATGGGGGCCACTGGGCTGGCCTATGAGATCGCCGCGCGCTTCGGGCACCGGGTGACCGACACGCGCCCGGCGCTCGTACCGTTCACCTTTGCGCCCGAACGGTTCGCGGGTCTATCGGGTGTGGCGGTGCCCGTGCGGGCCGAGGCGGGCGGCACCAGTTTCGACGAGGCGATGCTGTTCACCCATCGCGGCCTGTCTGGCCCAGCGGTTTTGCAAGTCTCGTCCTACTGGCGCGAGGGCGAGACTGTGCATGTCGATCTCTTGCCGGGGCAGTCGGGCTTTGACCTTCTGCGCGACCGGCGGCAGGTTGCTGGGCGGCGGCAAGTGGCCACCCATCTGGCCGAAATGCTGCCCGCGCGCCTGGCCGAGCATCTGTGCGCCGAATGGCACGTTTCGGGCCGGCTGGCGGATCAGAGCGACACGGTGCTGCGCGACCTGGCCGACCGGCTGCACAACTGGGCGCTGACGCCCGCAAGCACCGAGGGCTACCGCACCGCCGAGGTCACGCTGGGCGGCGTGGCGACCGACGGGCTGTCGTCGCGCACGATGATGTCGGCCCATGTGCCGGGGCTATACGTCATCGGCGAAGCCGTGGACGTGACCGGCTGGCTGGGGGGCTACAATTTCCAATGGGCCTGGTCCTCGGCCGTGGCGGCGGGCCGGGCGATCGCGCAATCACAATGAGCCCCCGTGCGGGGGCGCTGGATGAGCGCTGACGCGCGATCTTGGGGGCGCTGCCCCCAAACCCCCGGAGTATTTCCGGAAAAATGAAGGTGGGGGTCAGGGCTTGTTTAGGTCCGCATGCACCTGGGCGATAAAATCCTCGCCGCGTTTCTCGAAATTGTCGTATTGATCGAAGCTCGCAGCAGCCGGGGCGAGGAGCACCGTATCGCCCGGCTCGGCATCGGCGCTCGCCCGGGCGACGGCGGTGGCCATGTCGGTGCAGATCTCGGCCTCGCAGGTGAGGCCCAAGGCGAACTCGGCCGCCTCGCGCCCGATGACATAGGCCTTGCGAACGCCAGTGGTGGCGTCTTTCAGGGCGTCGAGCCCGCCCTCTTTCTGAAGCCCGCCGCAGATCCAGCGGATATTGTCGAAGGCCGCAAGCGCCTTGGCCGCGCTATCCACATTGGTGGCCTTGCTGTCGTTGACATAAGTGACCCCGCCCGCCTCGGCTACGATCTGGCTGCGATGCGGCAGGCCCTGGAAACTGTGGAAGGCCTGCTCGATCACCCGCGGCGCAAGGCCCAGGGTCCGGCAGGCGGCATAGGCGGCGCAGGCGTTCTGATGGTTGTGGCTGCCGGGCAGGCCTTTCACGGGACGCAGGTCGATGCTGCCCGCCTGCCGCCCCTTGCGCCATTCCGACAAAAAACCCTTTCGGGCGAAGACCGACCAGCCGGGGCCAGAGAGTTTTTGGCCGCCCGAGATGCGGATCACCCGGTCGTCGTTGGGTGCTTCGGAGAGTTGCCCTGCGAGAAACTGCCCCTCGGCCTCATCGACGCCGATCACCGCGCGGTCCGGGCCGCCCTCGGCGAAGAGCCGCCGCTTGGCCGCGAAATAGCCGCCCATGCCGCCATGGCGATCCAGGTGATCGGGTGAGAGATTGGTGAAAACCGCCACATCGGGGGTAAGCGCGCGGGCCAGCTCGGTCTGGTAGCTCGACAGCTCGAGCACGATCACAGCGCCGTCGCCGGGCGGATCAAGGTCCAGCACGCCCCGCCCGATGTTCCCGGCCAGTTGCACGGGCTTGCCCGCATGATCGAGGATGTGGGCGATGAGCTCCGCGGTGGTGGATTTCCCGTTGGACCCTGTCACGGCGATGACCCGGGGCGGCTGGTCCAGCGACTCCCACGCGCCGGTCGCAAGCGCACGGAAAAAGAGCCCGATATCGTTGTCGACCGGCACCCCGGCGGCATAGGCCGCCGCGATCACCGGATTCGGCTGCGGGTAGAGATGGGGAATGCCCGGGCTGGTGATCAGCCGGGTGATGGTGTCGAAATCGGCTGGCGTCTTCAGCGCGCGGCAGGCAAAGCCCTCGGCCTCGGCCACGTCCCGCGCGGCGGGGTTGTCATCCCAGCAGACAGGCGTGGCGCCGCCCGCGCGCAAGGCGCGTGCCGCCGACAGGCCCGTGCGGCCCAGGCCCAGCACGGCCACCTCTTCCCCTTCGAAGCCTGGTACCGGAATCATGCGCTGCCCCCTCTGGCGTGACTGGCGACGAGACTGCCGCGACGGGCGCGCCCCTGCAAGCCGGGCGTAGGGTGGGTTTTCAACCCACCTTCGTCAGCGCACCTTCAGGGTCGCCAAGCCGATCAGCGCCAGGATGAGCGAGATGATCCAGAACCGGATCACGATCTGCGGCTCCGCCCAGCCCTTTTTCTCGTAATGGTGGTGGATCGGCGCCATCAGGAACACGCGCTTGCCGGTGCGCTTGAAATAAAGCACCTGGATGATCACCGACAGCGCCTCGAGCACGAACAGGCCGCCGACGATGCCCAGCACGATCTCGTGCTTGGTGGCCACGGCAATGGCCCCAAGCGCCCCGCCAAGCGCCAGCGACCCCGTGTCGCCCATGAAAACGGCGGCGGGCGGCGCGTTGTACCACAGGAACCCGAGCCCACCGCCAAAGAGACCGGCGGTGAAGATCAGGATCTCGCCCGTACCGGGCACGTAATGCACGTCGAGATACTCGGTGAAGTCCACCCGCCCCACCGCATAGGCGATGATGCCCAACGTCCCGGCCGCGATCATCACGGGCATGATCGCCAGACCATCCAGCCCGTCGGTCAGGTTCACCGCGTTGGCGGCACCCACGATGACGAACATCGCGAAGGGGATGAACAGGATCCCGAGGTTCAGAAGTGCATCCTTGAACACCGGAAAGGCCAGCTGGTTCTGCAACTCCACGGGGTGGTACATCGTGGCCCAGTAGCCCGCGACCCCTGCGATCAGGAAGCCCAGCAGCAGCCGAACCTTGCCCGGCACACCGGCCACGGTCTGCTTGGACACCTTGGCGTAATCGTCGGCGAACCCGATGGCGCCAAAAGCCATGGTCACGAAAAGCACCAACCAGACATAGGGGTTGTCGAGCCGCGCCCATAGGAGCGTCGAGGTCAAGAGCGCGCCCACGATCAGAAGCCCGCCCATCGTGGGCGTGCCCGCCTTGGAGATATGCCCCTCTGGCCCGTCGGAGCGGATCGGCTGACCCTTGCCCTGGCGGCGGCGCAACACGTTGATCAGGGGCCGCCCGAAGAGAAAGCCGAAAAGAAGCGCTGTCATGAATGCGCCGCCCGCGCGGAAGGTGATGTAGCGGAACAGGTTGAACAGGTCGCCCCCGTCCGACAGCGCGGTCAGCCAATAGAGCATTCAGGTGTCCTCTTGTCCCGGTTGCGGGGCGGGATGCCCCAGTTTCCGAAGCGCGTCAACCACGCGGGCCAGCCCCATGGAGAGCGATCCCTTGACCATCACCACGTCGCCCGCATCGACCGCACCGCGCACATGCTGGGCCATTTTCGCGCTGGTCTCGGTCCATTGGCCGCGTTTGGTCTCGGGTAGAGCCTCCCACAGGTGACGCATCAGGGGTCCCACGCAATGCACCCGGTCGATGCCTTCCATGGCGGGATGCGCGGCAAGGCCCGCATGCAGGTCCGGTCCCTCGGGGCCCAGTTCCTTCATATCGCCCAGCACGACGATGCGGCGTCCCTTGGACACGCGCCCCACCCCGTGGCGGGGCGTGGCGGCCGCCAGCACCTCGAGCGCGGCGGCGGCCGAGGCGGGATTGGCATTGTAGCTTTCGTCGATCAGGTCGAACGACATCGCGGGGTCTGTCATGTCGAAGCCGATGCGCTGGCGTGCGCCGCGCCCTTTCACGGGGCGCCAGGCGCCCAGATCGCCGATCGCGATGGCCCTGTCGCAACGTAACATCCAGGCGACGGCCAGCACCGCCAGCGCGTTCATCGCGAAATGACGGCCGACGCAGCCGACCTTGAACAGCAGCGGTGTGCGCCAGGCGCGCGCCTCGGCCACGGTGGTGTCATCGCCCAGCGTCACCGACATCAGCCGGTGATGGGCTCCGCGGGCCGTGCCGAAAGAAATCGCGCGCGCCGCATGGCGCTGCGCGGCTTCCTTGAGGATGGGCGCAGTTGCCACATCGGCATTAAATATGGCCGTGCCACGGGGTTCGAGCCCCTCGAAGATCGACGCCTTTTCCCGCGCGATGCCCTCGATATTCTCGAACGCCTCCAGATGCGCGGCGGCCACGGTGGTCACGACCGCCACATGGGGGCGGGCCATGCGCGCCAGCGGCGCGATTTCGCCGGGATGGTTCATGCCGATCTCGATCACCGCGAAACGGGTGTCGGCGGGCATGCGGGCAAGCGTCAGCGGCACGCCCCAGTGGTTGTTGTAGCTGGCGACACTGGCATGGGTCTTGCCCTGCCCGGACAGGACCGCGCGCAGCATCTCCTTGGTCGAGGTCTTGCCGGCCGATCCGGTGATGGCGACGACGCGCGCGCGGGTCCTGGCGCGCGCGGCCACGCCCAGCGCCTCGAGCGCGGCCTGCACGTCCTCGACGATCAGAAGCGGCGCATCGGGTGACACGCCCTCGGGCACGCGAGAGACGAGTGCGGCGGCCGCGCCTTTCTCAAGCGCGGCAGCGACGAAATCATGCCCGTCGCGCGCCGCGGTCAGGGCCACGAAAAGATCGCCCGGTTGCAATGTGCGGGTATCGATGGACACGCCCGAGGCCACCCAGCCCGGCGGGGTACGTCCACCGGTGGCAATGGCCGCCTCTTCGGCGGTCCAGAGGCTCATGTGAAGCTCCCGTCCAGCGCGGCCACCGCCACACTGGCCTGTTCGCAATCGTCGAAGGGCAGCACGTCATCGCCCACGACCTGGCCGGTCTCGTGCCCCTTGCCGCAGATCAAGAGCGCATCGCCCGGGCCCAGTGCATCGACGCCGCGCAGGATCGCCTCGGCCCGGTCGCCCACCTCGGTGGCGCCAGGCGCGCCCTCCATCACCGCGGCGCGGATCGCGGCGGGATCTTCGCTGCGCGGGTTGTCGTCGGTCACTATCACATGGTCGGCATGCGCGGCTGCCGCCTGCCCCATCAACGGGCGCTTGGCCGTGTCGCGGTCGCCGCCCGCGCCCACGATGGCCACGAGCCGGCCCATCACATGGGGCCTGAGCGCCTGAAGCGCGGTCGCGACCGCATCGGGCGTATGGGCGTAATCGACGAACACCGCCGCCCCGTTGGCGCGCGTTGCGGCCAATTCCATCCGCCCGCGCACATTGGTCAGTTCCGGCAGGCATTGCATGACCTGCGCCGCATCGGCACCACAGGCGATCACGAGCCCCGCGGCAAGCGCCACGTTCTCGGCCTGGAAGCCGCCGATCAGGTCGAGCCGCACCATGAAGGGCCGCCCCTCCCAGCTAAGCCGGGCCTCCTGGCCCGTGCTCTCAAAGCGTTGGGCATGCAGGCGCAAATCCGCGCCCGCGTTGCGGCCCACGGTGATCAGATCCTGGCCCCGGTCGGCGGCGATATGGGCCATGTCGGCCCCCTTGGCGTCGTCGATATTGATGACCGCCACGCCATCCGGTGACAGGACGCGGTCGAAAAGCCCCGCCTTGGCGGCAAAATAGGCCTCGAACGTCTTGTGATAGTCCAGGTGGTCCTGGCTGAAATTGCTGAACCCGGCCGCCTCGAGCGCCACCCCGTCGAGCCGCCGCTGGTCAAGCCCGTGGCTCGACGCCTCCATCGCCGCATGGGTGACGCCTGCGCGCGCGGCCTCGGCCAGGGCGCGGTGCAGCGTGATCGGATCGGGCGTGGTGTGATGGAGCGGCGATGTCCACGCCCCTTCGACGCCGGTGGTGCCGATATTGATCGCCTCGTAGCCCAGATGGGCCCAGATCTGGCGGGTGAAGCTGGCCACCGAGGTCTTGCCGTTGGTGCCGGTGACCGCAACGATCGTCTGTGGCTGGGCCCCGAACCACAGCGCGCAGGTATAGCTGAGCGTCTGGCGCGGATCCTCGGCCACGATCAGCGCCGCGTCCGACGCCGCGAGATCCGCCGCGGCGATCTGCGCGCCCTCGGCATCGGTCAGGATGGCCGCAGCCCCCATGCGCAGGGCGTACTGGATGAACTCGCCGCCATGCACGCGGCTGCCGGGAATGCCCGCGAAGAGAAACCCGTCCTTCACCTCGCGGCTGTCGAGCGCCACGCCAGTGATGACGGGATTGCGCCCGCGCGCGGCGGTCAGCCCCAGATCGCTCAGTTTTCTCGGATCCCCGGTCATTCTGCCCACCCCCGCCGGCTTGCGCGCGCCTTGCGCATCAGTTCGCGGTCAGCACTACACCAGCCTGTTGACCGGGTTCAATCTCGGGTCTGAGACCGAGAAGCGGCGCGATCCGAGTGATCATTTCCCCTGCCACCGGCACAGCCGTCCAGCCCGCCGTCCGGCGCGGCTTGGGCCCCGAGGTCTCGACCGGTTCGTCCAGCGTGAGGATCAGGACGTATTTCGGATCGTGGGCGGGAAAGACGCTGGCGAAGGTCGCGATGACCTTGTCCTCGTAATAACCCCCGCCTCGTGTCTTGGGCTTGTCCGCAGTGCCGGTCTTGCCCCCCACATGGTATCCCGCCACCTCGCCGAAGCTGGCGGTGCCGTGATCGCTGCCCACGACATCGCGCAGCATCTTGCGCGCCGCGGCACTTGTCCGCTCGGAAATGACCCGCGGCCCGTTCTGGGGCGTGTCGCGTTTCATCAGGGTCGGGCGCACCCGGGTGCCGCCATTCACGATCGTCGCATAGGCCGCTGCCAGGTGCACCGGCGACGAGCTGAGCCCGTGGCCATAACTGATCGTCGTCGTGGACAGATCGCTCCAGCGCTTCGGCAGAAGCGGTGTGCCGGTGGGGGCCTCGACCATTTCCAGCGGCGTGGGCTCAAGCAACCCAAGGGAATCGAGAAACGCCCGCTGCCGCTCACCCCCGATCATCAGCGCCAGCCGCCCCGTTCCCCGGTTGGAGCTTTTGACGATCACGTCGGCGACGCTCAGATCGCCGTAGTTCTTGTTCTGGAATTCGCTGATCGTGAAGCCGGAAATCTTGAGCGGGGTCGAGGTGTTGATCACCGTGTTCTCGTTCACGAGCCCCAGTTCGATCGCCTGCGCGGCGGTGAAGATCTTGAAGACCGAACCCAGCTCGTAGACGCCCTGCACCGCGCGGTTGAACAGCGGGCTGTCGCCCTGATCGCCCGTGGTCAGCGGCACGGGGCGGTCGTTGGGGTCGAAATCGGGCAGCGACGCCATGGCCACGATCTCGCCCGTGTGCACATCCATCAGCACCACGGACGCCCCCTTGGCGTTCATAAGCTTCATGCCGCCATACAGAACCTGCTCGGCCGCGGCCTGAACGGTCAGGTCGATAGACAGCTGCAACGGCCCCGTGCGCGACGGGTCGCGCAGGTCATCGTCCTGCGCCTTTTCCACGCCTGCGACGCCGATCACCTCGGCGGAATGGACGCCTTCGCGCCCAAAGCTCGCCCCGCCCAGGATATGCGATGCGATCCGGCCGTTGGGATAAAGCCGCATCTCGCGCGGGCCGAACAACAGGCCCGGCTCGCCGATATCATGCACCGCCTGCTTTTGCTCGGGGCTGATCTTTTTCTTGATCCACAGGAATTTCCGCTTGCCGGTGAAATCCTCGATCAGGTCCTCGGCCTCGAGATCGGGAAAGATCTTGACCAGCTCGCGCGCCGCGCGCTCGGGTTCGATCATCTGCGGCGGCTGGGCGTACAGCGCATGGGTGTCCATGTTCGTGGCCAGGATCCGGCCGCGACGGTCCACGATGTCGGCCCGCTGCGCGGTAATCCGCGCGCCCGGCGCCTGGGCGCGCGGCTCGGCCGGGTCCGAGGTGGCCAAGGTGCCCATGCGCACCCCCACCGCCATGAAGCCCACAAGGAAGAATATCCCTAGGATCAAGAGCCGCCCCTCGGCGCGCTGGCGGGCGCGGTCACGCATCTGCTCGTGGCGGATACGGATGTTTTCGCGTTCGATGGCGTCCGGGTTTTCGCCCTTGGAGCGCGCCTCGAGGATGCGCGCCAGCGGGCGCAGGGGCGTGCGGATCATGGAATGTCCTCCCCTTCGGTCTGCGAGTCGCTGTTCGACACGTCGACCGCGCTGTCGAAGTCCAGCTGATCCAGGGTCAGCCCCGGCAGACCGGGCAATTCGGGCAACGGAAAGGCCACCTGGTCGGCGCGGCCGAACTGGTCGGGCCGGAACGGCAACAGGCCCAGGCGGTCGAAGTTCAGATCCGCAAGGTCACGCAGCCGGTCGGGACGGTTCAGATAGGCCCATTCGGCGCGCAGCACGCCCAGGCGGTCGCGCGCCGCCCCGATATCCCGTTGCAGCGCCTCGACCTCGGCCAGCGCTTCCTGGGTTTCATAGTTCTCTCGGTAGGCCCAGAAGGCCAGACCAATGACCGCAAGGGCCGTCGTGATATAGAACAGGCTCCGCATTTTCTAACGTTTCCTCTTCAAAACCGGCATGCCCAGCCTGCGCGGATCGACCGCGCGGGCGGGTGCCTCGGTGCGTTCGGCCACCCGCAGCTTGGCCGAGCGCGCGCGCGGGTTGGCGGCAAGTTCGGCCGCGTCCGCCGTGATCGCCTTGCGTTTGAGCAGGCGAAAGGGCGGCGCAGCCTCTTCGACCTGGGGGGCATAGCGGTTCGCCCGCCCCGCCCCGCCCGAGGCGACCTGGAAAAAGCGTTTCACCATCCGGTCCTCGATGGAATGGAAGGTGACGACCGCCAGGCGGCCACCGGGCCGGAGCGCCCGCTCCGCCGCGGCCAGGCCCTCGGCCAGCTCGCCATACTCGTCGTTCACCGCGATGCGCAGGGCCTGGAAACTACGGGTTGCG
Source organism: uncultured Paracoccaceae bacterium (assembly GCA_913062865.1). Taxonomy (GTDB): domain Bacteria; phylum Pseudomonadota; class Alphaproteobacteria; order Rhodobacterales; family Rhodobacteraceae; genus CAJXWO01. The sequence goes on along the minus strand of CAJXWO010000006.1, from coordinate 37,017 downwards.
GGGTGGGACTGGCCGGGCTTGGCGCGCGGCAGGCAGCCCTCGACGATCTCGGCAAGCTGCAGGGTCGTGGTGATCGGCGCGGCGTCCCGCGCTGCCACGATTGCCCGCGCGATCCGGCGCGAAGCCCGTTCCTCGCCGTAATGAAACAGGATATCGGCCAGTTCATCCGCCTCGGCGGTGTTCACCAGATCCGCGGCCGACGGCCCCTCCTGGCTCATCCGCATGTCGAGCGGGCCGTCGCGCAAAAAGGAAAAGCCGCGCTCGGCCTGGTCGAGTTGCATGGAACTCACGCCCAGGTCCAGCACGATCCCGTCAAGATCAGCGCCGTAGTCGTCCATCCGCGAAAAGACGCCCTGCACCATCTCGATCCGGTCGCCGTAGTCCGCGGCCCAACCCCGCGCCATCTCGAAGGCGAGCGGATCGCGATCCACGGCGATCACCTTGTCCGCACCCGCATCCAGCAGCCCACGCGTGTAGCCGCCCGCGCCGAAGGTTCCGTCAAGCCAGGTGCCCGTGACGGGTGCAACGGCATCCAGCAACGGGTCAAGCAGAACGGGGATATGCGGGTCGTCGGCTGAAGCGGCGGCGGCAGCGGCCATCGGGTCAGCCCTCTTCGTCGCCGTCGAGATAGACCGCGGCATCGACATCCGGGTCGAACCCGTCGTCCTCGGTCAGATCCTTGTCCATCTCGGCATCATAGGTTTCAGGCTTCCAGATCTCGAACGCCTCGCCCGTGCCGGCAAAAAACGCCTCACCCTCGAGCGCAATCTTCTTGCGCAGCTTCGCAGGCAGGACCATGCGCCCGGTCTCGTCGACCGAAGTGGTGAAGGCGTGGGTAGAATAAAGCCGTTGCAGCGCGCGGCGGCGCTTGTCGGCGCGGGGCAGCTTTTCGATCTTGTCGTAGATCTTTTCGATCGCCTCGATCGTGAAGCATTCCAGGTAGTTCCGCTTTTCATCGCCATAGACGATGACGACCTGCGGGTTCTGCCCGTCCTGCCAGTCCGGGTCGCCCGCGGCAAGCACACGGCGGAACGAGGCCGGGATGGACACCCGACCCTTCGTGTCGACCTTGAACAGGTCTTCGCCTATGAACCTGCGCTTGCGGTCCACTGTCCTCTCCGCCCCCGAAAGCCTTGCGGCGGTTGCGCCACCCGGAATGGAAAACGGCGGGTTGAGCCGCTGCCACTGCTCAACCCGCCGCCCTCGTCCCATTGCTGGGTGTCCGACGTCGCGCGCCACCTGGGGGGATGTCTGCTCGCCCGCGCGCCGGATCTCTTTGTGCGATGAAAGCGGGTGCCTGTATGAAACCTTGCTCTTGGGATTTTTGTCGGGGTTCTTTGTGTGCCCCTTCCCGACCTCATCGTGGGTTTATGGATGCCATGGGATTTGATGGGAAGCAACAGATTTTTGTGGGAGCTCGCGTCGAGATGTTGTTTTAGGGCCCACTCTGAAACAACATGCTGTGCCAATTTAGGCCGTGAACGCCGCCTATATTGCGCGCCTAGATTGCACAAATACTAAATATGGGCCCATCAGACACCTCGATCAGATGACCCATGATTTCCCAGATTTTTTGCGGACAGGCCATCCGGACACGCCTTGGGGGCGCAGATCGCCGGGTGAACGCCGATGTGTCCCTTCGAATCACACCTGTTTTACGCGGTCAATCGGGCCTCATGCGACTCGCGGAGCATGAGGCCACCGCGGAACAAGCATTGGCGCCATGCCCGTCCCATACTTTCCCATGGGCTTCATCGGTTTGAGGAGAGGCCCCGGATCAGGTCCGGGGCGGGAGCCGCCCGCCTCCCCGACCGCAAAGAGGGGGAAGAGGGCAGCGCAGGGCGGCCCCGTCAGGCCATGCCGCCCTTGACCAGGCGGTCGGCGATCTGGGCATAGGCCTCGGCCATCGGGCCGTCCTGGGCCGCAATGGGCGTGCCGCTGTCGCCCGAAAGCCGGGTGTCGAGGTCGATGGGCAGTGCGCCCAGGAAGGGCACATCCAGTTTCTGCGCCTCGGCGGCCACACCGCCATGGCCGAAGAGATGCGCCTCGTGCCCACAGTTGGGACATATATATGTCGACATGTTCTCGATCAGGCCCAAAACGGGCGTCTTGAGCGTGCCGAACATGTCGATGGCCTTGCGCGCATCCAGAAGCGCCACGTCCTGCGGCGTGGAGACGACAATGGCCCCGGTCAGTTGCGTACGCTGGCACAGGGTCAGCTGCACGTCGCCGGTCCCCGGCGGCAGGTCGACGATCAGCACGTCCAGATCGCCCCATTGCACCTGCCCCAGCATCTGCTGAAGCGCCCCCATCAGCATCGGACCTCGCCAGACCACCGCCTTGCCCTCTTCCATCATCAAGCCGATGGACATCAGCGTCACACCATGGGCGTGCAGGGGTATGATCGTCTTGCCGTCGGGCGATGCGGGGCGCTTGGTCACCCCCATCATCCGCGGCTGCGAGGGCCCGTAGATATCGGCATCGAGCAGCCCGACGCGCCGCCCCTGCCGCGCCAGTGCCACAGCGAGGTTCGACGACACGGTCGATTTGCCGACGCCGCCCTTGCCCGAGCCCACCGCGAGGATGCGGTCGACCCCTGCAGGCTTGGTGGGCCCAGCCTGGGGCGTCGGGTGTCCACCGATCTTGAGGCTCGGCGCGTCCTTGCGGGGGCCCGGGGCGGGGGCAGGCCCGTGGGCGGTCAGGGCCACCGATGCCTTGTCGACCCCGGGCATGGCGGCAACGGCCTGTTCGGCCGCGGCGCGCACCGGCTCCATCCGCCGCGCCGTGTCGGCATCCGGCGCCTCGATGACAAAGCGGACCTGTCCGCCTTCGACCTGCAGCGCGCGAATCAAATCGCGGCTGATCAGCGTCCCGCCGTCCGGGAGCGCCACCTTGTACAAAGTCGCGCGGACCGCCTCTGCCGTTACCGTCATGCCTGTCCTCCGTTCATGTCTGCCGTTTCATGTGGCGTCGCCGGCCCACGGCGCAAGCCCGATCACGGAAGTGCCCGGGAAATGGGCAGTCTGTGTCCCCGCTGCCGAAACTAAGGTCAGCAAAGCATATGCATTTTCTGCATGGCAGCATTGACCCCGAAAACTATTGTGCAGGCGCAGCATTGTCCTATCTTTGGATCAACGCAGCGAACGGGCTGCACATATCAACCGACCGAGACGCAACATGGCATACGCAAACGAAATTCTGAACGCGACCGCGAAATCCGGCCTGACCGAGCGCCTGAACGCCGCCCTGGCGGCGCTGGCGGCGCTGGCGAAGTATCGCGCACAGCGTCGCGTCTTCAAGACCACATTCAACGAAATGGCTGTCCTGAGCGACCGCGAACTGGCCGATCTGGGCCTCGTACGCAGCGAATTGCGCGGCGTAGCGCTTCGCGCAGCTAAGGAAGCCGTGTCTTGAACCGAGATCAGACGGCCCTCTCCTCCTCCCTGGGTCTTCTGTAAATTGGCGGCGGTGCATCTCCTCCTCCCTTGTACCGCCGCCCCTTTTATTCCGGATCCTGTCGCCTATATGCGGCTCGATCCAACCGGTTACGCGGTGTCTCTCCTCCTCCCTGACGTCGCGTAAAACCCGCGCAAACGTGCCTCTCCTCCTCCCTGGCACGGTTGCAGCGCAACACCGCAGGCTTATGTCTGCCGGGAAGTGGCCAGACCTCTACTCCTCCTCCCGGAGGCTGGTCCGAAATAGAACGGCGGCACCTATCCTCCTCCCGGGTGCCGCCGTTTCTTTTTGTCTTGTCCGAAGATCAGTGTCCGGGCACAGCAACGCCATGCTCAGCTACCAACACATCTACCACGCCGGGAACCTGGCCGACCTGCACAAGCACGCGCTTCTGGCGTCGATGCTCGATTACCTCGTGCAGAAGGACAAACCGCTCAGCTACCTCGAAACCCATGCGGGCCGGGGGCTCTACGATCTGCGCGCGCCCGAGGCGGTCAAGACAGGCGAGGCGGCCGCGGGCATCCTGCGCGCGCGGGCCGCGCAATGGCTGGCGGACGATCATCCGCTGATGCGCGTGCTCACCGCCGTCCGCGCGGATCACGGTCCCGATGCCTATCCGGGTTCCCCGCTGATCGCAGCACATCTGTTGCGCCCGGACGATGCGATGCATTTGGCCGAGTTGCACCCGCAGGAAGCCTCGGCCCTGCGCGACGCGATGCGGCCCTACCCGGCCCATGTGCACCGCCGGGACGGGATTGAGATGGCGCAATCGCTTTGCCCACCGAACCCGCGACGGGGTCTTCTTCTGATCGACCCCAGCTACGAGATCAAGACGGACTACGCCACGCTGCCCCGTACCATCGACACGCTGCACCGGAAATGGAACGTGGGCGTAATCGCGCTGTGGTACCCCATCCTGACCCATGGCGCGCAGGGCCCCATGGTCGCGGCCCTGCGCCAGGCGCACCCGAAAGCGCTTGTGCACGAGGTGCGGTTTCCCCCCGCGCGCCCGGGCCACGGCATGGTCGGCAGCGGCATGGTCATCCTCAACGCGCCCTGGGGCACGGAGCGCCCGGCGGCTGAGTTGAGCCGAATCTTCGACGGTCTGTCGCGCTGATGCGCCACTGACCAGATGCATCCAACCCATCCACCCGCGCGCATCACACTGAGACACCGGCACCAAACCGGTCTCGACAGCCGCGCACCCGCCGGTCCGGACACCCGCGCGCAGCCTGTTGCATCACCCGGCGCGCATGCTGCCCCAATAACCGGCGCGCGCAATCCAGACACCCCGCGCGCACACTAGGCCAATACCCGGCGCGAAGGCGATCCCCACACCCCCATGCCGACTTGGTCCCGACACACCGCGCCGACCTAATCCCGACACACCGCGCCACCCTGGTCCCGACGCCCCGCGCACACGCGGTCCCGGCACGCCCCTCCCACCGATCCCGGCGTTAACCTTGACACCGATTAACCTTAACGCGCGCCAAACGGGCGGGAGATCCATCGACCTCACGGACGCCCCGCGCCACCACGCGTCACTACCCTGCCCGAGCCGTCCTTGCTCCCGACCGCGACACCGCCGCCAGACCGAGCACGCACGCAGATACCCGGTCCCACGCCCCCTTCGAACCTGTCTCCGGTTCAATCCGCATGCGCATTCCGGCCATGCTCTGTCCGGCATGAACAAATAACAGGGACACGACGGGCGGGCTTTGCACCGGTCCCCCGCTTCATCTTTCCAGAAATACTCACGGTGCCACGGCAACGATCACGCACGGCGCCGCACCGCTCTCAGAACGGCACGTCATCCGCGCCGGTGACAAAGCGCGCGACGACCTTCTTCACCCCGGCCTTCTCGAAATCGACCTCGAGCTTGTCGCCCTCGATCCCCGTGATCGCGCCATAGCCGAATTTCTGATGAAACACCCGATCGCCCAGCGTGTAAGCCGACACCGCCTCCAGGTCGATGACGGTGTTGCGGCTCTCGCGCGGCTGGGACACGGGCCGTTCGGCGGCGCGCGACTGCAGCCGCCGCCAGCCCGGCGAGTTGTAGACATTGGCCTCGGCCGCCTTCGCCTCGATGCCCGAGGACATACCGCCACCCATGCCCACCGCGCCGAAGCCGCCCCCATACAGGCCCGGCGGGGTCAGCACATCCACATGGGCCTCGGGCAATTCGTCGATGAATCGCGATGGCAGCGCCGATTGCCACTGGCCGAATACCCGGCGATTGGCGGCAAAGGAAATCGTGCACAGCTCCTCGGCCCGGGTGATGCCCACATAGGCCAGCCGTCTCTCCTCTTCGAGCCCCTTCAAGCCGCTCTCGTCCATGGAACGTTGGGACGGAAAAAGCCCATCCTCCCAGCCCGGCAGGAACACGGCAGGAAACTCCAGCCCCTTGGCCGCGTGCAGTGTCATGATCGACACTTTCTCGCCCTCGGAACCCTTGTCGTTGTCCATGATCAGGCTGACATGCTCCAGGAAGCCTTGAAGGTTCTCGAATTCTTCCAGGGCCTTGACCAGTTCCTTGAGGTTCTCCAGCCGCCCCGGCGCCTCGGGCGTCTTGTCGTTCTGCCACATGGCGGTGTAGCCGGATTCGTCCAGAACGATCTCGGCCAGCTCCATATGGGTCATCTCTGTGTCGCCGGTCATGCGGCCCCAACGGCCCAGCCCGTCGCAAAGCGCGCGCAGGGCCGCGCCGCCCTTGCCCTTGATCAGCCCGTCCTGCACCGCGATCCGCGCGCCATCCAGAAGCGAGGTGCCATTGGCCCGCGCCACGGTCTGGATCGTCTGCTGCGCCTTGTCGCCGAGGCCCCGCTTGGGTGTGTTCACGATCCGCTCGAAGGCCAGATCGTCCTCGGGGCTCACCACAAGCCGGAAATACGCCATGGCATCGCGGATCTCCATCCGCTCGTAGAACCGCGGACCGCCGATGACGCGATATGGCAGCCCGATGGTCAGGAACCGGTCCTCGAAGGCGCGCATCTGGTGCGAGGCGCGCACCAATATGGCCATGTCGTCGAGCGACATCGGCCGCATGCCCCGCGTGCCACTCTGCATCGCCTCGATCTCTTCGCCGATCCAGCGCGCCTCTTCCTCACCGTCCCAATGGCCGATCAGGCGGATCTTCTCGCCCTCCTCGGCCTCGGTCCACAGCTCCTTGCCCAGCCGCCCCTCGTTGCCGCGAATGACGCCCGAGGCGGCGGCGAGGATATGGGGGGTCGAGCGGTAGTTCTGCTCCAGCCGCACCACATGGGCGCCAGGAAAATCCTTTTCGAAGCGCAGGATATTGCCCACCTCGGCGCCCCGCCAGCCATAGATCGACTGGTCGTCGTCGCCCACGCAGCAGATATTCTTGTGCCCGCCCGCCAATAGCCGCAGCCACAGGTACTGCGCCACGTTCGTATCCTGGTATTCGTCCACGAGGATATAGCGGAACCAGCGCTGATATTGTTTCAGCACGTCTTCATGGGTCTGGAAGATCGTGACCATGTGCAAAAGAAGATCGCCGAAATCGACCGCGTTCAGCTCTTTCAGGCGCCCCTGGTAGGCATCATACAGCTCCGTGCCGCGGTGATTGTAGGCCGAAGCCTCGGAGGCGGGGACCTGCTGCGGCGTCCAGGCGCGGTTCTTCCAATGGTCGATCAGGCTGGCCAGTTGCCGGGGCGGCCAGCGCTTTTCGTCGATATTGGCGGCCTGCACCAACTGCTTGAGCAGGCGCAGCTGGTCGTCCGTGTCCAAGATGGTGAAGTTCGACTTGAGCCCCACCAGCTCCGCGTGACGGCGCAGAAGCTTGACGCAGATCGCGTGAAAGGTGCCCAGCCAGGGCATCCCCTCCACCGTCTGGCCCAAGAGCCGCGCCACGCGCTCTTTCATCTCGCGCGCGGCCTTGTTGGTAAAGGTCACGGCCAGGATCTCGTTGGGCTGCGCGGTGCCCGTATACAGCAGATGCGCAATCCGGGTGGTCAGCGCCTTGGTCTTGCCGGTGCCCGCGCCGGCGAGCATCAGCACCGGGCCGTCCAGCGTCTCGACCGCCTTGCGCTGCTCGGGGTTCAGCTCGTCCAGATAGGGCGCGGGCCGCGCCGCCATGGCCCGGGCCGAGAGCGAGGCGCCTTCGAACGCGTCATGATCGTCAAACTGGCTCATGCCGGGACAATAGCGCGGCCCGGGGCCGAGTTAAAGAAGCGTTCTGGAATTGTTCTGCCGTCTTTTGCTTGGCAGACACGCCTAAGGCGACCTCACCCCGGGCTCGACCCGGGAGCCTGCCCCGGGCTTGACCCGGGGCCTCCGGTTTCGCCCAAGAAGCCCGGGGCGCGGTGGGCGTTTCACCGACGCTCCCGAAAGAACCTCTCGAGCAGCTCTTGCGCCTCTGCCGCGCCGATGCCGTCATAGACCTCGGGCACATGATGCGCCTGCGGGTGGCTGAACACTCGCGCGCCATGGGCCACGCCGCCGGATTTCGGGTCCGACGCGCCGTAGTACAACCGCGCGATCCGCGCCGCCGCGATCACGCCCGCACAGAACGCGCACGGCTCCAGCGTCACGTAAAGGTCATGCCCCGGCAGCCGCTCGGACCCGGCGGCGGCGCAGGCCGCGCGGATCACCAGCACCTCGGCATGCGCCGTGGGATCGCTGCGTTCACGCGTGCGGTTGCCGTCGCGCGCCACCACCCGGCCCTGGGGGTCGACCAGCACCGCGCCGACCGGCACCTCGCCCCGGTCACGGGCCGCGCGCGCCTCAATCAGCGCGATGTCCATGTAGCTGCGGAAGACCATGCCCTCTCTTGCCGTGCGCGCGGCGCTTCCGCAACGGCGCAAATCAGGCTAAGGGCGGGCCCATGACACAGGATACCCCAAAGGACACCCCAAAGGGTGACCGCATCGCCAAGTTGCTGGCCCGCGCGGGCGTCGCCAGCCGCCGCGAGGCCGAACGCATGATCGAAGCCGGCCGCGTCACCGTAAACGGCCGCAAGATCGACAGCCCCGCACTGAACATCACCGGCACGGACAAGATCACCGTAGACGGCAAGCCGCTCAATGCGCCCGAACCGCCGCGGCTCTGGCTGTATCACAAGCCCCGGGGCCTCGTGACCACAACGCGCGACGAACAAGGGCGGCCCACCATCTTTGACGACCTGCCCGAGGGGCTGCCGCGCGTGATGACCGTCGGGCGGCTCGACCTCAATTCCGAGGGCCTGCTGCTTCTGACCAATGATGGTGAGATCAAGCGCAAGCTCGAACTGCCCTCGACCGGCTGGCTGCGCAAATACCGCGTGCGGATCAAGGGCACGCCCAGCGACGACACCTTCGCCCCCCTGCGCGAGGGGATCGTGATCGACCGCGAGGCGTTCCAGCCCATGCAGATCACGCTTGACCGCCAGCAGGGCGCCAATGCCTGGGCCACCGTGGGCCTGCGCGAAGGCAAGAACCGCGAGATCCGCCGCGCGATGGAGGCGGTGGGCCTGAGCGTCAACCGCCTGATCCGGCTCAGCTATGGCCCCTTTCAGCTGGGCCAGCTGAAACCCGGCGCGGTGGAAGAGGTGCGCCCGCGTGTGCTGCGCGACCAGCTGGGCCTGTCCGCCCCCGAGCCCGAACCGGACAGTCCGAAGCGCCCAGGCAAACCGGGCAAGCCGGGAAAACCGCGCCCCGTAAGGCGTCGCCGCCGCTGATTTTCCCCGCAGGGCGTCATTTCATTGTCATGTCTTTCTGCGCTATGCGGGTTTCAGTGGCGTTTGCCGCTTCGCGGGCCGTAGCGGCTCCGCTTGGCCCTAGCAAGGGCGGGGGCGATCGCCTGAGTTGAAGCTTTCTTGCAGCGGGGGCGTCATGACGCAGAGTTCGATTTCCAAGATTGCCTATGTGGCGCTGATCATCCTGTTGTTCGGCGTCGCCACGGGCTGGCTTGGGGGGCTCTGAGACATGGCCCAGCGTTTTGGCGGGAAATACAGCCCCGACGGGAACGGACCCGATCCGCAGGGCGATGCGCCCAGATCCAGCTATCGCAATGCCAATGTCGACCCGGTGGGACCGCGCAGCAATGTGCTGTTCATCCCTGGCGCGCTTCTTGTGTTTTTGTCGCTGGGGGACGGCGCCATCGGGCTCACGCTGGGTCTGGTGGCCGCGGCGCTTCTGACGCTGGCCGCCTGGCTTCTGCGCGATGGGCTGCGGGCCGAGGCCGCCTTTCACGCGCGCAAGATCGCTCGCCGCCCGGCCCTGCCGCGCAAGATGCTGGCGACCGTCCTGACCGGCGCGGGCGTCGGCGTGGCCGCCTACAAGAACGAACCCGGCCTTCTGGCCCCGATCCTTCTGGGCGGTGCGGCGATGGCGCTGCATGTGACCGCCTTCGGCATCGACCCGCTCAAGAACAAGGGCATGGAGGGCGTCGACCAATTCCAGTCCGACCGCGTGGCACGGGTGGTGGACCAGGCCGAAGAGCATATGCGCGGCATGATGGAGGCCGTGCGCCGCGCTGGCGACCGCCAGGTCGAGGGCCGCGTCGAACGCTTCCAGGCCGAGGTGCGCGAAATGCTGCGCACGGTGGAAAACGATCCGCGCGACCTGACCGGCGCGCGCAAATACCTGGGCGTGTACCTCATGGGTGCCAAGGACGCCGCGATCAAGTTCGCCGACATCTACGCCCGGTCCTGCGACCGGCAGGCGCGGTCGGATTTCATGATGCTGCTGACCGACCTGGAAGAGAATTTCAACGCCAAGACCCGACAGCTGATGATCGAGGATCGCGGCGACCTGAATGTCGAAATAGAGGTGCTGCGCGACAGGCTGCAGCGCGAGGGCGTCCGCCCGGAAAACCTGGAGTGAGGGAAGTCAATGTCTGAGAATGTCCGCAAGAAGGCCGAGGAAACCTTGGCCATGGTCGAAGAGGTCAACGCCGTGCTGTTGCCCGAACCCAAGGCCGAGATCGTGCCGATGAAACAGGCCAACCCGGCGGTGAGCTCGGAAATCCGCTCGCGCATGAACGAGATCGACATGGGCGACACAAATTCGATCGTCGCCTTTGGCTCGGGCGCACAGGCCGAATTGCAGGAAATCAGCCAGTCCATGCTTCAGGGCGTGCGCAACAAGGATGTGGGCCCGGCGGGCGACAGCCTGCGCGGCATCGTCACCACGATCCGCGGCTTTTCCGTCTCCGAGCTCGACGTGCGCCGCGAACGCACCTGGTGGGAAAAGCTTCTGGGCCGCGCCGCGCCCTTCGCCAAGTTCACCGCCCGCTTCGAAGAGGTGCAGGGCCAGATCGACCGGATCACCGACGACCTGCTCAAGCACGAGCACACGCTGCTCAAGGACATCAAGTCGCTCGACATGCTCTACGAAAAGACGCTGCAGTTCTATGACGAGCTGGCGCTCTACATCGCGGCGGGCGAGGAAAAGCTCGAAGAGCTCGACAGCAAGGACATCCCCGCCAAGGAGGCCGAGGTGCAGGCAGCGCCCGAGGGTGAACAGGTGATGAAGGCGCAGGAACTGCGCGATCTGCGCGCCGCGCGCGACGACTTGGAACGCCGGGTCCATGACCTCAAGCTCACCCGCCAGGTCACCATGCAGTCGCTGCCCTCGATCCGGCTGGTGCAGGAAAACGACAAGAGCCTGGTCACCAAGATCAACTCGACGCTGGTGAACACCGTGCCGCTTTGGGAAACCCAGCTGGCCCAGGCCGTGACCATCCAGCGCTCGGCCCAGGCCGCCGCCGCCGTGCGCGACGCCAATGACCTGACCAACGAGCTGCTGACCGCGAACGCCAAGAACCTGCGCGACAGCAACAAGATGATCCGCGAAGAGATGGAACGCGGCGTCTTCGACATCGAAGCGGTAAAGCAGGCCAATGCCGACCTGATCGGCACCATCGAGGAAAGCCTCCAGATCGCGGACGAGGGCAAGGCCCGCCGTGCCGCCGCCGAGGAGGAACTCAAGAAGATGGAGACCGAGCTGCGCGACACGCTGGCCTCGGCCAAGGCACGCAAGACCGGCTCGGGCGAGAATATGGGCCAGTCGGTCCCGCAGGCCTGACCGCGGTGCCGTCGCGCGGGCGCAGAGTGTCCTGGCTCGGGGCGGTGGTCTGTGCCGCCGCCCTTGCGGCGTGCGACATGCCGCCCCCCGACGACACGGGCTCGGCGCCCACAGTCGGCACGGCGCCCAACGCCCGTCCCGCCGAACGTCCCGCCGCCGCCCCCGTCGTGACCGAGGAAAGCGCGGATCTGGCGCGCTACTATCGGCAGGTGCAGGCCGATCTTCTGGCGCGGGGACTCTTGCGAACCGATGGCGGCGGGCCGGACACGCCCTTCACCGATACCGATCTCCTGCGCAATTTCGAGCGGATCGCGTTCTACGACGAGTACCAGCGCGACGGCACGCTGACGCCGTCGGACGGCCGCCAGGGGCGTCTCAAGCGTTGGGAGACGCCCGTGCGCATGAGCGTGGAATTCGGCGCGTCGGTCGACCCGGCGATCCGCACCACCGATCGCAACGAGGTGATCCTCTACGCCCGGCGCCTTGCCCGTCTGACCGGGCACCCGATCAGCGTGGGAAGCGGGCCCGCGAATTTCCATGTCTTCGTCATGGGCGAAGATGACCGCCCCGCGCTGCCCGGCCGCATCCGCCAGATCGCCCCGCGCATCAGCGACCGGGCGCTCGACATCTTCCGCACGCTGCCCCGGTCGATCCATTGCCTGGTGGTCGCGCTGACCGACGAGGCGGGCGGGTCGAGCTACACCCGCGCCATCGCGCTCGTGCGGGCAGAGCATCCCGACCTCACCCGTCAGTCCTGCTATCACGAGGAACTGGCCCAGGGCCTGGGGCTGGCCAATGACAGCCCCTTTGCACGCCCGTCGATCTTCAACGACGACGACGAATTCGCGCTCTTGACCACCCATGACGAGATGCTGTTGACCATGCTCTACGACCCGCGCCTGCGCGCGGGCATGAGCGCCGACGAAGCCCGCCCCATCCTGCGCCAGATCGCGCGCGAGCTGACGGGCGGAGAAAGCTAGACCAAGGAGACCCGACCATGGGCATTTTCGATTTCCTGAGCGGCCAGTTCATCGACGTGATCCACTGGGTGGACGACACCCGTGACACCATGGTCTGGCGGTTCGAGCGCGAGGGCCACGAGATCAAGTACGGCGCCAAGCTGACCGTGCGCGAGGGCCAGGCGGCTGTTTTCGTCCACGAAGGCCAGCTGGCCGATGTGTTCACCCCGGGCCTCTACATGCTCGAGACCAACAACATGCCGGTGATGACCTCGCTTCAGCATTGGGATCACGGCTTCAAATCGCCCTTCAAGTCCGAGATCTATTTCGTCAACACCACCCGTTTCAGCGATCTGAAATGGGGCACCAAGAACCCGGTGATGCTGCGCGACCCGGAATTCGGGCCGACCCGCATTCGCGCCTTCGGCACCTATACGATCCGCGTGACCGACCCTGCGCGCTTCCTGTCGGAAATCGTCGGCACCGACGGCGAATTCACGATGGACGAGATCAGCTTCCAGATCCGCAACATCATCGTGCAGGAATTCAGCCGCGTGCTGGCGGGCTCGGGCATTCCGGTGCTCGACATGGCAGCGAACACCGCCGATCTGGGCAAGCTCGTCGCGGCCGAGATCTCGGGCACGCTGGCCGAATACGGGCTGACCATGCCCGAGCTTTATATCGAGAACATCTCGCTGCCGCCCGCGGTCGAAGAGGCGCTGGACAAGCGCACGTCGATGGGCATCGCGGGCGATCTGGGCAAGTACACCCAGTATTCCGCGGCCGAGGCGATGACCGCGGCGGCCAAGAACCCCAATGGCGGCGGCGGCATGGGCGCGGGTCTCGGCATGGGAATGGGGATGGCGATGGCGAACCAGATGGCGGGCCAGGGCCCCTGGGGCGGCGCGGCGCAAACGCCGGCGCGTGCAGCGTCGCCCACACCGCCCCCGCCGCCCGTGGAGCATGTCTGGCACATCGCCGAGAACGGCGAGACCAAGGGCCCCTTTTCCAAGGCCGATATGGGCCGCATGGCCCAGGGCGGTGAGATCACCCGCGACACCTTTGTCTGGACCGCCGGGCAGGATGGCTGGCTTCGAGCCGAGGACGTGGCGGAACTGGCGCAGCTTTTCACAATCCTGCCGCCGCCCCCGCCGGGCAGTTGAGACCGCGTGCCACCTCCGGGCGCTTGCCCGGCCTCCCTGCGCGCTATCTCCGGGGCAGTGAAACTCTGCCCCGGGACACGGCGTGTCTGAGACCATGGACCACAGCAAGCAACCGACCGTTCGCGATGCCCTGACCGCGCGCCTGCCCCACCGGCGCACCGCGCTCAAATGGCTGCACTGGTCCTTGGTCCCGCTGATGGTCTGGTTCACATTCATGACGCCCGAGATCGTCTTGCGCCTTGGCGGTCAGACCTTGTTTCAGGTCCATTCCGTCCTGGGGCTGATCTTCGTCACCCTCGCGCTTCTCTGGACCGCCGACTACCTGCGCCGTGGGCTCGCCGGGCGCCCCGGTCCGAAACTGCCGCCATGGGGCCGCCGCCTGCACCGGGCGCTGCATGTGACGCTGATCTGGGGGCTCTTCGGCGTGGCGCTCACGGGCTTTCTGCTGGGCCTGACCTCGGCCACCGTGCTCAAGGCAGGCGGCGTTCTGCCCATCGCGCCCGCGCTTAACCTGCCGAAGGCCAACGAGATTGCGGGCCTTGTCCACACGATAGAGTTCTACCTTCTGGCCGCAATCGCACTGGTGCATGCGGGCTTTCACATATGGCGACATTTCCGCTTGAAGGACAACGCGCTCAGGATCATGGTGCCAAGGGCTTTGCACCGCTATCTCTGACCGCGCCCAATTGCCGGAGGCACTGTCCGTGCTGGACCCCGACACAGCCACCCCCGTCGAAGAACACCGCTTTCCCTGCGACCAATGCGGGGCCGATTACCGCTTCGACCCGCAGGCGGGGCAGCTTGTCTGCGACCATTGCGGCCATTCCGAAGAGATCGGCCAGACCGGCCCCTGGACCGGCGGCATCAACGAGCTCGATTTCAAATCGGCCCTCGACGGCCTCCTGCCCCAGGCCGAGATGGAAGAGACCCGGGTCACCACCTGCCCCAATTGCGCGGCACAGGTCGAATTCGACCCGGCCACCCACGCCGCCGAGTGCCCGTTCTGCGCCACCCCGGTGGTCACGGACACCGGCACCCACCGGCATATCAAGCCCAAGGGCGTGCTGCCCTTCGCACTGGATGAACGCGCCGCACACAAGGCGATGATCGACTGGCTGGGGCGGCTCTGGTTCGCACCCAACGGCCTGCAGGACTACGCCCGCAAGGGCCGAAAGATGGAGGGCATCTACGTCCCCTACTGGACCTTCGATGCCGACACGAAATCGAGCTACCGGGGCGAACGCGGCACCGTCTACTACGAAAGCCGCACCGTCACCCGCAACGGCAAGCGCCAGACGATCCGCGTTCAGAAGGTCCGCTGGCGGTCGGCCTCGGGCCGGGTGACGCGGTTCTTCGACGACGTGCTCGTGCTGGCCTCCCGCTCGCTGCCGCGCAGCTACACCGAGGCGCTGGAGCCTTGGGACCTCGCCGCGCTGGAACCCTACCAGCCGCAGTACCTCGCCGGGTTCCGGGCCGAGGCCTATACCGTCAACCTAGACGAGGGCTTCGTCGATGCCCGGCAGCAGATGGACCGGGTGATCGAGCGCGACGTGAAATTCGACATCGGCGGCGACCGGCAACGTATCCACCGGGTCGACACACAGGTCTCGGACGTGACGTTCAAGCATATCCTGCTGCCCGTCTGGATGGCCGCCTACAAGTATCGCGGCGAAACCTACCGCTTCGTCGTCAACGGCCGCACGGGCCGGGTGCAGGGCGAACGCCCCTGGTCCGCTTGGAAGATCGCGATCGCGATGATCCTAGGCGCAATCGTGGCGGCCGGGGTGGGCTACCTCTACGCGATGAACCAGTAGGCCCCGGCGTGGCGCAGGCGGACCCGCGGCGCCGTAGGTATTTGGGCCAAGAAGAAGACAGCAGCGCCGCGCGCAACAGACAGGCCGTTCGCGTGGGGCGCGACCCGTCCCTTCTTCTTGGAAAAAATACCTGAAAACGACGCCTGCCCCATGTGCCAAGCCCGGGTCAGCGCGCCACCGGCCCTTTCCCTCACCGCGCGCATTCGTTAGATCAACGCGGAACCTCGGGATCAGGACGGAAAGCACAGCCCATGGCCATGGAAAAGACCTTCGACGCCGCCACGGCAGAGCCGCGGATCTACGCGGAATGGGAAAAGAACGACGCCTTCAAGGCCGGCGCCAATGCCAGCCGGGACGAGACCTTCTGCATCCTGCTGCCACCCCCTAACGTGACCGGCTTCCTGCACGCGGGCCACGCCTTCAACCACACGCTGATGGACATCCTGACCCGCTGGCACCGGATGCGCGGGGTCGACACGCTCTGGCAGCCGGGGCTCGACCATGCGGGCATCGCAACCCAGCTGGTGGTCGAACGTGAGCTGGCCAAGAATGGCGAGCCCGGCCGCCGCGATCTGGGGCGCGAGAAATTCCTTGAAAAGGTCTGGGAGTGGAAGGCCCATTCCGGCGGCATGATCGTCGAACAGGACAAGCGCCTGGGCGCCTCGATGGACTGGTCGCGCCTTGCCTTCACCATGACCGGCGCGCCCGGAGAGCCCAACCCCACGGGCCCCAATTTCCACGACGCGGTCATCCGGGTCTTCGTCGACATGTACGAAAAGGGCTTCATCTACCGCGGCAAGCGGCTGGTGAACTGGGACCCGCATTTCGAAACCGCGATCTCGGATCTCGAGGTCGAGAATATCGAGACCCCGGGCCATATGTGGCATTTCAAATACCCGCTCGCGGGCGGGGCCACCTATGAATACGTGGAAAAGGACGAAGACGGGAACGTCACCCTGCGCGAGACGCGCGATTACATCTCCATCGCCACCACGCGCCCCGAAACGATGCTGGGCGACGGCGCCGTGGCCGTGCACCCAGATGACGAACGCTATGCCCCCATCGTGGGACAGCTCTGCGAAATCCCGGTGGGTCCCAAGGAACACCGCCGCCTGATCCCGATCATCACCGACGACTACCCCGATCCCGATTTCGGCTCGGGCGCGGTCAAGATCACCGGCGCGCATGATTTCAACGATTACGGCGTCGCCAGCCGGAATGGCATCCCGATGTATCGCCTGATGGACACCAAGGGGCATATGCGCGACGACGGCGCGCCCTACGCCGAGGCCGCCGCGCGGGCGCAGGAGATCGCGAATGGGGCCGAGTTCACCGCGACCGAAGTGGACAGCCTGAACCTCGTCCCCGACCACCTGCGCGGACTCGACCGGTTCGAGGCCCGCGCCAAGGTCGTCGAGGAGATCACAGCCGAGGACCTTGCCGTAATGACCCGCGCCGACAACCCGGTGCTGGGCCGCAAGCTCAAGGAAGACGACGATCCGGAGGCCCAAGTCCCCCTCGTCGAGGCCAAGCCCATCATGCAGCCCTTCGGTGACCGCTCCAAGGTCGTGATCGAGCCGATGCTGACCGACCAGTGGTTCGTCGATGCCGAAAAGATAGTTGGCCCCGCGCTCGACGCCGTGCGCGACGGACGGACCAAGATCATCCCCGAGAGCGGCGAAAAGGTCTATTTCCACTGGCTCGAAAACATCGAACCCTGGTGCATCTCGCGCCAGCTGTGGTGGGGCCACCAGATCCCGGTCTGGTACGGGTTCGACCTCTCGGCCGAAGGGTTCACCGATGACGAGGGCGATGGCAGCCTCGACCCGGTCGAGATGGGGCGCCTTCTGATCAACCAGTCGCTGTTGCGGGGCGATGAACGCCACCACGCCGCGGCCGATCTGGACGCGGTCAAGGCGCAGTTCGACGATGTGCTGGCGGGCCTGCCCACGCCGCTCAACCACGCCCGCGTGGTCGAGGTGGCCGACCGTGCCGCCGCCCGCCACATGCTGGCCGAAAGCCTTGCGGAATACGAGGTCACGCAGGACCCAACCAAGCTGGTATACCCGATCTGGCAGGACCCGGACGTGCTCGACACCTGGTTCTCCTCGGGGCTCTGGCCCATCGGCACCATGGGCTGGCCCGACAACACGCCGGAGATGGCCAAGTACTTCCCCTCCAGCGTGCTGATCACTGGCTCGGACATCCTGTTCTTCTGGGTCGCGCGGATGATGATGATGCAGCTTGCCGTGGTGGACGAGATCCCGTTCCACACCGTCTACCTGCACCAGCTCGTCCGCGACGAGAAGGGCAAGAAGATGTCCAAGACCGCGGGCAATGTGATCGACCCCTTGTCGATCATCGACCAGTTCGGCGCGGATGCCCTGCGCATGGCCAACACCGCCATGGCCTCGATCGACGGGGTGCTGAAGCTGTCCGAGGACCGCATCGCGGGCTATCGCAATTTCGGCACCAAGCTTTGGAACGCCGCCCGCTTTGCCGAGATGAACGGCGCTACCGGCAGCGACGGCACCGTGCCGCAGCCCACCGCCACCGTGAACTGCTGGATCCTGGGCGAAACGGGCCGCATCCGTGAAACCGTGGATGCCGCGCTGGAGGCCTACCGCTTCAACGACGCGGCCAACGGGCTTTATGCCTTTGTCTGGCACAAGGTCTGCGATTGGTACGTGGAATTCGCCAAGCCGCTTCTGCAAGGCGAGGATGCGGCGCTGAAGGCCGAGACGCAGGCGACCATGGCCTGGGTGATCGACCAGTGCCTGGTCATGCTGCACCCGATCATGCCCTTCATCACCGAAGAGCTCTGGGGCACGCTGGGCCTGCGCAACAAGATGCTCGTGCATGCCGACTGGCCGACCTACGGCAACGAGCTGATCGATTCAGACGCAGACCGCGAGATGAACTGGGTGATCGGCCTGATCGAGGATGTCCGCTCGGCCCGCGCGCAGATGCATGTGCCCGCGGGCCTGCATGTGCCGATGCTGGTGACCCAGTTCGACCCCGCGGCCAAGACCGCGTTCGAGCGCAACGAGACGCTGATCAAGCGCCTCGCCCGGATCGACAGCCTGACCTGGGTCGACAGCTTTCCCAAGGGCTGCATCACCGTCGCCGCCGAAGGCGCGGTGTTCGGCCTGCCGCTGGCCGACATCATCGACGTGAGCGAAGAAAAGGCGCGTCTGGAAAAAACCATCGCCAAGCTCGAGAAAGAGCTGGGCGGCCTGCGCGGACGGCTTAGGAACCCGAAATTCGTCGAAAGCGCGCCCGAGGACGTGGTCGCGGAAACCCGTGCCAACCTCGCCGCGCGCGAAGAGGAAGAGACCAAGCTGCGCGAGGCGCTTGCCCGGCTGTCGGAACTGGCGTGATCTGTCACGGGCGAGGCACCCGGTCCCGGATAGTGCCGCAGGCGCCGGGGCGGCGGCGCCCCGCTGATCGCCCCGGCCCCGCCTACCCGAACTTGGCCGCCCGGCCCTGAAGGTTCGCGGCGATCACTTCGATCTGGTCTGCTCTGCCCACCAGCCCAGCCTGTTCGCGGCTTTCCGCCAGCAGCACCTCACCCGCATCGGCGCCGCTTTCGGCAAAACCGATCAGCCGCTTGGCCGCCCGAATGGCCGAGGGGGACTTCCCCGCGATCTCGGCCGCCAAGCTTTGCGCCGCGGTCAGCGGGTCGTTCGCAAGCTCAGTCACAAGACCCCAATCCACCCCTTGCGATGCCGGCACCGGCGTTGCCGTATAGGTCATGCGCCGGATCACGTCAGACCGCACCAGCCTGGGCAGATAGACCATGCCGCCCATATCCGGCACGAGCCCCCATTTCATCTCCATGATCGCCAGCTTCGTGTCGGGATGGGCGATGCGGATATCCGCACCCAGGACCAGCTGAAACCCCGCGCCAAAGGCCACGCCGTGCAGGGCCGCGATCACCGGCACCGGCACGTCGCGCCAGACAGTGGCCACGCGTTGCATCAGGTTGGCCTCGCCATGGGT
Organism: uncultured Paracoccaceae bacterium; assembly: GCA_913062865.1. Taxonomy (GTDB): domain Bacteria; phylum Pseudomonadota; class Alphaproteobacteria; order Rhodobacterales; family Rhodobacteraceae; genus CAJXWO01. The sequence goes on along the minus strand of CAJXWO010000006.1, from coordinate 17,599 downwards.
GCGCGGCATGAATTTGGCCTCCGTGTCCGCGACCGCAAGCTTGCCGAAGGACGCAACATCAAGCCCCGCGCAAAAGCTTTCACCCGCCCCTGACAGCACCACTGCGCGGATGTCGTCCCGGTCGATCAGCGCCTCGCCTGCCGCAACGATGGCCTGGGCCATCTCGGGGTCGACCGCGTTGCGCTTGTCAGGGCGGGTCAGGGTGACATGGGCGATGTGATCTGTGACCTCGGTCGTGACGCGGGGCATGGCATCCTCCTGTATGTGCGGGACCAGACTGCGCTTGCGCCACGCGCTTGGCCAGCGAAACGCGACGGCAAGCCGCTTGCCCATGGGGCTGCACAGGCTGTATCCCGGCCCCATGACCGGACCCATATACACCCCGCTTGCCGCCTCGCTTCCGTCGCTTGTGCCCTTCGTGGGTCCCGAACAGCAAGAGCGCGAGCGCGGCGCGCCCTTCATCGCGCGCCTTGGCGCGAACGAAAGCGTTTTCGGCCCCTCGCCCAAGGCCATCGCGGCGATGATCGAGGAAGCGTCCGAGATCTGGAAATACGGCGATTCCAAAAGCCATGATCTGCGCGCGGCGCTGGCCCACCACCATGGTGTGAAGCCCGAGAACATCATCGTTGGCGAAGGCATCGACGGGCTGCTGGGCTATCTCGTCCGACTTCTGGTCGCGCCCGGCGATGCCGTCGTGACCTCGGACGGGGCCTACCCTACCTTCAACTACCATGTGGCAGGTTTTGGCGGTGCCCTGCACAAGGTGCCCTATCGCGGCGATCACGAAGACCCCGATGCGCTCTGGGCCAAGGCGGCCGAGGTGCAGGCGAAACTGGTCTACCTCGCCAATCCCGACAACCCGATGGGCAGCTGTCACAAGGGCGCCGATATTGTGGCACGGCTCGACACGCTGCCCGAGGGCACGCTTCTGGTGCTGGACGAGGCCTATATCGACCTCGCACCCGGCGGCGTCGCGGCACCGGTGGACGCCAACGACCCGCGCGTGATCCGCATGCGCACCTTTTCCAAGGCTTACGGCATGGCCGGCGCGCGCGTGGGCTATGCCATCGGCGCGCCCGATCTGATCCAGGCCTTCGACAAGATCCGCAACCATTTCGGCATGAACCGTGCCGCCCAGGCGGGCGCGCTGGCCGCGCTTGAGGATCAGGACTGGCTGGCCCATGTGGTGGCCCAGGTCGAAACCGCCCGCACCCGCATCGCCGACATCGCCGCCCAGAACGGCCTGACCGCCCTGCCCTCGGCCACCAATTTCGTGGCCGTCGATTGCGGACGCGACGGGACCTTTGCCAAGGCGGTGCTGGCGGAATTGGGCGCGCTTGGCATCTTCGTGCGCATGCCCTTTGTCGCGCCGCAGGATCGCTGCATCCGCATCAGCGCCGGCACGCCCGCCGAGCTGGATGCCCTGGCCCGGGCGCTGCCACAGGCGCTCGAACGCGCTGCCACGAAATCGTAAATCGACTTTTCCCGGACCGCCGCTATCCTTTGTGCCGCAACGGCAAGGGAGCGTGCCATGCAAAACCGCAACATCGGACGCGCGCCGGATTACACCAATGCGGCCCTCGTCATGGGGTTCGTGAACCTGCTTTGGGTCTTCATGGTCATCTGGGCCGTGTTCGGCTTTGCCTGGGTCATCCTCGTGGCCCTGCTGCTCAACCACCTGATCCAGAGGCTGGGCCGCACACGCGGCTGACCCTGGGTCAGGAGGCCGCGGCGGCCTGAACGGGGCGCGGCCGCGCCTGTGCCACGACCTGGGCTGCCGCTTGCGCGCCGCCCGGTGCGTGGGGGATGTCCAGCGCTACCAACCCCGCCTCGATCGTCGACAGAAGCCCCAGGATCATGTGCGCGTTGATATGGCCCATATGGCCCAGCCGGAAAAACCCGTGCCGCGCGGGATCGTCGGGCGGCGCCATGCCCAGACCGATGCCAAGCGTCACGCCGGCCTCGTGCTCGCACCATTCGCGCAGGCGCTGGCCATGGGGGGCCCCGATGCGCAGCGACGTGACCGCGCAGGACCGATAGCCCGGATCGCCTACGTTCAGCTCGAGCGGACCCGCCTGCCCCCAATGCTCGCACGCGGCCCAGATCGCGCGGGCCAGAACCTCGTGCCGGTCCCAGACGGCTTCGATGCCTTCCTCGTGGATCATGTCGAGCGCGGCGCGCAGACCCAGCAGATGATGGGTGGGCGCGGTGCCACAGAAATACTGGTAGAACCAGTCCGGGTTGGCGCGCTGGGTCCAGTCCCAGTAGCGGCTCACACGGTCGAGCCCGGCGCGCGCCTCGGCCGCCTTGTCGTTGAAAAAGACAAAGCCCAGGCCTGGCGGGGTCATCAGTCCCTTCTGGCTGCCCGCCACCATCACATCGACGCCCCAGGCGTCCATCTCGAACCGGTCGCAGCCCAGAGACGCGATGCAATCGGCCATCAAAAGCGCAGGATGCCCCGCCGCGTCCATCGCCGCGCGCAGCCCCGGCACGTCGTTCCGGATCGAGGTCGAGGTGTCCACATGCACCGCCAGCACCGCCTTGATCCGGTGGCGGGTGTCGGCGCGCAGGGCCTCTTCGATCTGATCGAGGTTCCAGGGCGCGCGCAGCCCGAAATCGAGCGTCTCGACGGTCAGCCCCAGCCCATGGGCCATCTCGGCCCAGCCATGGCCGAAACGGCCCGTGGCAGGCACCAGCACCGTGTCACCGGGCTGGACGACATTGGCCAGCGCGGCCTCCCACGCGGCGTGGCCATTGCCGATATAGATCGCCGTGTTGTGGGCGGTGCGCGCCACGCGCGCCAGATCGGGGATCATGGCATCGACCATGTCGGGCAATGCGCCTTCGTAGATATTTGGCGCGGCCCTGTGCATCGCCTGCAACACGCGGTCGGGCATGACCGACGGTCCGGGAATGGCCAGGTAGGAACGACCGTGGGCAAGCGACATGGGCCAAGACCTTTCTTGTAGAAGACCGGTTGGACCTTACGCCGATCAGACGCACCGTCAATCGCGCGGTTCGTCTGCGGCTCGCTTGCACGCCCGCGTCCGAGCGTCTACATCCCCGCCGGTGCGGCGCTGCAGCCGGGCAGACACGAAGATGGGCATCGGATGATCGACAACAAGCTGCGGCGGGCCTTCGGGACCCGTATCGACACGCCTTGGGCGCGCCGCTGGTCCGCGCTGCATTACGAGCTGTTCGATCACGCCATCCTGCGCCGGGTCTGGACCAATTTCTACGAGATCGCACCGGGCGTCTACCGCTCGAACCAGCCGACCCATGCCCGGCTGGAACGCTACGCGCAGATGGGGATCAAGACGATCATCAACCTGCGCGGCCCGGACAAATACGCCCACTACCTGTTCGAGCGCGAAAGCTGTGCCGCGCTGGGGATCGAGCTGATCGACGCCAAGCTCTGGGCCCGCGCCGCCGCCACGCGCGAACGCATCCTTCGCCTGATCGACCTGTTTCGCACGGTCGAAAAGCCGTTCCTCTTTCACTGCAAATCCGGCGCCGACCGGGCGGGCTTTGCCAGTGCCATCTACCTGATGGAAATCGAAGGCCTGCCGCTTGAAGAGGCGCAGAAGCAGCTGAACTGGCGCTATTACCACCTGAAATCGACCAAGACGGGCGTACTCGACTATATTCTCGAACGCTACGGGGCCTTCGCGACCCATACCCCCATCAGCTTCGAGGACTGGGTGCGCACCGAATACGACGCCAAGACGATCCAGGCCGAGTTCGACCGCCGCCCGCTGCCGCTGTTGCGCCGACCCTGTCGGCACACCCGGTCCTGTACTATATTGAGGGCACGTAAATAAAGGAGAGGATATGCGACAGGTGATCCGCATCTCCGGCCCCGAGTCCGAGGATTTCCTCCAGGGGCTGGTCAGCAACGATCTGAAAAAGATGGACCAGGGTCTGGTCTATGCGGCCATGCTGACGCCCCAGGGCAAATACCTGGCAGATTTCTTTCTCAGCCATGCGCCGGACGGAAACGGCGTGCTGCTCGATGTCGATGACAGCCTGGCCGAGGGCCTGATGAAACGACTGAGCATGTACAAGCTGCGCGCGGCGGTCGAGATCGCGCCGACCGACCTGTCGGTCGAACGCGGCACCGGGCCCGCGCCCGGCGGTGCCCTGCCCGACCCCCGCCACCCTGAGATGGGCTGGCGACGCTATGTCGACGGCCCGGCGCAGGAGGACGGCACCGACTGGGCCGCGCTCCGCGTGGCCCATGGCATCCCCGAGACGGGGGTCGAGCTGACGCCCGACACCTTCCTGCTCGAGGCCGGGTTCGAACGGCTGAACGGCGTCGATTTCAAGAAAGGCTGCTATGTCGGCCAAGAGGTCACGGCGCGGATGAAGCACAAGACCGAGCTGCGCAAGGGGCTCGCCACGGTGCGGGTCGACGGCACCGCCCCCGTAGGCACCGAGATCGTGACCGACACGGGCAAACCGGCGGGCACGCTTTTTACCCAGTCGGGCGGACGGGCCATCGCCTATCTGCGGTTCGACAGAGCCAATGGCCCGATGCAGGCGGGGGATGCCACGGTGACCTGGGACGGGGCGGCGACCGGCTAGGGCGCGCGCTGCAGCATCAGGCCCGCTCGGAATACTCCATGGTCTCGGTGTTCACGACGATATCCTCGTCCTGGCCCACGAAAGGCGGCACCATGACCTTGACCCCATTGTCAAGGATCGCGGGCTTGAAGCTGTTGGCGGCCGTCTGACCCTTCACCACGGGCTCGGTCTCGACGACCTTGCAGGTCACTTTCTGGGGCAGCGTCGCGTTCAGCGCCTCGTTCTCGTAGAATTCCACGACGATCGTCATGCCGTCCTGCAGGAACGGGCGCCGTTCGCCCAGGATGTCCGCGGGCAGCTCGATCTGCTCGTAGGTCTCGGCATCCATGAACACCAGCATCCCGTCGCTTTCGTACAAGAACTGCTGATCCTTCTGTTCGAGGCGCACACGCTCGACCTTGTCGGCGCTGCGGAAGCGTTCGTTCAGCTTCGAGCCGTTGCGCAAGTTGCGGAGCTCGACCTGAGCGAAAGCACCGCCCTTGCCAGGCTTCACGTGGTCCACTTTCACCGCTGCCCACAGGCCGCCATTGTGCTCCAGCACGTTGCCGGGGCGGATCTCATTGCCGTTGATCTTTGGCATCAGTCAAACCTATGGCGAAATCTTGATGATTTGTTGCTGGTCCCTATATCTGGGAGACGCCGCCATGGCAAGGTAACGAAATCTCGTACTGCAGGTGCAGAAGCCATGCGCCAGACGCATACGTGACATGCATTTCAGAGGTATCCGAATCGCGCTGAATAGGCCATAACCCTCGCCACGCCTCAAAACACAAGACCAAGAATACAAGGACGACGAGATGAAAGATTTCGTTGACGGCACGGCTTTCAATGCCGAACAAGGCAACCGTGCCCGCAAACTTTTTGCCGCCGTTGTTCTGGCGGCGCTCGACGATGCGATTGCCGATGACAAGAAATACGGCAACGGTCCCGAGCAGATCGCCCGCTGGGCGCGGTCGCGCGACGGGCGCGAAGTGCTGTCCTGTGCCGGCATCGACCCGAACGAACGTGTCGTCGCGGGTCTGATGGACTTTGTCTCCAAGGGCGTGCGGACCTCCGTCGCGCTGTCGCGCGAGGAAAGCGAGCGTCGCAACGCGGCACAACAGGCCGAAGCCGCCTGATCGTAGGACCCGCACAGCGGCCCGGTACCGCGTCCGGTTATCGGCTCACGAGGAAAAACCGCACCCGTCACACGGTGCGGTTTTTCCGTTTCCGGGACATGACGGATTTCGTGACAGGCGCAGTCCCTTGCCCGGAGCCGGGCTAGTCCAATTCCTGGCTGGCAAGCGCGCGGTGAATTTCCCGGCGGACCAGTTTGCGCACGTTGCGCGTGATCCGCTCGCCCAAAGCGCCCTGCAATTCCTTTCGCACGATCTCGGCCACGAGGTCACGCAGGGCCTCTTCGTCCAGAATGCTCTCGTCTTCACCGAAGAAATCGAACCGGTCTTCGTCCGCCGCCGACCGGGCCCCGAGACGCTCGGTGAACCCATCGGTGTCCTGTGTTTCCCGAAGGGCATGGACGGATGCGAGCACCGCCGCATCTTCGGGAAACAGAGTTTCGGGCGGACCATCATCATAGTCGTGGCCGTCCGGCGCCGCATCCTCCCGGGACGTTGAATCATCCTGGGTGGCAGCATCTCCGGTCCCGGCCGCTGTTTCGGCCAGTGTCATTTCCGGTGTCTTTTCCGGTGTCTCGCCCGGTTCGGTCCGCGATGCGGCATCTCCTTCCGTGGCCCCGTCGTGCCGGACTGCAGCAGCCGATGGCTCGGGCGCCACGGCCGCATCCGTGTCCATGGAGCCCGTATCCGTCGAAGCCCTATGTGTGTCCGCGGCATGACTGCCCGGCGCCTCGAACGGCGCGTCGCCCTCCGATCCGGTCCAATCCTCCCACGGCATGGCCTCCCCCCGGGCGATCGAGGCCTCGTCCGCCTCGGGGTCCCATGTTTCCCCAGAGCGATTTATAACCGCCTCGAGCTCGGCGATGGTGGCCTCGAGCGACGGGATTTCCCGCGTTTCATCGTCGCCGGATTCCGGCGCAGACGAGGTGTCGCTCGCCGCCTCGTGGCCTTGCCACGGCGTTGCATCGTCTTCGGCGTCGGGTTCCGCATCCGCAGCAGGTGGCACCGGATCCGACAGGTGAAGAGGACCGTTGCCCGGCGCGTCCGCGTCGTGCTCCGGCTCCGCAGCCTTTTGACCGTCCATATCGCTGGCCCCGTCCGCCGGGGCGGTATCCGCGTCCAGATCCGCGGCGAACATCTCCGCGACCGACTCACCCTCGGTCATCTCTGCCGCCACGGCGGCGTCGGGATCGGCCTGGTGTGGCCCCGGCTGGGGCGCGTCCCGCGCGGCATCCACGTCCGCGTCGGGCCCTGACGTATCGATCTCGTCCGCACCGTCCGCCCCGGGCGCATCATCCTCGGCCACGCGCAGCGCGGGCGTCAGGACAAGCCGCCCCGGATCGTCATCCGCAGGCTCCACCCGCCGCGTCTGCGCGGGCTTGGCATGCTCGCTGACAAGCCGCCGGATCGACGACAGAACGTCCTCGATATCGGGATTGGTCTGAGGATCGGACATCTGGCATGACCTTTACTGCTCGGCCCAAGTGTAGCCGCAGCAACGATTTCGTACAACAGATAGGAAGAAGCTTACTCTTTTCCTAACGCGCGCAGCACGCGGTCGAGCTGTTCGCCTTGCTGGCTTGGCAAAGGCGCATCCTTCACGAGGTTGTAATACTCGGACGGGTCATAGATTGGCACGTTCAGGTTCAGATAGTTCGCCGTCATCAGCCCCATCGCACTCAGAAGCGAGTAGGCGGCGATATACTGATCCGCCACCGCCGAGATTCGCACCGCCCGCGCGTCGAGCAGCTCCTGCTCGGCATTGAGCACGTCGAGCGTCGTCCGCGCCCCGAGCGACGCCTCCTCGCGAATCCCGTTGAAGGCCACCCGCGCCGCGCGGATCTGTTCGTCGGACGAGGCCAGCGCGGCCTGCGCCACCTGAAGACTGACGAACGCATCTGTCACGCGCTGTTCCACTTGCAGGCGGACCACGTGCAGGTTGGACCGCGCGGCATCGCGGCGCGCGATCGCCTGCCGGACCAGCGCTGTCAGCCGGCCACCCTGGTAGATGGGCCCGGACGCCTCGAGCCCGATCTGGCCGCCCTTGGAATAGTTGTCGCTGGCGAAGGTGCCCGAGGTCTGCAATCGGCCGGTCAGGCTGACCGTTGGTTTTTGGGCCGCCTCGGCGCGGGCCACGTTGATGTCGGCCACCGCGGCCTCGCGTTGCGCGGCCCGGATCTGGGGATGCTCGCGCAGGGCGATGCGCTTGGCCGCCTCAAGGCTGGCAGCCGTGTTCGGCACGCGCGCCGGCGGCACAAGCGGGCCGGGCTCCGCGCCCACGGCATTCAGGTATTCCGCCTGGGCCTGGCGCAGGTTGCCGCGCGCCGCGGCAAGCGCACTACGGGACGAGGCCAGGCGCGCCTCGGCCAGTGCCACGTCGGTGCGCGTCACCTCGCCCACCTCGAACCGGTCGCGGGCCGCACGCAACTCCTCGCGGATCAGGCGCAGGTTGTTCTCGCGCAGGGCCACGTTCTCCATCTCGCGACGCACGTTCATATGGGCGGCCACGGCACGCAGCAGCACGTCCTGCTCGACCGACACGAGCGACTCGCGCGCGCTCAGCACGGTTTCCTTGGCCGCGTCGATCGCCAGGCGGTTGCGGCCGAAATCATAGAGCGTCAGCTCCGAGGTCAGCGCGATGCCTGCCGCGGTGCGCACGGTATCGACCTCGCGTCCGAACGATCCTCCCGTGACCGCGCTGGAGAAATCGCGCGTCACCGAGGCCGACCAGTTCAGAACAGGACGCACGGCGGCCACGGCCACGGCTACATCCTCGTCCGCGGCGCGCAACAGAGCGCGGTTCTGCTCGATCACGCCAGAATTGCGATAGGCGGTGGAAAGCGTGTCGCCCAGGCTTTGCGCCGCGCCCGTCACGGGGGACAGCCCCGCCAGCACCAGCGCCAGTATACCCGCCGAAAGTCTGCCCGTTCCGATCATGCTGCTCTTGCCTCTGATGCGCGGCCCGCCCCCCGGGCGGCCAAGGTGAAAATTCCGGTCGTCACCGGGCGCCCCCGGTCACAGCTGGAACGCCTGTTCCCGGACGAATCCCGGCAGTAGCGGCGCCGCCGCGTTGAAGGCGTAGCGCCAGCTGATGGCGCCGTCGATCTTGTATCCGATACGGGCGATGCCCAGCTGCCCGTCGACGAAAAGCGCGGCGATCCGCCCGCCCTCCTTGAGCTGGTCCAGCAGGGTGTCGGGCACCTGCTCGACCCCGCCCTCGATCAGGATCGCGTCATAGGGCCCATGCTGCGCGGCTCCGTCGGCAAGGGGGCCGGCATGGACGATGGCGTTGTCGGCCCCGACATCCGACAGGTTGGTTTGCGCCTCGGACGCGCGGGCCGCGTCATCCTCGACCGCGACCACCGCCTCGGCGATCCGCGCGAGAAGCGCGGTGGTATAGCCCAGCCCCGCCCCGATCACGAGCACCAGCTCCGTCCCGGTGACGTTCAGCGCGTCGAGCATCTTGGCCACTGTCCGCGGCTCGAGCATCACGCGGTCTTGGTCGAGGGCGAGGTTTTCGCCCACATAGGCGGCCTCGCGCTGTTCGGAGGGCACGAAATCCTCTCGCGGCACGCTCAGCATCGCGTCGATGATCGGGAACTTGGTGACATCCGCGGGCCGGACCTGTGTGTCGACCATGATCTCGCGGCGCGCTGGGTAATCGGACATGCCTGTGAACTTCCCCTAGATTCCTCGCCGTCGTCTTGCCACACTTGCCAAATGGGGGCAACGCCACAGGCCCACTTGCGCGCTTCCGCGCCATGGGCTAGACGAGGCCGACCACCCCGGGGCGAGTTGGCGGAGTGGTGACGCAGCGGATTGCAAATCCGTGTACACCGGTTCGATTCCGGTACTCGCCTCCAACAAAATCAAGCACTTAGCTGATTTTTCCTTCGCAGAATAGCCTTACACACCTGATACACACTGTACACACCGGGCGCGCTGCTGAATCGCTGTGTTGAACAGGCTTTTTTGCTGGCGTCTGTGAAGGCTTGTTTTTCGGCATTCTTGCCCGTGCTGCGCTGTGGTGACGGCCGATTCGTGCAGCCCTGTCTTGTTGCGCAATCTCCGCAGTTTTCCTGTGATGTCGCTGGCTTTAAGCTGTGGCTATGTCACAGGATGTCCAAACCATCCGCATCAGCGAATATGTGCGCTTGGACAAGCGACAACGCAGCGCCAAATGGCAAGCCCGCGTAAAGCTCGCAGATGGCAGCTGGCAACGTTTTTCCACCAAGACCGAAGATCTTGAACGTGCCACAGATTTGGCGATGAAGTTTTTCTACACCGCTGAGGATCGCCCAAAGAACAACCTGCCCCAAAGCACGCGCAAGTTTAAGCGTGTGGCTGAGTTCGCACGGGACCGCATGCAAGAAGAACTGGACGCGGGTGGCGGGCATACTGTGTTCAAAGACTATATCACCGCGCTGGACAAATATCTGATTCCATTCTTTCGCGGCCATGACGTGGCCAGCATCGATGCCAAGACCTTGGTTGAGTTTGGCAAGTGGCGCACTGAGAAGCTGGGACGCAAGGCGCATCACAGTACCATCAACACGCACAACACTGCGCTGAACCGTGTGTTGGACGAAGCCGAGCAGCGTGGATGGATCACACATGCCATTCGCCCCAAGCCCATCAATGACGGTGTCAAAACTGAGAGCCGGGGCAGCTTCACGCGTGACGAGTACAAGATGATCTACACCGAGCTGAGGAGGTTTCACAAAAGCACCGACAAGCCCATCACAGCTGCCACACGCGAAGTGCTGCGCAACTACATCTTAGTCCTCGCCAATACGGGCATGCGGCACGGCACTGAGGCCCTGGACCTCAAATGGAAGAACCAGCTGTGGATCACCGAGCGTGACGAGACCTATCTGGGTCTGTTTGTAAGCGGCAAGACGGGTCAGAGGCCCTTGGTGGCGCGGGATCGTGCTGTACGCCCCTTTGAGCGGCAGGTGGAGCTGAACCCGGCGCTTGCAGGTATGACACTGAACACTGTGATCGACGCCAAGCTGGACGAGTACGTGTTCGTCACGCGTCTGGGTCAGCGCGCTGCTCGTGCCAATCTTGCCCGCAACTTTGAGACGCTGTTGGACCGGCTGGGTCTGTTAACCGGGGCCGATGGCAAGAAGCGCACCCTGTACAGCTGGCGTCACTTCTACGCCACACTGGATCTGCAGCGCGGCGTCAGCACGCACGCGCTCAGTCGTCAGATGGGCAACAGCACGGGCGTTTTGGATCGGTTCTACTCAAAGCTGTCGCCCTTCATGAACCCCGGCCTGCATTCGGGACGCAATCCGCGTGAGGAAAAGCTGGCGTTGAAAGCGGCTCTGGCTGGGGGCGCAACGCTGACCGCTGGGCCAGATGTCCAAGCACCGGACGGTGTGGAAACGCCCGCTGCTGAAACAAAGGTTGAGCCCCCTGCCCCGGCTTTGTCAGCAGCCCACAAGGCGTTTGATCTGTTTGATGCGGGCAAGTTGGGCGAGGCCGCGTTGCTCGTTGCCTTGGGCGTGTCTCGGGACGGATATGCGCTTGAAGACGATCTGCGCATTCGAGCACTCACACTGCTGGAACAAGGACGGCTCAGCGAAGAGGCCCTGATCAAGGTTTTGGGGTGAATCGGCCCTAAGCAGTCTTTCCGGTAGTCTGCATAGATTTTCTGCAGCCAGCCCAAAGCCGACATTCGACTACACTCGCAGCATTTCTTGTTTCGCATGCGCTCAGAGTCGCATCCCGATGGGCATCCGGAACTGAATCCAAATTCAATCAGACCCGAAAAAGGTATGTTATAACATATCTTTACTTGGCCGCCCTTCCTCGCTTTTCATCAAACTGTAACCTCTCTGACACCCATGGGTCATACGCAAAAAATACGTGCGGCCCGTCCACGCGGAGATCCGCGTATGAACGGAGGGATATTAAATGAAGACGACCATTGCAGCATCCGTGCTCGCTCTGACCACCGCCACCAGCAGCTTCGCTGGGGGCCACGAGGCCACTCTGCCTCAGGCGGAAAACGCCTGGTTCACCGCCGCTCAGGAGCGTATCGCCGCCGAGTTGGAAAAGCGTGACAACACCAACCGCGCCTTGAACGTGATCCTGATGATCTCGGACGGCAATGGTGTCGGCACCAACTACGCGTCGCGCGTGTTCGCCGGCCAGCAGGAAGGCGGCTTTGGCGACGAATACGTGCAGCCGCACGAAGCATTCCCGAGCCTTGCCCTGGTCAAGACCTACAACGTCAACGCCCAGACCCCCGACAGCGCCGGCACTGGCACCGCCATGATGGCGGGTGTCAAGACCAAGGCAGGTATCATCGGCGTGACCGAAGCCGTGAACCGTGGCGATTGCTCCACTCTGCCCGGGAATACCGTCGCCTCGATCAACGAGATCATGACGGAGATGGGCAAGGAAACCGGCATCGTGTCGACCGCGCGCATCACCCACGCCACGCCCGCATCGGCCTATGCCAAGACCGTGGACCGTAACTTCGAGGCCTCCGTGCCCGAGGGCTGCGACACGCAGAAGGATATCGCCACGCAGCTGATCGACGCAATGGAAGCAGGCATCATCGACGTCGCCATGGGCGGCGGGATGCGCAACTTCCACGCCGACGAGGGCGGCCGCCGCGAAGACGGCGTCAACCTCATCGAGCGCGCCCAGGGCCTTGGTGCACATTTCGCCATGGACCAGGCCACGTTCGAAGCAGCTCCGCTGGACGGCACCCCGATCCTCGGCCTGTTCGAAAACAGCCACATGATGTACGAGGCCGACCGAGCCGACGAGCCGTCGCTGGCCGAGATGACCGCAGCGGCGATCAGCGCGCTGTCCACGAAGGCCGGTGACAACGGCTTCTTCCTGCAGGTGGAAGCGGGCCGCGTCGACCACGCCAACCACGCCGGCAACCTCGCCCGCGTTGTGCGCGACCAGAAGGCCTTCGCCGACGCCGTCGCCATGGCCGACGAGATGACCGATGACGCCGACACGCTGATCATCGTCACCGCCGACCACGAGCACGCCATCGCGTTCAACGGCTATTGCGGCCGCGGCTCCAACATCCTTGGCCTGTGCATGGGCATCGACGGTGGGGGCGTTGGCCACTCCGGCGAGCCGGAACTGGCCTCCGACGGCAAGCCCTTCACCGTGGCCGGCTACCTGAACGGCGCGGGCTCCGTGCTGATCGAGCAGCCCGATGGCTCCTACTTCGGCACCCGTCCGAACGTGACCGAGGAAGAGGCCACCGACATCGACTACCCGCAGCAGGCGCTGGTGCCCAAGTCCTCCGAGACCCACTCGGGCGAGGACGTGGCCGTCTACGCCAAGGGCCCTTGGGCACATCTGCTCGACGGCACGATCGAGCAGAACGTGATCTTCCACGTGATGCACCACGCCGCCACGGTCGAGTAATCGCAGCTTCGTGAATACCATCGCGGGCCCGGGAGGATAGTCTCCCGGGTTCGTGTCTCTTTTGCGTTACATTCGAGACGTAAGCCCGGGCGCAACCGGGCCAGTGTTACCATGAGGAGATGACGGATGAATCGCCGCACCATGCTTTCGAGCGGTCTTGCCTTAGCCGCCACGCCCTTGCTGCCGGGCCGCGCCCTGGCAGAGGACGCCGCCAAGATCCGAGATCTCTACGCTGGGGGCCGTAATCTGAGCGACTGGGCGCAGGGGAAGGTCGGCAGCCGCGTCACCTTCGAGGGCTATATGGCGCCGCCACTCAAGGCGAATTCCAAGTTCTTCGTGCTGACGGCGCTGCCCATGTCCGTTTGCCCGTTTTGCGAAACTGAGGCCGAATGGCCCCTGAACATCGTTGCCGTCTACGGCAAGCGCGTGATTGACGTGATCCCTTTCAACCGCAAGATCGAAGTGCGCGGCCGGCTTGAGACAGGCTCCTACCGGGATCCCGAGACCGGCTTCCTGTCGCTCGTGCGCCTCGAAGACGCCACCTACGGCTGATGGGCCTGACACTTGCGATACGCGACCTGCGCGTGACCGGGCCAACCGGGCGCGTGCTGCTGTCGGTCGATGCGCTCGACCTGCCCGAGGGCAGTCTGGTTGGCGTACGCGGGCCGTCGGGGGCCGGCAAATCCACGCTGCTCTATGCGTTAGGCGGGCTGCTGCCCGCGACCGGCGCTGTGCGCTGGGGCGATACGGATATCCTTGCGCTTGGCGAGGAGGCGCGCACAGCGTTTCGCGCCGCCAATGTGGGCATGATCTTTCAGGATTTCCTGCTTTTTGAAGAGTTGGGCAGCGCCGACAATGCAGCCTTGGCGGCTATGTTCGCGCCGCGCGACCGGCGCAGCGCCACGCGGGATGCGGCGGTGGCCAACCTGCGCCACCTCGGGCTGGAGCCGGGCAAGCGCCCAGTGGCGAGCTTTTCTGGCGGCGAGCGCCAGCGTGTCGGCGTGGCACGCGCATTGGCTGCGAATGCGCCCGTCATGCTGGCCGATGAGCCCACGGCCAGTCTCCACCGGGAGGCCGCCGACGCCCTGATCAACGACCTTGTCGCGCTGACCCGCGACCAAGGGCGCACCCTGATCGCCGTCAGTCATGACCTGCACCTGCTGGAGCGGATGGACCGCGTGCTGTGGGTTGAGGATGGTGTCCTGCGAACGGAGGCGGCGGATGCTGCGTGATCTCTGGGACGGGCTGCCGGTTCTGGCGCAGGACGTCGCCATCTTGCTGGCGCTGCTGGCGCCCTTGCTGCTGATCGGTGGGTTCCTTTTGCGTGGTTTTGCGCCGTGGCCGCTGGTGCGCGCGGTGCTGTGGCGGTTCCGCTGGGCGAACGGGATGTTCGTGGCGCTCATCGCAATTTCCGTTGGCATGGGGATCGGGCTGATCGCGCAGGAGCGCGGGCTGCGTCAGGGGACCGCCGCCGCCGCGGACAAGTTCGACCTGGTCGTGTCGGCGCCCGGATCCGAAATGACGATGATGCTGGCGACCGTCTTCCTGCAACCCTCGGACGTGCCGTTGCTGGGCGGGCAGGCCTACAACACCGTCGCCAATCACCCCAACGTGGATGTGGCCGCTCCGCTGGCCTTTGGTGACAGTTATGACGGCGCGCCCGTGATTGGCACCACGGCGGACTTCGCACGCCACCTCTCCGATGACCGCATCGAGGGCCGCATGTGGCAGAGCGCGTTCGAGGCCATCGCCGGGGCTGCGGCGCCGGTGGGGATTGGGCAGACCTTCACCCCCGCCCACGGCATGGGGGACGAGGCCGAGGAGAACGCCCATGAACTGGTCGAGTTCACTGTGGTCGCCACCATGCCCCGCACGGGCACCCCTTGGGACCGTGCGATCCTCGTCCCGGTCGAGGCGGTTTGGGAAGTCCACGGCCTTGCCAATGGCCATGCGCCGGAGGCCGGCGACCAGCTTGGCCCGCCCTTCGATGCCGCCTATTTCCCGGGCACCCCATCGATCATCGTCCGAGCAGAGGCGCTGTGGGCAAACTACGCCTTGCGCTCCGAATTCACCCGACAGAACGAAATGATGGCGTTCTTCCCGGGCACGGTCCTTGCGAACCTCTATCGCGTCATGGGCGATGTACGGCAGGTGATGTCGATCATGTCGGTCGTCACGCAAGTGCTTGTGGCGGCCTCCGTCCTGCTGGGCCTGTTCATCCTGACCCGCCTGTTCCGGCGGCAGGTGGCGATGCTGCGCGCGCTGGGTGCGCCGCGCCGCTTCGTTCTGTCGGTGGTCTGGAGCTATGCAGCCAGCCTTCTGCTGGCGGGCACGCTCGCTGGCATTGCAGTGGGCGTCGGGGCCACGGCGGCGATTTCCACCGTTGTGACACAACGCACCGATATCCTTGTAAATGCATCGCTGGGTTGGGGAGAAATCCATCTTGCCGCCGCTTTCCTCGCCGCAACCAGCCTTCTGTCCGTACTGCCTGCCCTTGCCACTTTGCGCCAGCCCGTCGTCGAAGGGCTGCGCGCGTGACCTTTCATACTGGAAACATGCCATGATCGGAAAAGCACAGACATCCAGCCTTCTCGCCCTGATTGCCGTCCTTGCCCTGACCATGCCCACCGCCGCCGCGGAGGATCACGGTCACGCACACGGCGCCGCAGCGCATGACGAAGATCATGCACATGACGACGACCACGCGCATGACGAAGATCATGCACATGACGACGACCACGCGCATGAAGAGGATCATGGACATGAAGAGGACGCGGCCCATGCGTTCGAAACGGCGGGCGTCAAGATTGTGCATCCCTGGATGAACGCAACATCAGGGCGCGAAGCTCTGATCTTCCTTGAGCTCGAAAACATCGGCAATGGCTCCGTGTCGCTCGAAGGGGCGGAGGTGCCTTTTGCCGAGACCGCAACGCTGGTGGGCTTCGCGCTGGAAAACGGGGAGGGCCGTTACCGGGATCTGCCCTTCGTGCCGGTCAGCCCCGGACGAACACTCGACCTCGCTCCCGAGGGGCTTGCCATCCTGGCCTCCGGGCTGACCCGGGACTTCACCGAGGGCCAGACGGTCGAGATAACGTTGCAGACCTCGGCTGGAAAAATTCCCCTGATCGTCGCAGTAGAATCGGAAACCGCACGACAGCACAGCCACGCCGGACATAATCACTGACATAGATGGGGACGCCGCAATACTTGCGTGGGGCCTTCTGAGATTGCACAGGTCAGAAGCTTCCGGGATCTTTGCCGTCAAGGACCAGCCGAACGGCACGATCGCGAAGTTCCGGGCAAGACTTGTTCATGGTGCTGCTAACGGTCCTACATTTTCTCAAGGGTTGCAGCATCCAGCAAGCCTGCGCGGTTCCGCGAACAGTGCTTCAAGTATCTACAAAGCTGGCAAGTTCGTATCTGATCTATCGTCGTTTCAACGCTTGGCATATCCGCGGTGGCGCGCAGACTGTCGGCGACAAGCCTATAGCGGCCATTCGTGATCGCTGCAGCGAATTTCCGCTATCCGCCCACATTACAGTAGCTCGACGGCGGCGGTGAGCTGCTCGGCGTTCACGTCGATGTAACGCTGCGTGGTTGAGATGTGACTATGCCCGGCCAGTTCCGCTAGCAAGCGCACGCTCACGCCCTTGTTCGCCAGTCTGGTGATATATGTGCGCCGACCCGAATGGCTTGACGCATCCTTCAACCCTACTGCCTTATAAATGTCCAAGAACAGCTGGCACATGGTATTGGCGGAGAAATGACCGCCCTTTTGGCTCTCGAATAGGGCACGCTGTGGATCGTTGATGGGAATGCCAGCACTGTACTCAGCAAGCGCACGGCGCAGTCGTTGGTTCACATAAACGGTGCGTGTTTTCCCGCCTTTACTCTGCGCTGAGGATAGGATGAACTGTGCACGCACAGCACCCGCCTCGTCGTACACGTCGCCAACTGTCAGCGCGGCGATCTCCTTGGCCCGTAGCCCTGCGTAGAAGCTGAACAGGATGATGGTTTCGTCACGTGTTGGATGACGACGACTGCGGCAGTACTGTAAAACCCTACGCAGCTGAGCTTCGTTCAACGTCTGTGCTTGGCGCATGGTGCAATCCCCTCGAAACCTAATCATTTGCTATAAATGACTGTAAAGTCTGAGGTTTTGGTTGGTCGACCGAAATCACGCCAATCAGGATCTATATATTTTTCAATGACTTAGACGAAAATCTCACAGAATGCTACTTGTATGAGGTTTTGATAGCTGCCCTGCAGCAAGTCATGACGTGGCAACCAGGTTAACGGTCTTGCTGCAACTGGGAAGCAAAAGCGCAGGCACCCCATCGTAAGTCGCTGCACAGGAATTCAGTGAATGGACGAAGGTCCGGACTCGGATTGCCCCTTGTTCCATTTCTAGAGCTGCCGTCGCCCCGTAGCGTTCGCAGGAGTTATCCGCACATAGGAGTCGTGCGTCGTCAAGGAGCATCCATATGCCCAAG
>CAJXWO010000005.1 GCA_913062865.1 uncultured Paracoccaceae bacterium | reverse complement strand
GGATGACACCCGTCCAGAAACTGACGATGGCCGCGTAAATTCTACGACCGAGCCCCCGCAAAAACGGGGGGATTACCCCTTCAGGAAGGGTTCGATATGCTGTCGAACAATGCCGAAGGCGGGATCATGCAGTTCTTCGACCGCGATTTCCCGGCGGAGATGGCCAGTGTCGGCATGGAAGGCCTGCAGGAGTTCATGGTCTTCCCCGACAATCTTGACGACATCCTGGCCCGGCTCGAAAGGGCCCGCCAGCGCATCTACGAGTGACGTGACCGAGGTGCGGGGGCGGCCGTGACCGCCCCCGTCCAGCCCTTCTGCAAACTGTCGAAACGGGCGGTTTCCACGAGGGTTGCATGCGCAACGAGGGAGGCCTGATGACCTACGCCACCGTCCCGGATACCGATCCGCAGAAACCGCGCGGCTGGTACAAACGCAACGAAATCGCGGTCACGCCCTTTCTGTTCCTTGCGCCCGCGATCCTGTTCTTCGCGGTCTGCGTGATCATCCCGATTGCCCAGAGCTTCTGGATCAGCTTCCACGAATGGGATGGCCTGGGCGAAGCCGAATGGGTCGGGACCGCGAATTACGAGCGCCTGCTGGGCATTGGCGACCAGCCGATGGATCGCAAGTTCGAGACCTCGCTTTGGAACAACATCAAGTGGCTGGTCCTCTATCTGCTCGCAATCCCGGCAGGCCTGTTCATCGCGATTTTCCTGAACCAGACGGTCCGGGGCATCCGCATCTATAAGTCACTGTTCTTTTTTCCGTTCGTGATCAGCCAAGTGGTCGTGGGGCTGGTCTTTTCCTGGTTCTACCTGCCGCGCGAGGGGCTTCTGAACGCGCTGATCGGCCTGTTCGGGTTTGGTCCGGTGAACATTCTCGGCGACCCGTCGCTGGCCACCTATGGGATCATTGCCGCCGGTCTGTGGCCGCAGACGGCCTATTGCATGATCCTGTACCTTACCGGCCTGAACGCCGTGGACCCCGAACAGGTCGAGGCGGCGCGGCTGGACGGGGCCAAGGGCTGGCGGATGCTCTGGTACGTGATCCTGCCGCAGCTTCGCCCCGCAACGTTCATCGCTTTCGTCGTGACGATCATCGGCGCGCTGCGGTCGTTCGACCTCATCTCGGTGATGACGAATGGCGGGCCTTTCGGTTCTACCCGGGTCCTGAGCTTCTACATGTTCGAGGAATCGCTGTCCGAGTTCGGCTTCCGCATGGGATACGGGGCGGCCATCGCTGTCGTCCTCTTTTTCCTCATGCTGGGTTTCATCGTTTACTTCCTCTGGTCGATGTATCGCGACGAGCAAGGAGCGCGCTGAGATGTTCCCGACCCCCATCGAAAAGCGTCCCCGTTCGGCACAGGTCGGCTACCAGGCGGTCCTGCCGCTGGCCTTGATCCTCTGGCTGCTGCCGCTGATCGCGGTTGCCAATTTCTCGATCAAGCCCGAGGCGGATTTCGTCAACGGCAATTACTGGGGCATGCCGTCCTCGTTCGAACTGTTTTCGAATTACGGGCGGGTGTTCTTCGAATCGAACATGCCGCGCTACCTGCTGAATTCGCTTCTCATCACCATTCCCACGGTGATCGGCGCGGTGGCGCTTTCAGCGATGGCGGGGTTTGCTTTGGGGGTCTACCGGTTCAAGGGCAACCTTCTGATATTTTTCATTTTCATCGCGGGCAACTTCGTGCCGTTCCAGATCCTGATGGTGCCCGTGCGCGATCTGACGATCGATCTGAACCTCTACGACACCAAGACCGGGCTGATCCTGTTTCAAATCGCGTTCCAGACGGGGTTCTGCACACTGTTCATGCGTAACTTCATCCGCGCCCTTCCATATCCGTTGATCGAAGCGGCGCGGGTTGAGGGGGTGGCTGAGTGGCGCATATTCTGGTTCGTCGTTTTGCCGCTGATGAAACCTGCGCTGGCCGCCCTGGCCGTGCTGATCTTCACCTTCATCTGGAACGATTACTTCTGGGCGGTGGTGCTGACCCAGGGGCCGGATGCGCAACCCGTCACGGCGGGCATTACGGAGTTCAACAGCCAGTTCCGGGCCGCGTATCACCTTATGAGCGCCGGCTCCATCGTGGCTGCCCTGCCGCCGGTGGCGATGTTCTTCATGATGCAGAAGCATTTCATCGCCGGTCTGACCTTGGGGGCCGTGAAATGATCCGATGTTGGCGTCTGGATGACGCTCGACAGTCGCTTGTTCTCGGGTCCCGCAACGACCGCCTTGCCGAGGTGGTCTACTGGGGTGCGCGGCTGCCCGATGGCGAGGATCTCGAAACTCTCTACTTGGCCAATCAGATCGACGTCACCGGCGGCATGCTCGACACCAATCCTGAGCTGTCCATCAGCCCGGAGGCTACGCGCACCTTTCCCGGTCAGCCCGGGCTTGTCCTGCGCGACGAGGCGGGGACCCCGATCCTGCCGAAATTCTGCTTTGCGTCCGACAGGGTACAAGAGAACGGGATCACGCTGACGTTTCGCGATGCACCCAACGGTCTGAGCTATGTCGCGGCCTTTGCCATCAATCCACGGACGCATCTGGTCGAAGCGCAGGCGGTTCTCGAATGCGATGGTCCGACCCATCTGCACTGGCTTTCGGCCCCGGTCTTTCCTGCGCCGCAACTGGCCGACGAGATGATCGACTTCTCCGGGCGTTGGTGCGGCGAGTTCCAGACGAACCGCACCCCTTGGTCGCCCGGGATGCGCACCCGCGAGAACCGGACCGGGCGCACCGGTCACGAGCATTTTCCGGGCCTTCTCCTGCCCTGTCGCGGGGCGACCAACACGGCCGGCGAGGTCTATGCGTTTCACTACGGTTGGTCCGGCGGCCACCGCATGGTGGCGGAGGAACTGCCGGACGGGCGGCGCCAGATCCAGTTCGGCCATGCCGTACGGGTCGAGAACAACGCCAAGCGGCGCTTCGAGACGGGCACGTTGTACGCGGCTTACTCGGACGACGGGATCAATGGATGCGCCGTGGCCTTCCAGCGCCATCTGCGCGACGAGATCGTGGCGTTTCCCCGCGCCGACAGGCCCCGACCGGTGCACTACAATTGTTGGGAGGCGGTGTATTTCAATCACAGCCTCCCAGAGCTGAAGGCCATCGCCGAGGTCGCCGCCGGGCTTGGTGCCGAGCGCTTCGTTTTGGATGACGGCTGGTTCGGCGACCGGAACGACGACACCAGCGCGCTGTCCGACTGGGAGGTCGATCCGCGCAAGTATCCAGACGGGCTTGGACCCTTGATAGAACATGTTCACGCCTTGGGCATGACGTTCGGCATCTGGTTCGAGCCGGAAATGATCAATCCCGACAGCGGCATTCACCGCGCGCATCCCGAATGGGCGCTTGGTGGCGAGGACCAGATCCTCGGCCGCCAGCAAAAGGCACTGAACATGGCTCTGCCCGAGGTACGGGATTTCCTGTTCGAGCGCGTCGCCAAGATTCTCGGCGATCACGAGATCGATTATGTCAAATGGGACCACAACCGGGTGCTGCCTTTGCCTGACGCGGCACAGACACGCGGGTCATACGACTTGATCGACCGGCTGCGCGCCGCGTTTCCGGCGATCGAAATCGAAAGCTGCGCCTCCGGCGGCGGGCGGATCGATTTCGGTATTCTGAAACGGACGCACCGTGTCTGGCTGTCCGACAGCAACGACGCCGTCGAACGGCTCAGGATGCAGCATAACGCCGCGATCTTCCTGCCCATGGCGGTCACCGGGTCGCATGTCGGCCCCCGGGTCTGCCACACTTCTGGCCGCACGCTTGATATTCGCTTCCGCGCCTGGGTCGCGGCCCAGCGTCATATGGGCTTCGAGATGGACCCGCGCGAACTGACAGACGACGAGACGTCGGTACTGCGGGATGTCACAGCATGGTGGAAGGAAAACCGTGACTGGATGTTCCACGCCGACATCCTGCGGCTCGACAGTCCGGATCCGGCCGTGATTGCGGAACAACACCTGGCGCAATGCGGCGGACGCTTCGTGGTCTTTGCGGGCAAGCAGGACACCTCGCGGCAGATCGCCCCTCGACCGTTGCGCCTGACCCGGCTCACCCGGGGCGCGATGTACCGGGTCACTTTGAATAACCGCGCTGACGCTCCCGGGCTGTCACGCGGAGATCCACTTCTGAAATCCGAAGGCATGACCGTCAGCGGCGCCTATCTGATGACCCACGGGCTGACCCTTCCCTGGAGTTTTCCCGAAAGCATGTGGGTGCTCGAAGGTAGCCTGGTCCGAGCAAGGGACGTAGTCTGACGATCCCCGGATAACCGGTAGCGCCGCGTCCCTGATCGACCGGGAGGCCATGGGGATCTACGGCCGTGATTTTGTCGTTTCGGGCCCGGATGCAGACGCCACCACCGCCTTCGTCGGCAGAACGGCGCGCGACCCGATTGGAGCATGCAGGCGGCAACCACCGTGGCGATAAGGACCGCGAAAGTGGCGACCGCAACGACTGCGCTCTCGACACTGCTTAAGCCTCACGCTGACGAAATTGCAGTTCTTGCCTCCGAACGCGCCGCGATGATTTCGCCAGCCGATTCTGGGGCATGTCTGACGTCGCCACTGCGTGCGGGCGATTTGCCGCATCGCGGAAAATCGGTGAATGACCGCTTGTACAGTATACGGACGCATACCGCCGGGGTCGTGTGATCCATGATGCGGATCGCCAATGTGGTGAAACAATTGGGAAATTTCTTAACCGATAATGAATTTACAATTGGTCCACCAGAGAACTCAAAAAGTTTACAAAAAATACCAATAAACTTCGGTAACAAGCATAACGCTTCACTGAAAAGTGTATGTAGTGACCACAAGCGACACAAGCATCGGGGACCCGGTCTTGTCAGGCGCGGCGTGAGGAGGACGCCCGTGAAAACTGATCTTTTGACAGAAAGCCATGGGCCGCACGCTGGTTTCGACGTTGCCGATGCGGGTTGCTGCATCGCAGCGAACGAAGGGGGCTGAACGGCACCCGAAGCTGAGGGCGGCTGCGTGCGCCGTCATCGTCCTGCGCGCAACATGGACGGGTCCAGGCGGACCCGCGGGAACATTATGGAGGAGGTCCAGCCTATGTCCCAAGACGACGACAACAATGCCTATTGGAGCGCCAATGTGCGGCTCATTCTGATCAGCCTGGTAATCTGGGCTGTTGTATCCTTCGGGTTCGGGATCGTCCTGCGCCCCCTGCTGTCCGGCATCACCATCGGCGGCACCGACCTGGGCTTCTGGTTCGCCCAGCAAGGGTCGATCCTGGTCTTCCTGGTGCTGATCTTTTTCTACGCCTGGCGCATGAACAAGCTCGACCGTGAATTCGGCGTGGAAGAGGAATAAGACCCATGGATCAGTTCACACTCAACCTGCTGTTCGTGGGCGCGTCCTTCGCGCTTTATATCGGCATCGCGATCTGGGCCCGTGCGGGGTCCACCTCGGAATTCTACGCCGCCGGTCGCGGCGTGCATCCGGTCACCAACGGGATGGCCACGGCGGCCGACTGGATGTCGGCGGCCTCGTTCATCTCGATGGCGGGCCTCATCGCCTTTACCGGCTACGACAACTCGTCCTTCCTGATGGGCTGGACCGGCGGCTACGTGCTTCTGGCGCTTCTGCTGGCCCCCTATCTGCGGAAGTTCGGCAAGTTCACCGTGTCCGAATTCATCGGCGACCGTTTCTACAGCCCGACCGCCCGCATGGTCGCGGTGATCTGTCTTCTGGTCGCGTCGATCACCTATGTGATCGGCCAGATGCAGGGCGTGGGTATCGCCTTCGGCCGCTTCCTTGAGATCAACGCGACGGCGGGTCTTTTGATCGGGGCCTGTGTGGTGTTTGCCTACGCCGTGTTCGGGGGCATGAAGGGTGTGACCTACACCCAGGTTGCCCAGTACTGCGTTCTGATCACCGCCTACACGATCCCGGCGATCTTCATCTCGTTGCAGCTGACCGGCAATCCGGTCCCGGCTTTGGGCCTCTTTGGGGAGCATACCGCCTCGGGCGAGCCCCTTCTGGCGAAGCTGGACCAGATCGTGACCGACCTTGGCTTTGCCGAGTACACTGTCGCTCATGGGTCGACCATCAACATGGTGCTCTTCACCCTGTCGCTGATGATCGGTACCGCGGGCTTGCCCCACGTCATCATGCGCTTCTTCACCGTGCCGCGTGTGTCCGATGCCCGTTGGTCGGCCGGCTGGACGCTGGTGTTCATCGCGCTGCTGTACCTGACGGCCCCGGCCGTAGGCGCCATGGCCCGTCTGAACATCTCTGAACTGATGTGGCCCAACGGTACGGACGGTCAGGCGGTTTCGGTGGAGCAGATCGAGAGCGATCCCGAATACGCCTGGATGGCCACATGGGAAAAGACCGGTCTTCTGGGCTGGGAAGACAAGAACGGCGACGGTCGCATCCAGTACTACAACGATGCCAATGCCGATCTGCAGGCCAAGGCGGCCGAGAACGGGTGGGAAGGCAACGAGCTGACCAACTTCAACCGCGACATCCTCGTTCTGGCCAACCCCGAGATCGCATCCCTGCCAGGCTGGGTCATCGGTCTGGTGGCTGCGGGCGGTCTGGCTGCGGCCCTATCCACGGCGGCGGGTCTTTTGCTGGCGATCTCGTCGGCGGTCTCTCACGACTTGCTCAAGGGGCAACTGACGCCGAACATGTCAGAAAAGTCTGAGCTGCTGGCGGCGCGGATCTCGATGGCGGCGGCGATCGTCGTGGCGGTGATCCTGGGGCTCAACCCACCAGGATTCGCGGCGCAAACGGTGGCGTTGGCCTTTGGCCTCGCGGCGGCGTCGATCTTCCCGGCACTGATGATGGGTATCTTCTCAACCCGCATCAACAATGTTGGCGCGGTCGCGGGCATGCTGGCCGGCCTGATCGTCACGCTGCTCTACATCTTCCTGCACAAGGGCTGGTTCTTTATCCCGGACACCAATTCGTTCACGGATGCGGACCCGCTGCTTGGCCCGGTGAAATCGACCTCGTTCGGGGCGATCGGTGCCGCGGTCAACTTCCTGGTCGCCTATGTCGTGTCCAGCATGACCAAGGAAACCCCGCAGGAGATCAAGGACCTTGTCCAAAGCGTTCGCATCCCGCGCGGTGCCGGTACGGCGGTCGAAGGTCACTAACGGACCTGATGCCGACGCCCCGTGCGGCGGCGTCCCGCATGTCAATCCTGTCCTGCCCGCGGCATCGTGGGCAGGACTCAGCCTTAGAAGGCTTCTGCTATGCCTCTCCCGGCCCATCTGGCCCAGTTTCTCGCCTCCGTGCATCCCTATGACAGCCTGACCGAAGCTGCGCTGACACAGCTCTCCGACGTGGCCCGGGCGCAGGATTACGCGGCCGGTGACACGATCTTTGCGGTCGGAGACGCGCTTGCCAGCCTGTATGTCATCGCATCCGGCGAGGTTGAGATCACAGACGAAACCGATGTTCAGCTGTCCATCCTGGGCCCGCGCAATTCCTTCGGAGAACGCGCGCTGTTGCGGGCCGAGGCGGCCAGCCGGACCGCCAAGGCGACGGTCGATGCCACGATGATCGTCGTTCCGGCGCCGACCCTGTTCTCGTTGATCGATTCCAACGCGGCGGTCGCGAAGTTCTTTGACCGGCGGCGCCCGGCCCGGGCCGAGCGACGTGATCTGGCCACGCTGCCTGTCGCCGAGCTGATGTCCCGCGACCCGGTGACTTGCCCGCCCGACACGTCGATCCGTGCCGTGGCACAACTAATGCATCACCGCCATATCTCGTCGATCTGCATCACCGAGGGCGACGCGTTCCGCGGCATCGTCACCGTGCGCGACATGAACGGCCGGGTCGTGGCCGTGGATACCGATCCCTCTGGCCCTGTGTCGCAGATTATGACCGCCGATCCCCTCACGCTTGGACCCGCCGCGCTGGGCAGTGACGTGCTGCACATGATGATGGAGCGCGGCATCGGCCATGTGCCCATCGTCGAGGGCAACCGCCTGGTGGGCATCGTCACCCAAACCGACCTGACGCGCGCGCAGGCCATGTCCTCGGCCGATCTGGTGGGCCGGATTGCAGATGCGCCCGATGCCGCCGCCATGGCGCGTGTGACCGCCGAGATCCCGCAGCTTCTGGCGCAGCTCGTGGGCACCGGCAACCGGCACGAGGTGGTCACCCGCCTGATCACCGACATCGCCGACACCGTGACCCGGCGGCTGCTGGCGCTGGCCGAGGCCAAGCTGGGCCCGCCCCCGGTGCCCTATCTGTGGCTCGCCTGCGGCTCTCAGGGGCGGCAGGAACAGACCGGCGTTTCGGACCAGGACAACTGCCTGATCCTGTCCGACGACGTGGCCGAGGCCGACATGGCCTATTTCGCAGAGCTGGCCACTTTTGTCAGCGACGGGCTGGACACCTGCGGCTACTACTTCTGCCCCGGCGACATGATGGCGACCAACCCGCGGTGGTGTCAGCCGCTGCGGGTCTGGCGTGACTATTTCGACGGCTGGATCGCCAAGCCCGACCCCGAGGCGCAGATGCTGGCCTCGGTCATGTTCGACCTGCGGCCCATCGGCGGCGACGAAACCCTGTTCGCCCACTTGCAGACGGACACCCTGCGCAAGGCCGCCAAGAATTCGATCTTCACCGCGCACATGATCGCCAATTCGCTCAAGCATCAGCCGCCGCTGGGGCTGCTCAGGGGGCTGGCGACGATCCGGTCGGGCGAGCATCGCAACCAGCTCGACCTGAAGCATAACGGGGTCGTGCCAGTGGTCGATCTGGGCCGGGTCTACACGCTGCAGGGCCAGCTGAAAGAGGTCAACACCCGTGCCCGCCTGGAGGCGGCGCAACGCGCGGGCCTCCTGTCGGCGACCGGCGGGGCCGATCTATTGGACGCCTATGATCTGATCGCAACCATGCGGCTGGAACATCAGGCGGCACAGGTCAAGGCCGGGCAGAAGCCCGACAACTACCTCGACCCCGCCAGCCTGTCGGATTTCGAACGCAGCCACCTGCGCGATGCCTTCGTGGTGGTCAAGACAATGCAATCCGCCGTAGGCTCGGGCAAGGGGGCACTGGGCTAAGCCATGTTCATCGAGCTCATCGCAACTGTCTTTGCCGGGATCGCCTGCGCCGGGGTTGCAATGCTTCTCAACATCATGACGGGTCGCCGTCTGCCGAAATGGGTGATGCCCGTGGCGGCCGGGGCCGGCATGATCGGCATGACGATCTCGAACGAATACACGTGGTTTGCGCGCACGGCCGAACGGCTGCCCGAGGGGGTCGAGATTGCCAAGACGGTCGAGGAGCAAAGCTGGTGGCGTCCGTGGACGCAGGCCTGGCCCTACACCAAACGCTTCATCGCGGTGGATATCGCCACTGCCCGCAAAAACGAAAACCTGCCTGAGCAGAGGCTGGCGGATCTGTACTTCTTTGGCCGCTGGGCGCCGGTCAATCAGGCACCGATGCTGTTTGATTGCGCCGGCGCTCGGTCTGCCGTGCTAATTGATGGCGCCGACTTTGCCGATGACGGCACGGTTCAAGATGCCGATTGGCAGGCCGTGCCCCCCGGCGACCCGATCCTGCAATTGGTGTGCGAGACCTGATATGTTCACCCGCCTCAACCTGCGCCTTCGCATCTTCCTGTTTTTCTGCCTTCTGGCAGTCGGGGGGGCGGCGCTGGCGGCAGCGGCGTTGGCGTTCGGATGGTGGCGCACGGAAGAGACTGTGCCTGCGGCACCTTTGATCACGGCCTTTGTCACATTTGCCTTTCTGAACACCGGACTCACCCTGGGGATCTGGCTGCTTTTCGACGAAAACGTTGCAAAGCCCATCAACAAGCTATCGGCCGACTTGCGGCTCCATGCTCATTCGGGTGGCGACGCGCGCGTCTGTACCGACAGCGCGCGGTATCTTGGCGATCTGGCGCCGGCCGCGCATGCGTTGACCCAAACGGTCAGCGGATCAGTCATGGACACGGCCGAGAAAGTGGCCCGCGAAACGCAGAAGCTGCGGGCGGAAAGCGAGCGGCTGACGGCTCTGCTGACCGAAATGCCCATCGCGACGATCCTCGTGAACCCGGCGCGAGAGATCGTGCTTTACGACGGTCAGGCCGCCGACGTCCTGTCCGAAATCGCGGTTCCGCGGCTGAAAGCCCCGTTGTCGGATTACTTCGACACGGCGGGTCTCTCGGATGCGATGGCGGCGCTGTCGGAAGCCCAGGCCGACGTCCCGTTCGCATTGGCCGATGTCAACGGGACCCAGAGCTACGAGGCCCGGATCAAGGCGCTGGGCGAAGACGGGCACATGATCTTGATCGACGTCTCGACACGGCAGGGCGCAAAGCTCGAGGCCCGGCCGCTGGTCTTCGACTTCGATCTGATGAACACGGCCGAGGCGAAAGAGATCGAGGATACGCCGCTGCGCGACCTGTGCTTTGTGCCATTTGATACGGAGACCACCGGTCTCTCGGTCGAGAAAGACGCGATTGTGCAACTGGGGGCTGTTCGCGTTCTGAACGGGCGGCTCGTCGAGGGCGAAGTGATGGACACGTATGTCAATCCGGGTCGACCTATTCCGCCTGCATCGACCAGGATCCACCATGTCACCGATGCCCATGTGGCAGATGCGCCGGATATCGCAGCCGCCGGTCGCGCCTTTCACCACTTTGCCCGGGACGCGGTTCTGGTGGCCCATAACGCGCCTTTCGACATCGGCCTTTTGCGCCGCTTTCAGTCCGAGATGGGGGTCGCATGGCCGCATCCGGTTGTGGACACGGTGCTGCTGTCGGCAGTTGTTTTCGGCACGACCGAAGAGCATTCGCTCGACGCCGTGTGCGACCGGCTGTCCATAACCATTCCCCCCGAGCGTCGCCACACCGCTCTGGGGGATGCCCAGGCGACGGCAGAGGTTTTGGTGAAGCTGCTGCCGGTTCTGGAGGGCAGGGGGATCAGCACCTTTGGCCAGCTGGTGCAGGAAACGCAGAAGCACAGCCGGCTTCTGGAGGATCTGAACACCTGAGCATCGGACCCAGTGCTTGACCGCCTTCCGGATGCGGGTTGGGCGCATCCACAACCGCCCACATCCAAACCTCGATGCGCTCACTCCGTGGGGGTATCGCCAACGATCAAAAGAGGACCAAAACCTGAACAGAGCTCACTGATAAACGCGGAGTCCAAGGGGGCAGGTAACTTATAACACGCCGGGGCACCGACGGGGGCGATCGGACATATTGGACCGATGCCGAAGCGCGCTTTCTTAAACAAGGTTAGGAAAAGCTGGCTGGGGTGGTAGGATTCGAACCTACGGTACACGGTACCAAAAACCGCTGCCTTACCACTTGGCTACACCCCAACAGTGGCGCGTTGCTTACTCTGGACGGCTGGCGGGTTCAAGCCCTGCAAACGCAAAAAATGCGGCCGCTCATTCTAGTTTGCCGCGCTTCAGAAGATCGTCCTCGGCGGTGGCCTCGCGCTCGGTTTCGACGATGCGTTCCAGCTCGCGTTCGGCGGTCGCCTCGACATTGACGGGCTCGGATACAGGCAGGGGGGCCGGCGCGGCAGTGGCGTGCGGACCAGACGCCGGGGCGGCCGCTGTGCCCGCGATCCGGAAGGTCGGCTCGGGCAGCTCGATCCCCTCGGCCTCGAGCGCGCGCATGGTTTGGCGGATCGCCTCGCCACGGGAGGCCAC
This sequence comes from uncultured Paracoccaceae bacterium, assembly GCA_913062865.1. Lineage (GTDB taxonomy): Bacteria > Pseudomonadota > Alphaproteobacteria > Rhodobacterales > Rhodobacteraceae > CAJXWO01. Next base: position 66,682 of record CAJXWO010000005.1, on the reverse strand, counting down.
GAAACTGGTTTCATGCTGGGCGATCCAGGCGGTGCAGCGCAGGGTGATGGTGCTGTCGCCCACCTCTTCGATCCAGACATTGACCGCCGGCACGTCCAGCACAAAGGGCAGGGCCGTCAGCGTGTCCTGTGCCACGGTCAGGGCATGGGCCAGGTCGCTCGACGGAGCGAGGCCGAGGTCAAACAGGAACCGGCGTTCATCGTTGCGGGTATAGTTCACGATGCGGCTTTTGAAGACGGTCGCATTGGGGATGCGGATATGGTTGCCGTCGAAGGACAGAAGGATCGTCGCGCGGCTTGTCAGGCGGATGACCTTGCCGATATCCTCTGCGATCTCGATCGTGTCGTTGGGTTGAAAGGGTTGGCGGATCGACAGCATGATCGAGGCGATGAAATTCTCGACCGTGTCGCGCACGGCAAAGCCGATGGCCAGGCCGATGATTCCTGCCGCCCCCAGGATCGTCGACAAGAGCGCGGTGGCCCCGAGGATATCCAGCGCCACAACAACCCCGCCGATCACGAAGGTCAACCGCAGCACCTGGCGGTAGATGTCGGCGATGAAGGCGTTCGGTGCGAGCCGGTCCCAGGGGTAGCGCAGGCGGGCCAGGACCAACCCCAACAGCACGACGATCAGAAACGCTGTAAGCGCCACGGTCGCCAAGGGCAGAAAGGCGACGATCTGCTTCATCCGCGCCACGAACCGGTCGATTGCCGGGTTCAGCCGTTCGGCGACATCCGTCGACTCGGTCACTTCGTTCTTGATCGCCACCACGCCCTCGACGCGGCCGGCCAGGGCGTTCAGGCGGGCGATATCGGGGCTTTCCAACGTGGTGCCGCGCAGGGTGACGATGCCCGAGGCCACGGTGACGGTCACGTCGTCATAGACGTCGAGCTCGGCCAGGATTTCGCGGATGCGCACGGCGATCGCGGCGTCTCGGCTGGCATCGTCTTCGACGGTAATGGCACCCGATGGCTGGGAGCCGCCGTTCTGAGCCGCAATCGGCAGGGGCGCAATAAGGATCAGAAGCAGGCACAGACCGGCCAGAATAGAACGCATCGCTTGTCTCCGCGGGGCTGGCGTCAGCCTAGCCTGCCGGTGCCGGCCCGGCCAGAGAGATCAGTCGCGCAGTTCGTCCTCGCCCACGCCCCAGAGCGCGGGCTTCGGGGCCCAGCCGGAATAGCCGCCGCTCGACACTTCGCACCAGCCCGGCGTGCAATCGCCCAGCCGCGCGATCACCCCGGCCTCGAGCCGGGCATTGACCCGTGTCTGCGGGTCGGGGGCGGCGTAGATGTCAAGAAGGTCGTCCTCGATCAGCACGGTGCGCACACCGGACAAGAGCGAGTAGTGGATCCAGCCTCCCATCCCGTCGCGGTCGCGCACGCGCCTCCAGTGGCCATGCTCGGCGGTGATCTCGAGCGGCATGTCCCGCCGCTTGTAGACCCAGTCGATCCTGTGGGTGAGCGACGGGCCGCGCCGCACATTGGCCTCGGATGCCTTGAGCGACACGTAGCGTGGCAGGGGCAGATTGGTCACCGGCCCGCGCTCTGACGCCCATGCGGCCCCGGCCACTGCGATGGCCGCCATTGTCACGCAACACCGTGCCCAGATCGTCTTGTCCATGATGTCATGCCCGAGGATTTGCCTGGGGGTTCTTGTGCCCCGTCTCTCTATCGTCCACTCTGCCACCGGATGCTTTGATTTGGAAGCAGGGAGAGGGAACCAATCGTGCCGGATCGTCTAAGTGTTGTCGTGACGCGACGCCTGCCCGAGGCCGTCGAGACGCGGATGAAAGAGCTGTTCGACGTGCAGCTTCGCGGCGACGACACGCCGATGTCGCGCGAGGCGCTGGGCCGTGCCATGCGCGAGGCCGATGTGCTTGTCCCCACCATCACTGACACGATCGATGCCGGGCTGATCGGGCAGGCGGGAGAGCGCCTGAAGCTGATCGCGAATTTCGGATCGGGTGTCGATCATATCGATGTGGATACCGCCCGGTCGCGCGGGGTGCTCGTCTCGAACACGCCCGGTGTGGTGACTGACGATACCGCCGACATGACCATGGCGCTGATGCTGGGGGTCACCCGCCGCATTCCCGAAGGGCTTTCGCTGATGCAGTCGGGCGACTGGAGCGGCTGGGCGCCCACCGCGATGCTGGGCGGTCGGGTGGCCGGTCGGCGGCTGGGCATTCTCGGGATGGGCCGGATCGGCCAGGCGGTCGCGCGGCGCGCGCAGGCCTTTGGCATGCAGGTCCACTACCACAACCGCCGCCGCCTGCATCCCGAGATCGAAGAGGCGCTCGAGGCGACCTATTGGGAAAGCCTCGACCAGATGGTCGCCCGGATGGACGTGCTGTCGATCAACTGCCCGCACACACCGGCCACGTTCCATCTGATGAACGCCCGGCGGCTCAGACTTCTGAAACCCAGCGCGGTCATCGTGAACACCTCGCGCGGGGAGGTCATCGACGAAAACGCGCTGACCCGGATGCTCAAGGCGGGCGAGATCGCGGGCGCGGGGCTCGATGTCTATGAACACGGGACCGATGTGAACCCGGAACTGCGCACGCTGCCCAACGTGGTGCTGCTGCCCCACATGGGCTCGGCCACGGTCGAGGGTCGGATCGAGATGGGGGAGAAGGTCATCATAAATATCAAGACCTTCGCCGACGGGCACCGCCCACCCGACCAGGTCGTACCCGGGATGATGTGAGCGACATGGGCAACGGGCGCCGGCAACCTTGAAAGTTTCCGGCCCGAAGCCTTCTGAAGGCTTCGGTCACACCGCGCGCTAGCTCAGGACCAGATCGGACAGGCGTGCCTCCACAAGGCTGCCCGTGTCGTCGCTGTCCGACGAAACCGCCACGCCGACCACCCGTTCGGGACGCGCGCCGAACACCCGGGCGTGATCCGCGAAAAGGTCCACGCGCTCGAGATGGGCACCGGTACCGGCCGACCTCAGAACAACCGTGCTGCCGCGACCGCGCAAATAGGGGCTGGGGATCGTCGCCCCCTGCCGGTGCGCGCCGCCCCAGGCGTAGATCAGAATGCGGGCGGCCCGGTTGCCCATCAACCGCGTGAGCGAGGTATCGGGCGAGACACGGTCGGCGGCATCCGCATCCATGAAAACGAAATACAGCGCGATGTTGCGGTCATCGCCACCTTTCCGGGACAGGTCCGTGGGTGGCACGGAGCGCTCCACCGACCATGCCCATGCCGCCTGCGTGAGGGTCTGCGCTTGCGCCGGAAGCGATCGGTAGAAGACGGATGAGCTTTCCCGCGCCAATATCCCCAGGCCGTTGCCCTGTGGCCGGTATGTCGTTTCCGCGAGCCGCCGAAAGGTCAGGCTGCGCCAGGATGAATCGAAGGGGATCGAGATGGGTGCGGCAGAGGCCGGCCGCGCCAAGAACACGGCAGCGCCGCCAATGAGGAAATTGCGTCGGTTCAGCATTCTGGAAGCCTTTCGCCAGTCCTGCTTACAGTTTAGCGCGGCTGTTGGGGGGCGGCATTTCAACTCTGTGCGACCGGGATATGCAATTCTCCGCCGAAATTGCCGTGTGGGTCCGTTTCTCGACAAATATGCTGCGCCGCCGCGACAATGGTTCGGGCCGGCCAAAGCCTTGAAGTAAAGGGGAATATCGGCAATGCCATTCGGCTCTGATGGTCATTTTTCCCGCTGTAAATCCCTTTCACACTCACAATGTCCTGATTTCCGTGACGTGTTGGCGCACCTATCTCGAAGGGCAAGCAAACGAGAAAGGAGAATTCCAATGCTCGGATGGGCACTGACATTCCTGGTTGTCGCACTGGTGGCCGGCGTGCTTGGTTTCGGCGGCGTCGCGTCGGCTTCGGCCGGGATCGCACAGGTGCTTTTCTTCCTGTTCCTGATCCTCTTCGCGGTGACCCTTGTGATGCGCGTACTGCGCCGCTGAAATCGGCGCCCCGACCGGTTCTAGGCACGAACCAGAGAAAGGTCCCGGTTTTCCGGGGCCTTTTTCTTTTGCCAGCCGACGCGCCCGTCATGCCCCCGCGTCGGTTTCGCGCCTACAAATGTCGGCTGCGCGCGGCGCGGTTCCACGGATTTTGCCACAACGGCTCAAACCCGGCCGCAATCGGAGTCGTGCGCCATGAAAACCCAAGTCAAAGCTCTCGTCGTCGGTGGCGGTGCCATCGGCACCTCCATCGCCTATCATCTGGCCAAGGCGGGCTGGCAGGATGTAATGCTGCTCGAGCGCGACGAGCTGACCAGCGGGTCGACCTGGCATGCGGCGGGTCTGCTGCCCTATTTCAACATGTCCTACGCGACGACCCATATCCACGACTACTCGATCAAGTACTACAAGACGCTCGAGGAAGAGACGGGTCTGAACCCCGGCTTTTACGTCGTGGGCAACCTGCGCATGGCGCAGACCGACGCGCGTATGGACGAATATATGCTCTATGCCTCGACCGCCGAGACGGTGGGTGTTCCTTACGAATGGATGACGCCCGACCAGATCAAGGAACGCTGGCCGCTGGTGCGCACCGAGGATCTGAAAGGTGCGATCTACCACCCGACCGATGGCTACATCAATCCCGCCGACGTGACCCAAGCCATGGCCAAGGGCGCGCGGATGCATGGCGCGGTAATCGAGCGCAAGTGGCAGGTCGATGCCTACGACTGGTGCGGCGATCACTGGAAGGTCACCTGCACCAAGATGGTCGAAAAGGGCGGCAACCTGATCCCGTCGGACGACCAGGTCGTGATCGAGGCCGAGCATGTGGTGACCGCCACCGGCAACCATGCGCAGCGCACTGCGCAGCTTTTGGGCATCAAGATCCCCGCAATCCCGGTCGAGCACCAGTATATCGTGACCGAGCCCGATCCCGCGCTCGTGGACTACCGCAAGGCGGGCAATCCCGAACACCCGGTGCTGCGCGATGCCGATGCCAAGTGGTATGTCCGCGAAGAGCGCGGCGGCTGGATCCTGGGCCCCTACGAGCGCAACGCGCCCGCGTGCTTCGAATACGGCGTGCCCGACAGCTTCCGCGCCGACCTCTTCCCGCTCGATCTGGAGCGGATCGAAGAGGAATACATGTCGATGATCCACCGCATTCCGTCCTCGGAAACCGTGGGGCTCAAGGACGATTACAACGGCCCGATCTGCTACACGCCTGATGGCAACCCGCTTTTGGGTCCGGCGCCGGGCCTGCGCAACATGTGGCTGGCCGAGGGCTTCAGCTTCGGCATCACCGCGGCGGGCGGTACGGGCTATTACCTGGCCCAGCTGATGGTCGAGGGCGAGGCCGAGATCGACATGGCGTCGCTCGATCCCAAGCGCTACGGCAGCTGGATGACGACCGAGTATGGCGCGCGCAAGAACGAAGAAGCCTACGAACACGTCTACATCCTGCACCACCCGGACGAGGAACGCCCCGCTTGCCGCCCCTTGCGCACCGCGCCCGCCTATGACCGGCAAAAGGCGCTTGGCGCGCAGTTCGGCTGTGTGAACGGGTGGGAACGGCCGAATTACTATGGGCCGCTCGACGCGCCCGAAAGCTTCGACCACGACGCCCGCAGCTTCCGCCGCGGCGGCTGGTGGCAATACGCCGTGGACGAGGCCAAGGCCGTGCGCGAGGGCGTGGGCCTGATCGACGCGACCGCGTTCACCAAGCATATCGTCGAAGGGCCCGGCGCGACCGCGTTCCTGGACTGGTTCACCTGCAACAAGCTGCCCAAAGTGGGCCGCATCAACCTGACCTACGCGCTGACCTCGGCAGGGACCACGCGCACCGAATACACCATCGTGAGGCTGGCCGAGGACAGGTACTACCTTGTCTCCTCAGGTGCCTGGCAGGCCTATGACAGCGATTTCCTGATGAAGGCGATCGAGGACAAGCGCGATGAGTTCGGCTGGATCAGCTGCCACGACGTGACCACCCAATGGGGCGTCTTCGCCATCGCCGGTCCCAAGTCGCGCAACGTGTTGCGCGAGATCGTCAAGGATGCCGATCCCGACACCGTTCTGTCGAACAAGCGTTTCCCGTGGCTGTCCATGCGCCAGATCGAGCTGGGCATGGTGCCCACCATGGCGATCCGCGTGGCCTATACCGGCGAGCTGGGCTGGGAGCTGCATCACCCGATCGAGATGCAGACGAACCTGTGGGATCAACTGCTGGCCGCGGGCGAGGCGCACGGGCTTAAGCTGGTCGGCGCGCGCGCGCAGAACTGGCTGCGGCAGGAGAAATCCTACCGTGCGTTCGGCAACGAGCTGGGCCGCGACGCTACACCGCTCGAAGCGGATCTGCCGCGTTTCGTGGATCTGTCTAAGGATTTCCATGGCAAGGCCGAAATGGAGGCCAAGGGCATCCGGTCGAAATGCTGCACGCTTCTGATCGACGGTCCAGAGGATGCCGACCCCTGGGGGCGCGAGGCGCTTTATACCGAGGATGGGACCCGCGTCGGGCGCCTGACCTCGGGTGGCTATTCGGTGGCCTTCGGCAAGTCCATCGGCCTGGGCTATGTGCGGCCCGATCTTGCGGTCGAAGGCACGAAGCTGCGGGTCAAGATGCAGAACACGCTTTGGGATGCGGTCGTGACCTGCGACAGCCCCTACGACCCGAAGAACGAGACGATCCGCGCCGACGGGTGATCCTGAGCCACCCAAGACCAAGAAAGCCGGGCCACCATAGGGGCCCGGCTTTCCTATTTTTTCAGCTTAGACCAGTCAGCCTTTGTTGGCTTTCCCCATGCCTTGACCCTGGCCCTTGCCACGCTTGCCGGGTCCGAAATCGGCCGCTGTCAGCACGCCGTCGCCATCGCTGTCCATACCCGTGAACCAGCTTTCGGTGCTGGCGTTGAACTCGGCTTCGGTTACCATGCCGTCGCCGTCGGGATCGTTGTTGGCACGGTTCATGCCCTCGTCGGCGTTACGCAATCCCATCTGTTCGTGCTCTGCTGCGTTGTTCTCGCGGTCAAGCGCGCGGGTTTCGTCGAACAGGTCGTATTCGGCACTGTCCAGCACGCCGTTTTCGTCCTGGTCGAACATGAAGAAAATCTCGCCGCGTTTCTGCGTGGCCTCTTCCAGGGTCACCTGGCCATCGCGGTCATAGTCCCAGTTCTCGACGAAATGCGATCCGGGGGCGTCCATTTGTGCCAGAGCGGCGGTTGCGGTCAGCGCCGTTGCGGCGGCAAGGGTGAAAAGGGTGCGCATGGTGGGAATCCTTTTATATTCCGTTTTTGATACATGTGATACGCAGCTTTTCGGTGGCTCCGTCGCAAGATCCCCAAAAATATCCTTAGGGGCTGTCAGGGGCCATGCGCCGGACGATCCAGAAACAGGCCAGCGCCGCGGCCCCTAGCACGACGGCACCCCAAAGCGCCGGGCGCACGCCCAGCCCGCCCAGTGCCACGGACAAGAGAAAGGGCGACACCGCGCCCGCCACCAGCCGGGCCGAGGCCAGACGTCCCAGAACGCTGCCATAGCCATCCGCCCCAAAAAGGGCGAGCGGCAATGTGCCTGTCACGATGCTGATCAGGCCGGTGCCCATGCCGAACAGAACCGCAAAGGCCGCAGCACCCACAAAGCCGGGAAATCCAAGCAAGACCATAAGCCCCGCCAGTGGAAAGCCTGCCGCGATGATCGCCAGCCAGGTCTGGGGCAAGCGGGCACCGAAGGTCATGTTGATGATCCGGACACCGACCTGCGCTGGCCCGAAAAGCGCCGCCACCAGCGCTGCTGCGGCGCCCAGCCCCAGCGCCTCGATCAAGGGCACCATGTGGACAAGGACAGCGCCCATCACCGCGCCTTCCAGCGCGACGGCTGCGAACAGGACGACAAAGAGCGGGCCGGTCGGTGCGCGGCCCGCCTTTGGTTTCGGCGCCTCGGGCTCTGTCATCGGTTTCGGCCGGGTCTGCCGCGCGAGAAATAGGTGCAGCGGCGCACAGACAAACAGGTTGAGCGCGGCATAAGCGATGTAGATGCTGCGCCAGTCCTGCGTCTCCAGCAGTGCTTTTGTCACGGGCCAGAAGACGGTCGATGCAAAGCCCGCCATGAGTGTCAGATAGGTGATCCGGCTGCGCGCGTGCTCATCGCCCAGCTGCACCAGGGCCACGAAAGCCATGTTGTACAGCACCGCCGCCGCGGCAAGCCCGACACCCGCCATGCCTGCGAGGTACAGAAAAGGCCCCGGCGCCAGCGCGCACAGCGCCAGCGAACCAGCCGCAAGCACCGAGCCGATGGCCAGCACAAGCCCCGCGCCCACCCGGTCCGCCAGGCGGCCCGCCGCTGGCGACGCCAGACCCATTACGATCAACGCCCCGCTGAAAGCGGCGAAGACCTGCGGCAGGCTCCAACCCAGCGAGGCCGCCATGCAAGGCGCCAGCAATGAGAAGGCGTAGTAAAGCGTGCCGAACCCGATGATCTGCGTGATCCCGAGCGATATCAGCACGATTAATGGGGTGACGGCGGTTGGCATGGCTCTACAGCAAACGGGGCCGCGTCGCACGCAGCCCCGGAACCATGCGGCAGCCCTGCGCCGCCGTCGAGTGCGAAATGGGCGGGCCCGGACAGCCCCGGTCAGGCCGCGCTTAGCGCGTCATAGCATTCCAGCGCCTTGGCCGCGTACATCATCGACGGTCCACCGCCCATCTGGATGCTCATGCCCAGCACATCCGCCACCTCGTCACGGGTGGCACCCGCCTTGATCAGCGCCTCGACATGCAAAACGATGCAGGCTTCGCATTTGGTGGCGATGGCGATGCCAAGGGCCACATATTCCTTGGTCTTGAAATCGAGCGTGCCGCCTTCCTTGACGGTCTTGCCCAGAGCGCCGAAGGCACGGGTAGTGTCCGGAATGGTTTTGTTCAGCGTGCGCAGCTGGTCACGGGTGCCGTTCAGCTTGTCGTTCCAGGTCATGGTCTGTCCCATTGTTGTTGGCGTGGTCATGCGCCTCTGAAACAGGGATCGCGCGGGTCTGCCTTGATCCGGATCATGCGGATGGGCGGTATGCATATGCCGCTGGGATCAGGCGGGTTTGCGCAGCTGCCAGACCTGTTCGACCGGATACTCCCTGGCCCAGTTCGCAGGGACCGCCCCGCGCGTGTCGGTGGCGTGATCGGGCGCGTAGATCTCGTGATAGTTCTCGACCGAAAACCCGATGTCGTTAAAAAGCGCGATCCAGTCCGCCATGGCCAGGTTGAAGCACACGCCGCTTGGCTCGAATTCCACTTGGGTCCAGTCCGCGCCCCACATGCCGCGATAGGGGCGGTGCAGGGTCCGGTCGCAGGGCGATCCGTCCAGCGGCGCACAGATCAGCGACAGCGGGTGATTGCCCAGGAACACCAACTGCCCGCCGGGGCGCAACAGGCGCCAGGCCTCGCGCAGCCATGCCTCGGGGCGGCACCAGATGGCGGCTCCGTATTCCGAGATCGCGAAGTCGAATGCGGCATCGGGCAGTCCCGTGGCCTCGGCATTGCCTTCGACAAAGGTGATGTCCGTGCCGTGCTCTGCTGCGAGCCGCCGTGCGGTGGCCAGCTGTTCGGCCGAGATGTCGATGCCCGTGACCCGCGCGCCGCGCCGGGCCATCCAGCCCGAGACATAGCCCGTGCCGCAGCCCAGCTCGACCGCGTCGCGCCCGGTCATGTCGTCGGGCAGTAGCTTCAGACCTTCATCGGAACGCCCCCAATTGCCCCATTGCGGCATGTCGAGCCGCCACAACCTTTCAGCCGCGTCCACCCAGTTGGGGGCGTCCGCATTCCAGAGATCCCGGTTGATCGCAAGGTAGTCGTGTGACAGCGCTCAACCCCCCCGTTTCGCAATCAGGGCGAGGTTGTTGGCAGGCATTTCGATCGCATGGGCCAGGTCGAGCCATTGTGCATGTATCCAGTCAATCACGTCGAAATCGTCCTTGTAGCCGATCTCGGGGTCCTGCTCGACAAGGCTGGCGTGGAACCTTTCGTCGCCGTCCGATGTCAGTTCGCCCGCGCGCATGAAGGGGCCGTAAAGGATGAGTGTTCCCCCCGGCGCCAGCGCCTGTGCGGCCTCGGCAATCAGGGTCTTGGCCTCGTTTTCCGAGATCAGATGCAGCAGGTTGATGAGCAGGATCAGGTCCTGCCCGCAATGGGCCGCGCCCCAGCCGGGATCGGTGGCGTCCAGCGCAATGGCGGCGGCCAGGTTCGGCAGCGCGGCCTCGGACGCATAGGCGTCGATGCTGGCGCGGCGCGCGGGGTCGATATCGGAGGGCTGCCATTGGAGCCCCGGCAGAGCCCTGGCCAGGGCCACCGCGTGTTGTCCCGTGCCCGAGGCCAGTTCCAGCGCGCGGCCCGCACCGGGACCGTAGAGCGAGACGAGGTCGCAGATCGGTCCGCAGTTGCGCTCGGCCGACGGCGCGAACAGCTTGCCGCCCTCGCCAGGCTGGGCGACCGAGGCGGTGTCGGGCAGGGTCAAGCGGCGGCTCATGCGAAACGCTCCGGGCTCAGGGCGGTGACGGTGGCAGTGTCGATGGCGGGCGTGCGGCCAAGGATCAGGTCGGCGCCCAGCTTGCTGGCGGCCGGGGCGGTCTGGAAGCCGTAGCCGCCCTGACCCGCGTGCCAGAAAAAGCCGGGCGCATCGGTGGCAAAGCCGATCGTCAGCGCGCGGTCGGGGGAAAAGGTGCGCAGCCCTGCCCAGTTTGACGTCACGCGCGTGACGGGTTCGGTCACCATCGCCTCGTAGCGGGCCAGCCCCTCGGCCAGCACCATGTCGTCGGCCCAGGCATCCTGTGGCGCAACCAGGTCTTCGTCTGCGGGCGAAACCAGAAGCGCGCCCGCGTCGGGCTTGGCGTACCAGGCCTCGCCCACGCCGAAGAACATGGGCCACTGCGATGGATCGTTCCCGCCCGGTGCCGGCAGGCGTGCCATGGACCGGCGGCAGGGGGTGAAGCCCAAGGGCGCGACGTCCGCCATGTGCGCCACCTCGTCGACCCAGGCGCCCGCAGCGTTGACGATCAGATCCGCGGCAAAGGCGCCCTTGTTGGTCATGACCTCCCACCGGTCGGTTCGGGTGATGCCCGTGACGCGCGTGCCGGTCTCGACCGCGCCGCCATGGGTCCGGATCTCGCGCGCGAAATCCTGGATCATCCGGTCGGTGTCGATATCCCAGGCCGACGCGTGCCAGGCGGCCCGCGTCACCGCGTCGGGGTTGAGAATGGGCAGCTTGTCCCGGGCCTCGTCCAGCGTGATCTCGTCGAGCTTGAGGGTGGCCATGTCCGCCTCGAACGCGCTGTCCTCGTCCTGTCCGCAGAGGATCATCAGACCGCGCGGCGACAGGTAGCCGCCGTTGGCCTCGCGGAAATAGTCACCGCTAGCCTTGGATAGGGCCACCGTCGAGGGAAGGCCGTAATTCGACTCGTAGAGCGCGGCGGACCGGCCCGAAGCGTGGTAGCCCAGCGACGACTCCGCCTCGATCAGCGTCACATGGGCATGGGTCGCCAAACGCGCGCCGATCGAAGTGCCGGCGATGCCCCCGCCTATGATCACGATATCGCTCATGCCTGTTCCTCCAGCCGGTCGGTCGCGGGGGGCGGCGCGGGCGACAGCGCCGAGATCTCTGCATAAAGCGCATCACTCATGCGGAAATCGATGGCCGCCAGAGACGGCGCCAGCTGTTCGACCGAGCGGGCCGACAGGATCGGCCAGGGCGCTGTCGGATGCCGGGCGACCCAGGCCACCGCGAGAGTCGCAGGGTCCACGCCCTCACGCGCGGCGATCTCGACCAGCCCCCTCGCCGCATCCGACATCCAGTCGGGGGCATACCGGTCGGCGTACATGCTGTTTTCGCGCAACCGGCCGGTTTCACCGCGCAGGTATTTCCCGGTCAGAAGCCCACCGCCCAAGGGCGAATAGGGCGCGACGGCGATACCCTGGTCGGACGCCATCGGCAGGATCTCGACCTCGGCCTGACGTTTGACGAGGTTGTACATCGGCTGGATGATGTCGATCCGCAGACCCATGCCGCGGGCCACGGCCTGCATCTTCATCACCTGCCACGCGGCAAGGTTCGATAGCCCGATATAACGGATCTGCCCGGCCTCGCGGAACCCGGCGAAGGTGTCCATCACGTGCTCGAACGGCGCCTCGCCATCGTAGCGGTGGAGGTAGAGGATATCGACCACGTCCATATCCAGCCGCCGGCGGCAGATGTCGAACTGGCGCTGCAGCTCGGACGCGTCACCCCCACGAAAGGCCACTTTCGTGGCGATTGTCAGACTGTCGCGTTCCGGGGCGGCCAGCCGTCCGAGGATCTGCTCGGACGCGCCATCCGTGTAGATGAAGGCCGTGTCGAAATGGGTGATCCCGGCGGCGCGGGATGCCTCGAACATGGCGGCCGAGGCCGCTTCATCCGCGGATCCGCCGAATTGCATCGTGCCGAAGGCGTAATGACCGGCCGGGGTTCCGTTCGAAGAGGTCAGCATGGGTTTCATAGCGCCATAGGTGCCATGGCCTGCCCGGTTGGAAAAGCCCCAAGATCAGTTCATCGGGTAGGTGCACAGATCGCGAAAATGCAACGGATCCGCATCGCTACCGTCGAGGTAGAGCAGATCGCCTATACGGCGTAAGCGAACGTCCGCGGGCAGATTGGTCACAGCAACACGGGCACGACGCGCATCGGTGATGACAAGACTGCGCCCGTCGCCATCGGCACGCAGGAGCGCGCTGCAACTGGCGCTGAGCGGCAAAGCCTGCTCGTCTGCAAGGGCCGTGCCGGGCAGAACCAGCCAGACCAGGATGAAAGCCGCGCGTGTCATGCAGCGCAACCTGTGGCGAAGCCGTTACCGGTCAAGACCGTCCTGTCGGCTTGCGGTCGCCACCCGGACCATGCGATCGACTGCGGACACCGACCAAAGGTTTCGCCCCATGCGCAAAATGGTTGATCATCTCATCCTGTCCATCGGGGTTGTCGTATTCTGTGCACCGCTTCTGCTTCTGGTCATGGCGGCGACGCGGCCCGGCGGCTTGGACGCGCCATCGCTCTGGCCCGGGGGCGCACTGGCCGAGAACCTGTCGCGGCTCTGGGCACTTGGGCTGCCCGGGGGACGCCTGCCCGATCTCGGGTCGATGCTGTTCACATCGGGTCTGGTGGCCGCGGCCGTCGGGATGCTGAACACGGTCGTGTCGTTTCTCGCGGCCTATGCACTGGTCTATTTTCGCCGTGGCCCCGGGCGAGGGGTGTTCTGGCTCAGTCTTGCGACGCTTTATTTCCCGGTCGAGGCACGGCTCTTGCCCACTTTTGACGTCGTGACGGGGCTTGGTCTTCTCAATACCATGGCGGGGCTCGTGCTTCCTGTGCTCCCGCTCGCGGTGGGCACGTTCCTGTTTCGGCAGGACCTGCGCCAGTTGCCTGATGCCCTGGCCGAGGCGGCCCGGCTCGACGGGGCGGGTCCGCTGCGTTTTCTGTGGGATATCGTGCTGCCCCTGTCGAGGGGGCCGATCGCGCTGGTCCTGATGATCGGCATGATTTGGGGGTGGAACCAGTACCTTTGGCCGCTGATGGTGTCGGTCGACGACCGGCACTGGACGTTGATGCGCGGGCTGCAGATGGTGAGTCCCGGATCGGGTGCCGGGGCCGCGCTGGCCGTGCTGGCGATGCTGCCGGCGCTGGTGCTTGTGTTGGGTGTCCTGCGTCTTCTGGGACAATCCGCCCGTTTCCCCCCTCGGGATTAGCCCGACCAGGCCGTTTCCAAGGCCGAGCGTGGTCCCGCATCGGGACGGCCTGCAATCCTCTTGGCCCGACGCTTTTTCCTGGTTCGAAGGGCGCATGTGAAAAAGGCCCCGCCGGAACGGGGCCTTTCCGTCGCGCGTTGCGCGTGGATCAGTTCGGGATCTCGCCGGTGATGCCTTCGATGTAGAAGTCCATGCCCAGAAGGGTGCCGTCATCGGCCACTTCACCTTCGGCCAGCCAGACAGAGCCGTCCTGACGATTGATCGGGCCGGTGAACGGATGGTACTCGCCCGCGGTGATGGCGTCGATCATCGCCTGGGCCTCGGCCTGAACGTCCGCCGGGATGGCATCGGTCATCTCGCCGATCACGACCTCGCCCTCGGGCATGCCGGCCCAGCTGTCGATCTGCTCGTAGGTGCCGTCCATCAACTGGCCCACGCGCTTGATGTAGTAGGGGGCCCATTCGTCGATGATCGAGGCAACGCGCGGCCCGGGCGTGCCGTCGTCATTGGTCATGAACGCAGCCATGTCGGACGCCTGGCCGAAGCCCCATGCGCTGCCGCCTTCCTTGGCAATTTCGGCCAGCGGCGCGGTCGAGTCGGTATGGGCGGTGATCACGTCCACGCCCTGGTCGAGCATGGCGCGCGCCGCGTCGGCCTCTTTCGCCGGGTCGAACCAGGTATAGGCCCAGGTCACCACAAGCTCCACGTCCGGGTTCGCCTTCTGCGCGTGCAGGAAGTAGCTGTTGATGCCCATGATGACTTCGGGGATCGGGAAGGACGCGATATAGCCGATCTTGTTGGTCTGGGTCATCTTGCCCGCGATGTGGCCCACCACGGCGCGGCCTTCGTAGAAACGCGCATTGTAGGTCGAAACATTGGGATGCTCGCGCTTGTAGCCGGTGGCGTGCTCGAACTTGATATCGGGGAACTGGGCGGCGACCGCATTGGTCGGGTCCATGTAGCCGAAGGAGGTCGTGAAGATGATGTCACAGCCCGACAGCGCCATCTGGGTCAGCACGCGCTCGGAATCTGCGCCTTCGGGCACGCTTTCCTGCCAGGCGATCTCGACCGCGTCGCCGTATTCCTCTTTCAGGGCCAGCGCGCCCTGGTGGTGCTGATAGGTCCAGCCGCCGTCACCGATCGGGCCGACATAGACGAAACAGGCCTTGGTCGGGTCCTGTGCAAATGCGGCGGTGCCGAGGCTTGCAGCCAGCGCGGCACTGGCAAGGAGGGTTCTTCTCTTCATGGTTCATCCCCTGTTGGTGGTTGAGAAAGCGCCTCTAGTGCGAGGCATGGAACGGGCGCCCGAGGGATGCCGGCGCGCCGTGCACCCCCCGGACCGATATGATAACCAGCACCAGGATGGTTATCAGATAAGGTGAGGCCGACAAGAGCGCGACCGGCACCTGGGCACCCGCCGCTTGCAGGTTCAGCTGCAAAACGGTGATGCCGCCGAAAAGATAGGCACCGACCAGAACGCGCCCCGCGCGCCAGCTGGCAAAAACCACGATGGCCAGCGCGATCCAGCCCGCCCCGGCGGTCATGCCCTCGGTCCATTGCGGGACACGGACAAGGCTCAGATAGGCACCGCCCAGCCCCGCGCAGGCGCCGCCGAACAGGATCGCCAGAAGGCGCACGCGCACGACCTTGTAACCCAGCGCATGGGCGGCGTCGTGGCTTTCGCCCACCGCGCGCAGGACGAGGCCCGCACGGGTGAATTTCAGAACCGCCCAGACCGCGGCGACAAGGGCCAGGCTGAAATAGACCATGATATCATGGGAAAAGAGCATCCGCCCGAGGACGGGAATGTCGGACAGCGGGCCAAGGTCCAGCCTGGGCAGGGTGGGCGACTTGATCCCCTCGTAGGGCTTTCCGATCAGCGACGACAGGCCAAGTCCCACCAATGTCAGGCCAAGCCCGGTCGCCACCTGGTTCGACAGCAGGAACTGCGTGAGAATGCCGAAGGCGAGCGCCAGCATGGCCGCCCCAGCCGCCGCAGCGATGAAACCCAACGCGGGGCTGCCGGTGTTGACGGCGATGGCAAAGCCGGTGATTGCACCGGTGATCATCATGCCCTCGACGCCCAGGTTCAGGACGCCGGATTTCTCGACCACCATCTCGCCCATCGCGGCCAGCAGGATCGGCGTGGCCGACACCATCAGGGATGCGATCAGCAGCACGGGGTTGATGCTCGTCAGATCCATCAGACCGTACCTTTCGCCTTGTTACTCAGACGCACGCGGTAGTTTGTCAGCACATCCGTGGCCAGAAGGAAAAACAGCAGCATGCCCTGGAAGAGCTGGATCGCGGCCCCCGGCAGGCCCAGCATCAGCTGCGCCAGTTCGCCCCCGATATAGGTCAGCGCCATCAACAGCCCCGCCAGCAGGATGCCCACCGGGTGGAGCCGCCCCAGAAACGCCACGATGATCGCGGTAAAGCCGTAGCCCGAGTTGAAGTCGATAGTGATCTGGCCCGCGGGGCCCGACACCTCGAAAAGGCCCGCCATGCCGGCAAGCGCCCCCGCGGTGCCCAGGCAGAACAGGATCATGCGCGCAGGGTTCACGCCCGCAAAGCGCGCCGCCCGCGGGGCTGCGCCAGACAACTTGATGTGGAAGCCCAGAACATGGCGCGTGAGCAGCACATAGGCGAGGATCACCACGATAAAGGCGGCCACGACCCCCCAATGCATGCCTGTCCCGGCGATCAGCTCGGGATTGGCACCGCTTGGGTATTGCTTGAGATTGCGGCTGCCTGGAAAGCCCATTCCGTCGGGGTTCTTCAGCAGACCCGAAGAGACCGAGGCGAGAACGCTTTCGGCGACGTAGACCAGCATCAGCGAGACAAGAATCTCGTTCGTGCCGAACTTCACCTTCAAAAGACCCGGTATCATCGCCCAGGCCCACCCCCCGAGTGCGCCCGCGACGACCATCAGGGGAAAGATCAGCACGGACTCGGCCGGATAAAAGGCCAGGCCCACGGCCGCACCGCAGACAGCGCCCATGATGTATTGACCCTCGGCGCCGATGTTCCAGATGCCCGCGCGGAACCCCAGCGACAGACCGATGGCGATCAGGATCAGCGGCCCGGCCTTCACCAGAAGCTGCGGGCGTGAATAGCTGGCGAATTGCGGATTGAAGAGCGGATCCCAGAAAATCGTGCGGATTGCCTCGACGGGCGGTGTGCCCAGTGCGGCGAACATCAGCCCGCCCACGAGCATGGTCAGCAGGACCGCCAGAACCGGTGTGGCCCAGGTCCATGCCTGCGACGGCTGTGGGCGTTTCTCGAGCGCGATCACGACAGGCCCCCGCAAAACTCTTGATTAGAGTTTTGCCAAGACTTTTTCGAAAAGTCTTGGCCCGGTCCCCTGCCGTCAGGTCTCCACATGGGCGGCCTCCATGTCATGGGCCCCGCCCATCATCATCCCGATCTGGTCAAGGGTCAGGCCCGCCATGGGTTTCGACGCGGTCAGGCGGCCTTCGTTCAGGGCCGCAAAGCGGTCGGCAATCTCCATCAGCTCATCCAGGTCCTGGCTGATCGCGATGACCGCGCAGCCCTTGGCGGCCAGGTCGATCAGCGCCTGCCGGATGGCTGCGGCAGCGGCGGCATCGACGCCCCAGGTGGGCTGATTGACGACCAGCACCTCGGGGGCCTGCATCACCTCTCGGCCGATGACGAATTTCTGCAGGTTTCCGCCCGACAGGGCGCGCGCCGCAGTGTCGGCCCCCGGTGTGCGCACGTCGAAGGCCGCGATCACCTCGCGCGCGAAATCCTCGGCGCGGCCCCAGCCTACGAGACCGTTGCGCACGAGACCCTTGCGGCCCATCGCGGTCAGGGCGGCATTTTCCGTCAGGCTCATGTCCGGGGCGGCGGCGTGGCCCAGCCGTTCCTCGGGTGCGGCCAGCAGGCCCAGCCGCCGTCGCGCTCCCGGTCCCAGGTGGCCCAGCGGCTGGCCTTTGAACAGGATGGCATCAGGCGCACTGCGCCGTTCGCCCGACAGAGCGGCCAGCAATTCGTCCTGACCGTTGCCTGCGACACCGCCGATGCCCAGGATTTCGCCTGCTCTCAGCGCCATCGAAATACGGCGCAGCGCGGTGCCGAAATCGCCCGGCGCGGGTAGAGACAGGTCGCGGATTTCGAGCACCACGTCGCCCGGCGTGCGCCCATGGGCTTCGGGCGCCTTGAGGCTCGCGCCGACCATCATCTCTGCCAGTTCGCGCGCGGTCGTTTCGGCCGGCGTGCAGGTCGCCACCTTCTGGCCCAACCGCAGGATTGTCGCGTGATCGCAAAGCGTGCGGATCTCTTCGAGCTTGTGCGAAATATACAGGATCGCCGTGCCCTCGGCCGCCAGTTTGCGCAGCGTGGTAAAAAGGATCTCCACCTCCTGCGGGGTCAGGACGCTGGTGGGCTCGTCCATGATCAGAAGCTTTGGGTTCTGCAGGAGGCAGCGAATGATCTCGACCCGCTGCCGTTCCCCCGCCGAGAGCGTGCCGACGGTCCGATAGGGGTCGAGGGGCAGGCCATAGGTTTCCGACACCTCGCGGATCTGGCGGGCCAGGTCGCGGGGCTTGGGCGGGTCTTCCATCCCCAGCGCGATGTTTTCCGCCACCGACAGCGCGTCGAACAGCGAGAAATGCTGGAACACCATCGCCACGCCGGAGGCCCGCGCCGCGCGCGGCTCGGCCGGGGCATAGGGCGCGCCGCGTAGGGTCATGGTGCCGCTGTCGGGCTTCACCAGCCCGTAGATCATCTTGACCAGCGTGGACTTGCCCGCACCGTTCTCGCCCAAAAGCGCGTGGACCTCGCCTTCGCGGATGTCGAAGGAGATGTCGTCGTTGGCAACGACGCCGGGATAGGCCTTGGTCAGGCCCGACAGGCTCAGCAGGGTCCCCGTCACGCGGTCTTGTCCTTTCGGAGGTCTTGGCGCCTCGGTTCCCTCAGTAGCGCGGCAGCCACCCCCACGGCAATGGCCTGTGGGTGTTTGCCAAGGGCCGGATCGCCGATCGGGCAGCGAATGCGCGCGATTTGGGCAGGGCTGTGACCCAGCGATGCCAAACGGGAGTGGAACCGCGCCCATTTGGTGGCCGAGCCGATCAGCCCCGCCTGTCCGAAGCCATGGGACAGAAGCCCGCTGCAGAGCGCAAGGTCCAGCTCGTGGGAATAGGTCAGGATCAGGTGCTCGGCGTCCTTCGGTGCATGGGGGATCAGCCGCACAGGCTCAGCCGCGGGCAGCGGCGTGACTCCATCTGGTATTGTCCTTGGAAAGCGGCTGGGCGCGGTGTCGACCCATGTGATGGCAAAGTCCGGCATCGGGGCAAGCGTCGTCACGATGGCCCGGCCCACATGGCCGGCACCCCAGACCCAAAGTGCACGGGTCGGGCGGGCGACGGGTTCCACCAGCCAACCGTCGATAAGCTGGGGCGTCGGGGTGTCGCCCTGGTTCCGGGCCCGGGTCAGCAGACGTGAGACGGACAGGGGCATATCACGGCTGCTAGCGACCGGGCGCGCGAACACGTCATCGCCGGTTTCGGGCACAGTTTTAAAGACCTCGGTCACAAGCACCACCGCCCCGCCGCAGCATTGGCCCAGCGCGGGGCCCAGTGGCAGGCGATCGACCCGCGTGCCGCCCGCGGCCAATTGCACCCGTGCCCGCGCAGCGGCCTCGAACTCCAGCGTGCCGCCCCCGATGGTCCCCTCTTGCCCGTCCGCCCAGACAAGCATCGCCGCCCCGGCTTCGCGCGGGGCCGATCCGCGCGCCTCTGCGACCACCACGCGGGCGACGGGGCCATGGGCGGCCATCGCCGCAGCAAGGGCTTCGGGATCAAACGCCATTCTGCACCTGTCGGATTGCCATCAGGACCCGTTCGGGCGTGGCGGGCGCATCGAGCGCAGGGTAGCCCCGTCCGCAGGACGCGATCGCATCCGAGAGCGCAAAGAACACGGACATGCCCAACATGAAGGGCGGCTCGCCCACGGCCTTGGAGCGATAGATCGTCTCGGCCCGGTTCTCGCCATCCCAAAGCGCCACGTTGAACACGTCCGGTCGGTCCGAACAGGCGGGGATCTTGTAGGTCGAGGGCGCATGGGTGCGCAGACGACCGGACTCGTCCCAGACCAGCTCCTCGGTCGTGAGCCACCCGGCCCCCTGGACAAAGCCACCCTCGATCTGGCCCATGTCGATGGCCGGGTTCAGGGACCGGCCCGCATCGTGCAGGATATCGGTGCGCAGAATGCGGTATTCGCCGGTGAGCGTGTCGACCACGACCTCGGAACAGGCGGCACCGTAGGCAAAGTAGAAGAACGGCCGCCCATGGCCCTTGATGCGGTCCCAGCTCAGGTCCGGTGTCTTGTAGAACCCGGTGGCCGACAGGCTGACGCGGTTCTCGTAGCAAAGCTTGGCGGCGCGGGCGAAGGGGACCGTCTCGGCCCCGATCTGCACCATACCATCCGCAAAGCGAACCGCAGCAGCATCGGCCTGGTAAAGCGTGGCCAGCGCGTCGGCCATGCGGTCGCGGATCGTGTCGCAGGCAGCCATGACCGCCATACCGTTCAGGTCCGACCCCGAACTCGCTGCAGTGGCCGAGGTGTTGGGCACCTTGTCCGTGTCCGTCGCGGTGATGCGGATCGACTCGACCGGCAGGCCGAAGCGGTCGGCGGCGACCTGGCTCACCTTGCGGAACAGGCCCTGGCCCATTTCCGTACCGCCATGGTTTAGATGCACTGATCCGTCCTGGTAGACATGGACCAGCGCCCCGGCCTGGTTCAGATGGGTCAGGGTGAAGGAGATGCCGAATTTGACCGGCGTCAGGGCGATGCCCTTTTTCAAAAGCGGGTTGGCCGCGTTCCAGTCGGCGATGGCCGCGCGTCGCAGGTCGTAGCCTGCGCTTTGGGACAGGGCACCGGTTATCTCGTGCAGGATGAAATCGGTGACCTCCATGCCGTAGGACGTGGTCTGGACGGTCGATGCCGCGGGTTTCGGGGAATGAGTTCCGCCATAACGTTGCCCGGTGCCCGGGCCGGTCGCCACCGCTTGGGCCGCCGCGTAGTAATTCGCGCGGCGCACGGCGAGCGGGTCGCGCCCCAGGTCATGGGCGATGGCGTCCATCACCCGTTCGATCCCGAGCATGCCCTGCGGTCCGCCGAAGCCGCGAAAGGCGGTGGCGGATTGCGTATTGGTCTTCAGCCGGTGGCTTTCGATCCGGGCGGCGGGCAGGTGATAGGCGTTGTCTGCGTGCAGCATCGCGCGGTCGGCCACGGGCAGCGACAGGTCCTGCGCCCAGCCGCAGCGGGTGTATTGCACGAAATCGACGCCCAGGATGCGGCCCTCATCGTTATAGCCGACCTTGTAAGCGATGCGGAAATCGTGCCGCTTGCCGGTGATAACCATGTCGTCGTCCCGGTCATAGCGCATCTTGCAGGGCCGCCCGGTCGCGCGCGCGGCGACGGCGCAGGCGATGGCCAGCGCGCTGCCCTGGCTTTCCTTGCCGCCGAAGCCGCCGCCCATGCGGCGCACCTCGACCCGGACGGCATGCATGGGCACGCCCAGGGCCTCGGCAACCTTGTGCTGAATCTCGGTCGGGTGCTGGGTCGAGGAATGGACCAGCATGTCGCCCGCTTCACCGGGCAGTGCGAGCGCGGCTTGTCCCTCGAGGTAGAAATGCTCCTGCCCACCCATCTCGATTTGGCCGGACAGGCGATGGGGCGCGGCGGCGATGGCCTCGGCCGTGTCGCCTTTTTCCCAGACGCGCGGGCCCTCTTCGAACCGGCTGTCGGCGGCCATCGCGTCTTCGATGGTCAGGATCGCGTCCTGATCCTCGGTCTCGATCCGGCCCAGACGGGCGGCTTTGCGGGCGTTCAGGTGGCTGTCGGCCACAACGAGGAACAGCGGCTGGCCGAGGTAGTGTATGTTGCCGTCCGAGAGGAGCGGTTCGTCATGGACGGAGGGCGAGGCATCGTTGGCGAAGGGCAGGTCGTCGGCGGTCAGCACGGCGACTACGCCCGGGGCGTCGCGGACGGCGGAGAGCTCCATGGAGATGACCCGGCCTGCCGCGATGTCAGACAGTCCGAAGGCCAGGTGCAGCGTGCCAGCGGGCACGGGTATGTCGTCGACATAGCGCGCGCGGCCCGTCACATGGCCCGTGGCGGCGTCATGGGGGATGGCCTGGGTCACACTCATGGCGCGACCTCCAGCACCGATATCGGCAGGCCCTGGTCCTCGTGCCAGGCGCGCAGGATCATGCTGCGCGCGGTCTCCATCCGGTAGTTGGCCGAGGCGCGCATGTCCGAGAGCGGCGTGAAATCCTCGTCCAGTGCCGCCGCTGCGCGGCGCGCGCTGTCCTCGGACCAGCTTTGGCCCAAAAGCGCCTTTTCCGCCGCCGCAGCCCGTTTCGGGATGCCCGCCATGCCGCCAAAGGCGATGCGGGCGTCGGTCACGGTGCCGTCCTCGACCGTGATCCTGAGCGCGCCGCAGACGGCCGAGATGTCCTGGTCGAAGCGTTTGGACAGCTTGTAGACCCGCAGCCGGTCGGGCTGGGCGGGGATGGTCACGGCCTCGACAAACTCGCCCGGCGCGCGGTCCTGCTTGCCATAGTCGATGAAGAAATCCCCGATCGGCATCTCGCGCCGGGTGTCGCCGTGGCGCAGATGCAGCGTGGCCCCCAGCGCGATGAGGGCAGGCGGGTTGTCCCCGATGGGTGAGCCGTTGGCGATGTTGCCGCCGATGGTCGCCGCCGCGCGCACCTGGGCCGAGCCGTAGCGGCGGATCATCTCGGCATAGGCCGGGTGGCGGGGGCGCATCGCGTCCAGCACCCTGTCCATCGTGACCATCGCGCCGATGCGCAGGCCCGCTGCCGTTTCCTCGATCTGCTTGAGATCTTCGCACCGGTTCAGGAAGGCGATCTTGGGCAGGTCGCGCAACTGCTTGGTGACCCAAAGCCCCACATCCGTGGCCCCGGCGACGAGGGTCGCGTCGGGATTGTCGGCGTACCAGGCGGCCAATGCATCGGTGCTATCGGGTTGGGCGTAAGGGGGCTCTGCCCCCCGGCCTTCGGCCTCCCCCCGAGGTATTTGGGCCAAGAAGAAGCCCTGATCCGCGTGCATCCAGTCGGGTACGGGCGCGGCGCTGGCCGATTCGGCGGCGCGGACGATCGGCGCGTATCCCGTGCAGCGGCAAAGGTTGCCCGCCAGTTGGTCATCGTGGTCGGTCTGCCTGTTCAGATGTGCCGTGGCCATGGAGACGACGAAGCCCGGCGTGCAGAAACCGCATTGCGAGCCGTGATTGTCCACCATCGCCTCTTGCACCGGGTGCAGCTGGCCGTCGGGGCCGCTGACGCCTTCGACCGTGCGCACCGCCTTGCCGTGCAGCTGTGGCAGGAAAAGGATGCAGGCGTTGAGCGCCCTGGCCCTCTCGCCATCTGTCACCATCACCGTGCAGGCGCCGCAGTCGCCTTCGTTGCAGCCCTCTTTCGTGCCGGTCAGGCCGCGCGTTTCGCGCAGCCAGTCGAGCAGCGTCGTGGTCGGGCCCACGCCGTCCACCTCCACGCTCTCTCCGTTCAGAAGAAAGGTGATCGTCATGTCGCTAAACCTGCCGCCTTACCCTGTCATGAGCCATCATTGCGCGCGGTCGATGCGGCGTAGAGCGTGCGCAGGCCGATCCATTTAATCGCACCAAGGCTAGGCAGCGGTGTTCGGCCTTGGCAAGGTATTTTTGACGCCATGAGGAGCAGGAGCCTTCGGATTGCCTGAAAAATAGACGGTCGAGGAGACGGCAGTCGCCGCTGGCCCCACAACAAGAGGGGCTTTCGCAACCGGCGGCCACAGAATATCGTGCCGCTATGGCGTCAGATCCTCGATTCATCCACCTGCGTGTCCATACCGAATACTCGCTTCTAGAAGGGGCGGTGCGGGTCAAGAAACTGCCGGGGCTTTGCGCCGATGCCGGCATACCCGCCGTGGCCGTGACCGACACGAACAACATGTTCTGCGCTCTCGAATTCTCGGTGACCGCCGCCGCGGCCGGGGTGCAGCCGATCATCGGCTGTCAGGTGGACCTTCAGTATCTCAAGCCCGATCCATTGAACCCGGGCCGCCGGGTGGCGCCAGCGCCTCTGGTGCTGCTGGCGCAGTCCGAAACGGGCTATATGAACCTGATGAAGCTGAACTCCTGCCTCTATCTGCGGGGGGATGGCCAGCTGGCCCATGTCACGCTGGAAGAGGTCTGCGCCCATGCCGAGGGCGTGATCTGCCTGACCGGCGGACCCGAGGGCGCCATCGGCCAGCTACTGCAAAAGGGCCAGCGCCCGGCGGCCGAGGCGTTGATGCTCGATCT
Organism: uncultured Paracoccaceae bacterium; assembly: GCA_913062865.1. Taxonomy (GTDB): domain Bacteria; phylum Pseudomonadota; class Alphaproteobacteria; order Rhodobacterales; family Rhodobacteraceae; genus CAJXWO01. The sequence goes on along the minus strand of CAJXWO010000005.1, from coordinate 42,681 downwards.
GCATGCGGCCTTTGGTGACCGGCTTTACGTGGAGTTGCAGCGTCATCCGGGCGAGACCGGCCTGCCCGAAGCCGAACGTGTGACCGAGCGCGGCTTTGTCGAAATGGCCTACGAGATGGGCCTGCCGCTGGTGGCGACGAACGATGTCTATTTCCCGAAATCCGACATGTACGAGGCTCATGATGCGCTGATCTGCATCGCCGAGGGCGCCTATGTCGACCAGCAAGACCCGCGCCGCCGCCTGACGCCGCAGCATTGCTTCAAGACGCCTGAAGAGATGGTGACGCTGTTCGCCGATCTGCCCGAGGCGGTCGAGAACACAGTCGAGATCGCGCGCCGCTGTGCCTTCATGGCCTATCGGCGTGATCCGATCCTGCCGAAATTCGCCGATGACGAGGTCGAGGAACTGCGCCGCCAGGCCAAGGCGGGGCTCGAGGCGCGGCTGGCGGTGATCCCCCATGCGGCGCCAGTCGAAGAATACAAGCAAAGGCTCGAGTTCGAGTTGGGCATCATCGAGGGTATGGGCTTTCCCGGCTATTTCCTGATCGTGGCCGATTTCATCAAATGGGCCAAGGATCATGACATCCCGGTCGGGCCCGGTCGCGGGTCCGGTGCGGGCAGTCTTGTGGCCTATGCGCTGACGATCACCGATCTGGACCCGCTGCGCTACAGCCTGCTGTTCGAACGCTTCCTGAACCCGGAACGGGTGTCGATGCCGGACTTCGACATCGATTTCTGCATGGACCGGCGGGAAGAGGTGATCACCTACGTTCAGGACAAATACGGGCGCGACAAGGTCGCCCAGATCATCACCTTTGGTGCACTATTGTCCAAGGCCGCGGTGCGGGACGTGGGGCGCGTGCTGCAAATGCCCTATGGCCAGGTGGACCGGCTGTCCAAGATGATTCCGGTCGAGGGCGTGAAACCCGTCAGCATCGAAAAGGCGCTCGAGGACGAGCCGCGCCTGAAGGAAGAGGCGCGGTCCGAAGAGGTCGTGGACCGGCTCTTGAACTACGGGATGCAGGTCGAGGGGCTTTTGCGGAATGCCTCGACCCACGCCGCCGGTGTGGTGATCGGGGACCGGCCGCTCGACGAACTGGTGCCGCTCTACCAGGATCCGCGCTCGGACATGCCGGCGACCCAGTTCAACATGAAGTGGGTCGAGCAGGCGGGGCTGGTGAAGTTCGACTTTCTGGGGCTCAAGACGCTGACCGTCATCCAGAACGCCATCGACCTGATCCATGCCTCTGGCCGCGACCTGCACACCGCCGCCGATGGCAGCGCGATCTACGAACCCTTCGAGGGGGCCGAGAATGATATCGGGCAAATCCCGCTCGACGACGAAAAGACCTATGCGCTTTATGCCCGTGCCAAGACGGTCGCGGTGTTCCAGGTGGAAAGCTCGGGGATGATGGACGCGCTCAAGCGCATGAAGCCCACCTGCATCGAGGATATCGTCGCGCTCGTGGCGCTCTACCGTCCCGGCCCGATGGAGAACATCCCGAAATACTGCGAGGTCAAGAACGGCCTATCGGAACGCGACACGCTGCACCCTCTGATCGACCATATCCTGGACGAAACCCAGGGCATCATCGTCTACCAGGAACAGGTGATGCAGATCGCGCAGGAGATGGCGGGATATTCGCTGGGCGGCGCGGACCTGTTGCGCCGTGCCATGGGCAAAAAGATCAAGGAGGCGATGGACGCCGAACGGCCCAAGTTCCTTGATGGCGCGGCCCAGAACGGCGTCGACAAGGCCAAGGCGCAAGAGGTCTGGGACCTTCTGGAAAAGTTCGCCAATTACGGCTTCAACAAGTCCCACGCCGCCGCCTATGCCGTGGTCAGCTACCAGACCGCCTGGCTCAAGGCCAACCACCCGGTGGAGTTCATGGCCGGTGTGATGAACTGCGATATCCACCTGACCGACAAGCTGGCGGTCTATTTCGAAGAGGTGAAAAAGGGTCTCGACCTGCCCTATGTGCCGCCTTGCGTGAACCGGTCCGGCGCCACATTCACGGTCAGGGATGGCGCGCTGGTTTACGGTCTCGGCGCGCTCAAGAACGTGGGCGTCGAGGCGATGCGCCTGGTCGTCGAGGGGCGCGGCGAGAAACCCTTTGCCACGCTTTTCGATTTTGCCCGCCGGGTGGATCTGAAACGCATCGGCAAACGCCCGCTCGAGATGATGGCCCGTGCCGGGGCCTTCGACGACCTGGACCGCAACCGGCGCCGGGTCTTCGAAAGCCTCGAGGCGCTGATGAGCTACTCGTCCGCGATCCATGACCAGAAAGCGTCTAACCAGGTCTCGCTTTTCGGCGATGCGGGCGAGGATCTGCCCGAACCGCGTCTGCCACCCGTGGACGATTGGCTGCCCGCCGAGCGGCTGGGTGAGGAATTCAAGGCGATCGGCTTCTACCTCTCGGGTCACCCGCTCGATGACTATATTGCGCCGCTGAAGCGCAAGGGTGTGATGACGCTTGACGAGGTCACGCGCGAGGCCGAGCGCGCGCTGTCCGTGGCCAAGATGGCCGGCGTAGTCACCCAGCGGCAGGAGCGCAAATCCGCGCGCGGCAACCGCTTTGCCTTTGTCCTGATGTCGGACACCACAGGCGCGTTCGAGGTCACGCTGTTTTCCGAGGCTTTGGAACAATCGCGCGAGTTTCTCGAACCCGGTGCAAAGGTCGTGGTGACGGTCGAAGCGACGATGGAGTCCGACCAGCTGAAGCTTTTGGGCCGCTCGGTGTCGCCTATCGACGGGGTGGTGGCCGATGCAGGGTCAAGCGGGCTGCGCATTTTCGTCGATGCAGCGGGGGCGATCCCGTCGGTGGCGTCGGTCCTTGAACAATCGGCGCAGACCGTGAAGCGGGCAGGCAAAGGACCGGTCTATCTTTGCCTGATGGATCCCGCCCTGCCCGGCGAGGTCGAGATCGACCTTGGGCAAGAGTTTCCCGTGACCCCGCAAATCAAGGGCGCGATCAAGTCGCTGGGCGGCGTGCTTGAGGTCGAGGAGGTCTAGGCGGCAAAACCGGCGCGCTAGACCGGCGATCCGCGGTGCGCTACCTCTGAACCAACCCGGCCCGGTGCATCCCGGTCGGCGCCAGTGGCCATGGAGAGCCCTTGAGACACGGGATCCTGATAGGAACGACGCTGCTGTGCCTGTCGGCCTGCGGTGACCCGGCGCGCGAGGTGCCGCGGCTTGATGACGTCGCAGTGCCCGAAGATGCTCCGGTGGCCAGCGCCCTGCCAGATCCAGCCGAAGACGTGACGCAAGGCGGCGGGCTGCTAGCACGGCTCTTCGGAGGCGAGCCCTCGTCTGAACGGGTCCAAGAGGCGGATGCACCTGCTGCGACCGATAAGAGTGTGGAGTCCGCACAGCCCGAGGAGACCGAGGGGTTGGACACCCCCGTCGGGGCAGAGCGCGGGGGTCTCTTCGGCCTTTTCCGCGGGCAGGCGGGTGGTCGCGGGACCGAGGATCCTTCGCCCGTGGACGGGCCCGGGACCGATGCCGCCGCGGTGGATCAGGACGATGACAATGGGACGGCCCCGGAAACGCAGGATGCGGCGACACGGCCACGGGGCCTGGCGGCGCTGTTCGGCCGTAACACCGGCGAGGCCGACCCAAGCCGCGGGCCTGATGCGCAGGAAGTCGGACCGGACACGCGCCTGCCCTATGGCGGGGTGGCCCGGCAATGCAGTCTGTCGCCGCGTGACATGGGCCGCGAGATCGACCGTTATCCGGAAAGAGGCGCGGGCTACCGGCTGTATGACAGCGACCCAGGCAATACCGCGCCGCATACGTTTTACATCACCGGATTTTCTGACGGTTGCGCGCGCCAGGTGACGGCGGCGCTTGCCGTGTTCGGCAGCCCGTCGATGCATGAAAAGATCCGCTATGGCCTGCCTGCGGACCTGCACCCTTATTCCACGACCGACAAGGCGTATGAGAAGCTCAAGTCGCGCATCTGTGGCGTGTCACGCAACGCGCCCTGCGGCGCCCGGATTGGTACGATCGAGCGGAACACGGTGTTTCTGAGCCTGTATGAGCGGTTCGAGGATAATGCCCGCTGGGCAGACATGCTGCTGCACGATGGGCATGTTCTGGCAAAGGATGTGAAAACGCCCTGACGGCGGCACTGGCTTTTCGGACAAAGCCGGATCGACTTCTTTCGAAGTGTTCGGCGCCCGGCCGTCCGCTCAGTAATGGGGCGGCGGTCGGTCCGCGATGACCTCTGAACCGGACTCTTGCGCCTCGCGGGCCGCCTCGCGCTCCATCAGAAGGGCGACCCGTCGGGTCAGCTGGTCAAGCTCGCCCTGCTGCCGTGCGACCACGTCCGACAGGTCGTCGACCGCGGCCATCAGATGGGCCACGCGTTCCTGCAATTGGGTCAGGTCATCACTCATGGGTGCAGTCATGGCGCAACCACGCGTGCGGGACAAGGGGCACGCTTGCCCCCCGGCGGGCACTCCGGTAGAGGGTCCGCGACCCGTTTCCGCCCGCGAAGGGACCCGACAGACATGGCGAAAGACAAGGCCAAGAAACAGCCCCGGCCCAAGGCGCAGACACCCAAGGGCTTCCGCGATTATTTCGGCGCGGAGGTCACCGAGCGCGCGCAGATGCTTCAGACCATCGCCGGGGTCTACCATCGCTACGGGTTCGACGCGCTGGAATCGAGTGCGGTCGAAACGGTCGAGGCGCTGGGCAAGTTCCTGCCCGATGTGGACCGCCCGAACGAGGGCGTCTTTGCGTGGCAGGAAGAGGATGATGGCTGGGTCGCGTTGCGCTACGACCTGACAGCGCCTTTGGCCCGGGTCTATGCCCAGCACCGAAACGATCTGCCCACCCCCTATCGCCGTTATGCGATGGGCCCGGTGTGGCGCAACGAAAAGCCCGGCCCGGGGCGGTTTCGCCAGTTCTATCAATGCGATGCAGACACGGTCGGGTCGGCCTCCATGGCCGCCGATGCCGAGATCTGCGCGATGCTGGCCGACACGCTCGAGGCCGTGGGCATCCCACGCGGCGACTACATCGTGCGCGTAAACAACCGGAAAGTGCTGAACGGCGTTATGGAGGTTGCAGGCATCCTTGCACCTGCCGAGCCCGAGAAATTCGAGCATGAACGCGGCATCGTTCTCCGAGCTATCGACAAGCTGGACCGGCTAGCAGAGAACGGAGTGCGGGCGCTGATGGGTGAGGGGCGGAAGGATGAGAGCGGCGATTTCACCGAAGGGGCCAAGCTATCCGCTAGCCAAATAGCTATCTTAATGCGCTTTGTGGATGCAAAAGCACGCATTGATGAACGCCTGTTGCAGGATGCAGAAACCGCATCGGCCCAGTCAAAGGCGATGGCGGCCAGGTTATTGAGTGCTCAAAAGCCTAAAGGAAAAGGTGGAAATTTCTACTCCTACAGAAGTGACAACCCTGCCCAAGCGTTGCGCAACAAAGTGACGATAGACTATCTGCGCGATTTGGTCCGAGATTCGGAACAAGGGAAACTGGGGGTAGACGAGCTTGAGCAGATTTCTTCCCTCCTAGAAGCCCAAGGTTATCGAGCAGACCGCATCGTCATTGACCCCTCTGTCGTGCGTGGCCTCGGCTATTACACCGGCCCTGTGTTCGAGGCCGAGCTGACCTTTGAAATCTTCGACGAAAAGGGCCGCAAGCGGCAGTTCGGGTCGGTCGCTGGCGGGGGGCGGTACGATGACCTAGTCAAGCGCTTCACCGGGCAGGCGGTGCCGGCCACGGGTATCTCGATCGGGGTCGATCGTCTGTTGGCCGCTCTGCGGGAAAAGGGGCGCATGGGCAGCTCGGCACAGGGCCCTGTCGTGGTCACGGTCATGGATCGCGACCGCATGGCCGATTACCAGGCGATGGTCGCCGAGCTGCGCGCCGCGGGCCTTCGGGCCGAGGTCTATCTGGGCAACCCTAAGAATTTCGGCAACCAGTTGAAATACGCGGACAAGCGTCAAAGCCCCGTCGCCGTGATCGAAGGTGGCGATGAGAAAGAGCAGGGCTTGGTGCAGGTCAAGGACCTGATCCTGGGGGCCCAGATTGCCGAGAACGCCACGCTTGAAGAGTGGAAAGAACGCCCAAGCCAGTTCACCGTGCCGCGCGATCAGCTGGTCGCCAAGGTGCAAGAGATCCTGGACGCGCATAGATGACCTTGACCCGGGCCATGGCGCGGGCCGAGGCGGCCCGGCTGCGCGATGCCTTCGCGGCCGCAGGCGCGCACCCGGTCGAAACGCCGATCTTGCAACCGGCGGCGACGCTGCTCGACCTCTATGGCGAGGATATCCGCGCGCGGGCCTATGTGACCCAGGACCCGCTGCGCGGGGAACAGATGCTGCGTCCCGATTTCACGGTGCCGGTCGTGCAGATGCACATGGAGGGCGGGGCGGAACCCGCGCGCTACACCTATGCGGGCGAGGTTTTTCGCCGGCAGGAGGACGACCCGGAGCGGGCCAGCGAATACCTGCAGGTTGGGTTCGAGATCTTCGACCGCGCCGATCCGGCAGGCGCCGAGGCTGAGGTGTTTGCCCGCATTTCCGATCTGGTCCAGCCGCTGGGCCTGCGCGCGGCCACGGGCGATATCGGCGTGCTGACCGCGGCGCTCCAAGGTCTTGAAACCTCGGACCGGCGGCGCGCGGCGCTGATGCGCCATATCTGGCGGCCCCGCCGGTTCCGCGCGCTGATGGAGCGGTTCGCGGGCAAGGCGCCCGTGCCGCCCGCGCGCGCCGCACTTCTGGCGGCCGAGGATCCGATGGCTGGGTGCGCGCCGCTGATCGGGCTGCGCGGCCCCGATGAGATCGCCTCACGGATCGACGCGTTGCGCGAGGATGCAGAGACCCCGCCGTTGAGCGCGGCCCAGGTCCAATTGATCGACGCGATTCTGTCGGTGCGCGAAACACTGCCCAATGCGCTCGAGCACCTGCGCGACATTGCGGTGGACCTTGCGGCGTTGCAACCAAGCGTCGACCGGATCGAGGCGCGCGCCGAGGCGCTTGCCAACCGGGGCGTCGATGTTGAAAGCCTCGATTTCGAGGCAAGCTATGGCCGCACCTCGATGGAGTATTACGACGGTTTCGTCTTCGGCTTCTACGCCCCGGCGCGGCCCGATCTGCCCCCTGTGGCCTCGGGCGGGCGCTATGACGCGCTGACCCGGCGGCTGGGTGGCGGCCGCGCGATCCCGGCGGTGGGCGGCGTGATCCGCCCCGGTCTGGTGCTCGAAATGGGGGGCGCGGCATGACGCTGAAACTGGGTGTGCCGTCCAAGGGACGGTTGATGGAAAAGACCTTTGAATGGTTCGGCGCGCGTGGCGTGACGCTGAGCCGGACCGGGTCGGAACGCGAATATGCCGGCGCGGTCGATGGGGTCGAGGGCATGCAACTGGTGCTGCTGTCTGCGGGCGAGATCCCGCGCGAGCTGGCCGCGGGGCGCATTCACCTGGGCGTGACGGGCACCGATCTGATCCAGGAAAAGCTGAGCCAATGGGACCAGCGGGTTGAGCCCCTGGCCGAGCTGGGCTTTGGCCATGCGGACCTGATCATCGCCGTGCCCGCCTGCTGGGTCGATGTGGACACGCTTGACGATCTGGATGCGGCGGCGGCGGCCTTTCGTGCGCGGCACGGGTTCCGGATGCGGATCGCCACGAAGTACCACCGCCTTGTGCGCGAGTTCCTGCGTGACAATGGCGTGGCCGACTACCAGCTGGTCGACAGCCAGGGCGCGACCGAGGGCACGGTGGCCAACCTGACAGCCGAGGCGGTGGCCGACATCACCTCGACCGGAGAGACGCTGCGCGCCAACCACCTCAAGATCCTTTCGGACGGGATGGTGCTGCAAAGCCAGGCGACGTTGTTCCGTGCGCGCCGGGCCGAGCTGTCAGATGCCGAGCGCGCGACCCTGAAGGCGTTGATCGAAACGTTGGGGATCGGCGACTGATTCCTCTTGACCGGTGTGACGTGTTCGGAACGCCGTCCCGGGCCTGACCCGGGACCTCTTGCCAAACCACGCGGTACGGGCCCGCCCTTACAGAACCCCGATTTCCGCCAAGGCCGCCGACAGCCTGGGCGGCAGCGCGTCTTCCCGCGCGCGGGTGCCGCTCAGGTCGCGCGGCGCATCCTCGTCGCGCAGGTATCGCCAGCCCTGGAACGGACGCCGGGGCTGCGCCTCGGTCCGCACCACCGCGGGGTCTAGGACGATGCCGCATCGGGTGATCCCGTCGCTGCCGGTCACCTGGTCGAGCCGCAAGATGGGCTGACGCGCCAGCACCACGCCCTTGAACACCCAGTAAAGCGAGCCGCCGTTCAGCAGCGCATCCTCTTTCTTGGGCCACATGCGCGTGACGTGCCGGGGCAAGCCATCGGGCCCCTTGGAGCGCGGGTTTTTCTGCCAGTTCAGCAGATCCTCGACCGCCTCGGCGCCGACGCAGAGTTTTACAAGGTTGATCTTATCCACAGAGACCCCCACAAACTGGGCCTATATCGTAGTACAATTGCCCGTCGCTGCAACTGGTTGTGGAAATGCCGCTGCAGACGGGCTATTGCGTGCTTCCGCCGCGCAACAGGGAATCGTTCGATGAGCACGTTCACCGCCCCCATCGCCGAAGCCATCTGGGACATGAAATACCGCTTCAAGGCGGCCGATGGCACGCCCCATGATCTGACGGTCGAGGACACCTGGCGCCGCATCGCCCGGTCCCTAGCCAGCGTCGAGGCGGAGCCGGCCAAGTGGGAAGAAGCGTTCTACGACGCTCTGGACGGGTTCACGTTCCTGCCTGCAGGCCGGATCACCGCGGGCGCAGGCACCGAGCGGTCGGTGACGCTGTTCAACTGCTTCGTCATGGGCACCATCCCCGACAACATGGGCGGCATTTTCGAGATGCTGAAAGAAGCCGCGCTGACCATGCAGCAGGGCGGCGGGATCGGCTACGATTTCTCGACCATCCGGCCCAAGGGCGCGGATGTGAAGGGCGTGGCGGCGGATGCGTCGGGGCCCTTGTCCTTCATGGATGTGTGGGATGCGATGTGCCGCACGATCATGTCCGCGGGCTCGCGCCGCGGTGCGATGATGGCGACCATGCGCTGCGATCACCCGGATATCGAACAGTTCATCGCGGCCAAGTCCGACCCGGCGCGCCTGCGCATGTTCAACCTCTCCGTTCTGGTGACCGATGCCTTCATGGAGGCAGTCAAAGCCGATGGCCCTTGGGAGTTGCAGTTCGACGGCAAGGTCTATCACACCGTCGAGGCGCGCGATCTGTGGAACAAGATCATGCGCTCGACCTATGACTATGCAGAGCCGGGGGTGATCTTCATCGACCGTATCAACGCGATGAACAATCTGAACTATTGCGAGACCATCGCGGCGACGAACCCCTGCGGCGAACAGCCCCTGCCGCCCTATGGTGCCTGCCTTCTGGGGTCGATCAACCTCGCCCGGCTGGTGCGCGATCCCTTCGGAGAAGGGGCCGGGATCGACGAGGCCGAGCTGACCCGTCTGGTCGCGACAGCCGTTCGGATGATGGACAACGTGGTGGATGCCTCGCGCTTCCCGCTCGAGGCGCAGGCGCGAGAGGCGCAGGCCAAGCGCCGGATCGGGCTGGGTGTCACGGGGCTTGCCGATGCGCTCTTGATGACCGGGCTGCGCTATGGCTCCGACGCGGCGGCGGAACAAACCGAGCAATGGCTCAAGGCTATCGCCCGAGCGGCTTATCTTGCCTCGGTCAACCTCGCCAAGGAAAAGGGGGCCTTTCCGCTGTTCGAGGCAGAGCCGTTCCTGGCATCTGGCACCATGCAGGCGATGGACGAAGATGTGCGCGCGGCCGTGGCCGAGCATGGCATTCGCAACGCGCTTCTCACCTCGATCGCGCCCACGGGCACGATCAGCCTCTATGCCGGCAACGTATCCTCGGGGATCGAGCCGGTCTTTGCCTACAGCTACACGCGCAAGGTCCTGCAAAAGGACGGATCGCGCACCGAGGAAGAGGTGGTCGATTACGCCGTGCAGATGTGGCGCGACACATTTGGCGATGCGGATCTGCCCGAGTATTTCGTCAACGCCCAGACGCTTGAGCCGCTGGCGCATGTGAAGATGCAAGCGGCAGCGCAGAAATGGATCGACAGCTCGATCTCGAAAACCATCAACTGCCCGGAAGACATCGATTTCGACGCGTTCAAGGATGTCTACATGCAAGCCTACGAGACGGGCTGCAAAGGCTGCACCACCTACCGTCCGAACGATGTGACCGGGTCGGTGCTCAGCGTGAGCGAAACCGAAGACGTGGCGCCCGGTGAGGCCCCGGAGCAGGTCCGGGGCGCGGATGGCGCAGAGGTCGTCTACATGTCCGAACCCCTGGACCGCCCGCAGACGCTGGAAGGTAACACCTACAAGCTCAAATGGCCCGACAGCGAGCACGCGATCTACCTCACCATCAACGACATCGTCATCAACGGGCACCGGCGGCCCTTCGAGGTGTTCATCAACTCCAAGAACATGGAGCATTTCGCCTGGACCGTGGCGCTGACGCGGATGATTTCGGCCGTGTTCCGGCGCGGGGGCGATGTGTCCTTTGTCGTTGAAGAGTTGAAGGCCGTGTTCGACCCGCGCGGCGGGGCCTGGGTGCAGGGCAAGTATATCCCCTCGATCCTTGCTGCCATCGGCGGGGTGATCGAACGCCACCTTGTCTCCATCGGTTTCATGGAGGGCGAGGGGATGGGGCTGAAATCCGACCCCCAGGCGCAGGTGATCGGATTGGACAGCGGCAAGCGCGGGCGGGCCTGCCCCAGCTGTGGGCAGTACGAGATGCAGATGATCGAGGGGTGCATGACCTGCATGAATTGCGGGCATAGCAAATGCGGGTAGGTCAGGGGGCGGTCCTTAGCTCCTCGCGGTCGACCGCGCGGTTCGCTGCTGCGTCGACGCAGCAGGTTTGCCTTCGGTCGACCGAAGGCATACGCCTCAACCGGTGATGCCCGGCATGGTTCTGGCGGCAGAGCGGATGTGGTCGAAAAGCTCCCGCGCCGCGCCGGTTTTCCGGCCGGGCCGTGCGCTGATGTAATAGCTCCAAGGGCTTTGGGGGCGCAGGCCGAACGGCTCGGCCAGAAGACCGCGGCGCAGGTAGATCTCGGAGAGCGAATAGAGCGACACGGCAACGCCCAGCCCCCGCGCGGCAAACTCCAGCGATACGTTTGACGAGTTCGTTTTCAGCACAGGCTCGATCTCGAACCGGGGCAGCCCCAGCGCATCGCCCATCAACCGCCAGTATTCCTGCCGCCCGGACAACACGATCTTGGGCCGGTCCAGCAGATCCTCGGGCCGGGTCATTTCTGCAGCGGTCTCGGGATCGGCCAGGAGCAGCAACTTTTCGTCCCACAGCCATCCATGCCCCTCGGGCACCTCGTCGGCGCGGTGGATTGAGATGACGACATCCGCGATCTCGTCCGCAGCGAGGTTCCAGATCGTGCCATGGACCAGCACCTCGATCTCGGGGTGCTGGGCGCGAAACCCGGCCAGGACGCCGGGCACCCAGTTCTCGGCCAGGCTGATCGGGCAGGCAAGGATCACGCTTTGGTCGCGCGAGCTGGTGACTATGGCATCGGTTGCCGTGTCGATTTGCGCGAGCGCTTGCCGCAGCGTGGGCAGAAACGCCTCGCCGATTTCGGTCAGCTCGAGGCTGCGGGCGTGGCGTATGAAAAGCGGCCGGCCCACATATTTCTCGAGCCCGCGAATATGGGTGCTGACCGCGGCTTGAGTATAGCCCAGCTCTTCGGCCGCGCGGGTGAAGCTCAGGTGCCGCGCGGCGCATTCGAAGCTGCGGATCTGGTTCAGGGGCGGGGGTGGGCGTTTCATGGGTATATCCAGTCTGCGAAACGCATAATGACACCGTTTTTTTGATGCATCGACCCAATATTTATCGCGTGAGACACCGGAGTGAAAAAGTATCCTGTGTCTTGAGATGATTTACTGTCACGCAAGGCCTTGACGGGCATGAAGGACGAGACGCAAAGCGGTGGGGTCATGCCGGTACCGTCGGCCTTGGATCGGCTGTGCCGCTTTGCCCTGTACACCGGGTCATCGGATATCCCGAAGGCCGCCGCGCAGCGCGCCGCGCTTTTGCTTCTCGACACGCTGGGTATTTGTGCGGCCTCCGCCCCGATGAAAGCGGGCCGCATCGGGCGCGACACGGCGGCGATGCTGTTTGGCGCAGGCGCGCAAACGGGCGCGCGAATGCTCTTCGACGGGCGGCGGGTCAGTCTGGCCGGTGCCGTATACGCGGCGGCGACACAGACCGACAATCTCGATGCCCATGACGGCTACAACCCAACCAAGGGACATATCGGTGTGGTCGCCGCGCCGACGCTGGCCGCCCTGGCCGAGGGGCGCGGGCTGAGCGGGGCCGAGGCGCTGGCGGCGCTGGTCATCGGCTACGAGGTCGCGGGCCGGGCGGGCATCGGGCTGCATGCGACGGCCTGCGACTATCACACCTCGGGCGCGTGGAATGCGCTGGGGGTCGCGGCGATGGCGGCGCGGCTGCGGGGCCTGACCGAGGCACAACTGGCCCATGCCCTGGGGATCGCCGAATACCACGGCCCCCGCAGCCAGATGATGCGCGAAATCGCCAACCCGACCATGCTGCACGATGGCTCGGGTTGGGGCGCGCTGGCGGGCATGTCGGCGGCGGTGCTGGCCGAGCAGGGGTTCACCGGCGCACCGGCGGTCACGGTGACCGGACCCGAGGTGGCGGAGGTCTGGGCCGATCTGGGCCGCGTCTGGCAAACCGATTTGCAGTATATCAAGCCCTATCCCATCTGCCGCTGGGCCCATGCTGCGATCGAGGCGGCGGCGGGTCTGGCCCGCACCCACCGGGTCAAGGCCGACAATGTTGCCGGCATCGAGATCGCCACCTTCACCAGCGCGGCGGCTCTGTTCCCCGGCATGCCCGCGACCACGTCAGAGGCGCAATACAGCCTGCCCTTTGCCGTGGCCGCGATGTTGGTCCATGGCCGGATCGGGCTGCCCGAGATTTCCGGCCCGGGTCTGCGCGATGCCCAGGTGGCGCGGCTTGTTCAGGCCACCACGGTACAGGTCGCGGCCGCGTTCGACGCGCGCTTTCCACAGGAACGCTGGGCCGATGTGACGCTGCAGTTAACGGATGGGCGCCGCCTTTCCTCGGGCCCGACCCAAACCCGTGGCGGGCCCGAGGCTCCGCTGGGCGCCGATGAGATCGTGGCCAAATACCACGCCTATGCAGACCCCGTGCTGGGATCTGAGCGGGCCGAGCGCCTTCGCGATGCAGTTCTTGCCCTGCCCCGTGGCGGCGATTTCGCCGCGGTGGCCGACCACCTTTATGATCCTGTCCAGACGGTCAACGGAGACACCCATGAAACATGAGCGCCGCGCAGGCGGCCGCCGCAACCGTGCCGCAAGGGGTGCCGCCCCGATCCCGCAACTGCCCTGGCAGAAGGTGGTGAACAGCTATCCACCGACCGAGATCGTGGGCGAGGAGGGGATCGAGGCGATACACCAGACCTCGCTTCGCATCCTGTCGGACCTGGGCATCCGCGTGATGTCGGACCGCGTGATGGACCTTTTCGAGCGCGCGGGCGCCAAGGTGGACCGTGACAGCGGCCTCGTCCGGATCGACGCGGAGTTGGTCGATCACGCGCTGACGACAACGCCAAAAACCGTCACTCTGACACCGCGAAATCCTGATCGCGCGGTCGAGTTGGGCGGGCAATCGGTGGTCTTCGGCCTCGTCGCCGGGCCGCCGAATGTCCATGATTGCGTGCGGGGGCGCCGGTCGGGCAACTTGGCGGATTACGAGAATTTCACCCGGCTCGCCCACCATTTCAACGCGATCCACATGATCGGCAACCAGGTCGCCGCGCCGCAGGAGCTGCCCGCGAACAACCGCCACCTCGATACCTATTTCGCAAATCTGCGCCTTAGCGATCTGTCGTTCCACGTCACTGCCATCGGGCGGGGCCGGGCGATGGACGGGATCAACATGATGGCCATCGCGCGCGGCATCAGCGTGGAGGAGATGGCCGACAGCCCAGGGGTGACGACCATCATCTCGGTCAATTCACCGCGGCTTTTGGACGGGGAAATGGCCGAGGGGCTGATCGCCATGGCTGAACATGGCCAGCCCGTGTCGATCACTCCCTTCACCCTCATGGGGGCGATGACACCCGTGACCCTGCCCGCCGCGCTGGCCCAGCAGAATGCCGAGGCGCTGTTCGGCGTGGTCCTGACGCAATTGGTGAAGCCCGGTGCGCCGGTGCTTTATGGCGCGTTCACCTCGAACGTCGACATGCGGTCGGGCGCGCCCGCCTTCGGCACGCCGGAAAACACCAAGGCGAACCTGATCGCGGGCCAACTCGCGCGCCGCTATGGGCTGCCCTACCGGACCTCGAACGCCAATGCTTCGAACGTGGTGGATCTGCAGGCCGCCTATGAGACGACCATGGCCACCTGGGGCGCGGTGATGGGCGGTGGCAACCTGGTCTACCATGCCGCTGGCTGGCTCGAGGGCGGGCTGACGGCCTCCTATGAAAAGCTGATCCTCGACGTGGAGATCCTGCAAAACATGATCGAGGTACTGCGGCCTCTCGTATTTACCGAGCAAACACTCGGCTTCGATGCGATTGCGTCGGTGCCGACGGGCGGGCACTTCTTTGGCGCCGCGCACACTATGGAGCGCTACGAGACTGCCTTCTACCAGCCCATGCTGTCGGATTGGACCAACCACGGCGCGTGGGAGGCCGCAGGCGGCAAGGACGCGCTGACCCGCGCGACCGAGCTATGGCAGAGGGCGCTGAAGGAATACAAGGAACCCGTGCTCGACCCCGCGATCCGGGAAGAACTGGAAACCTATATCGCCCATCGCCGCGAAGAGATCGGCGCAGGCGAGCCCTGATCTGACGAAAGGACCCACAAAAATGCGCACCCATGCCCAGGCTGTCGTGATCGGGGGCGGCGTGATCGGCTGCTCGATCCTCTACCATCTGGCCAAGCTTGGTTGGTCCGATGTGGTGCTGCTGGAACGCTCCGAGCTGACATCGGGCAGCACATGGCACGCGGCGGCGAATATCCACGGGCTGCATGACAGCACGAATATCTCGCGCCTGCAGCACTACACGATGAATTTGTACAAGGAGCTCGAGGCGGAGACGGGCCAAAGCTGCGGCGTGTTCCAGCCCGGTTCGCTCTACCTCGCCCAGACCGAGGCGCGCGAACACCAGCTGCGCCTGCAAGAGGCCAAGGCCCGCCGCTACGGCATGAATTTCCACAAGGTCAGCCGGGACGAGGCCGAGCGTCTGCACCCGATGGTCAATTACGACGGAATCCGCTGCATCATGTTCGAACCCGACGGTGGCAATGTGGACCCGTCGGGCGTGACCAATGCCTATGCCGTGGGCGCGCGGCAGCGCGGGGCCGAGATCCACCGCTTCACCCCGGTGATCGGGACCGAACCGCAGTCCGACGGCACCTGGGTCGTGCGCACGGAAAAGGGCGATATCCGCACGCCCTGGGTGGTCAATGTCGCAGGACTCTGGGCGCGGGAGGTGGCCGCGCTGGCCGGTCTGACCCTGCCCTTGATGCCCACGGAGCATCAGTATTTCGTCACCGAGACCATCGCCCAGATCGCCGCGATGGACCGTCGCCTTCCTTCCGTCGCGGACCGGGACGGTGAGTATTATCTGCGCCAAGAGGGGCAGGGCCTGCTGGTCGGCGCCTATGAACGCGACATGCGCTTCTGGGCCGAGGATGGCACGCCGCAGGGTTTTGGGCACGAGCTGTTCCCCGATGACCTTGAACGCATCGAAGAAAACATGATGCGCGCCATCGACCGGGTGCCTGCTGTCGGAGAGGCCGGCATCAAGCGGGTCATCAACGGGCCGATGATCTGGTCACCGGACAGCTCGGCCCTGTTCGGTCCGGTGCCCGAGATGACGGGCTATTTCTGCTGCTGCGGCATCATCCCGGGCTTTTCGCAATCGGGCGGGCTGGGCAAACTGGCCGCCGAATGGATGGTCGAGGGCGAACCGAGCCTTGACATGTTCGGCTGGGACATGGCGCGTTTCGGCGCTTGGGCCGGGAAGGCCTTTACCCGCGCGCGGGTCGAGGACCAGTATGCCCACCGCTTCAAGATCCATTTCCCGGGCGAGGAACGGATAGCCGGCCGTCCGGTGCGGACGCGGCCCGTTTACGATACGCAGGCCGGGATGGGCGCGGTGTTCGGGCTCAACTATGGCTGGGAGCATCCCCTGTATTTCGACGCCGATGTGCCCGACAGCGCAGGTTTCACCCGCCAACCCTGGTGGGAGGTCGTGGGCCGTGAAGCCTGCATGCTACGCGAACGTGCGGGCATCATCGACATCTCGAACTTCGCCAAGTACCGCTTCGCCGGGCCGGGGGCCGAGGCGTGGCTGAATGCCGTTTTCGCCAACCGCATGCCCACCAAACCGGGGCGGTCCTGCCTGACACCGCTGATCGGCAAGCGCGGAGGGATCGCGGGGGATTTCACCGTCACGCGGCTGGCTGACGACGAATTCTGGGTCATCGGGTCCGGCATGGCCGAACGGTTCCACCAGCGCTTTTTCCGCGCGGTGCCGCTGCCCGATGGCACCACGTTCGAAAGCCTGACCGAGGCGGTCTGCGGGTTCAACGTGGCAGGCCCCGAGGCGCGCAGTCTGCTTGCGCGGATCTCCAATGCGGAACTGTCGAACGACGCCTTCCCCTTCTTCCGGTCGAAACGGATCGACGTGGCGGGCGTGGACTGCGTGGCGGTCCGCGTCTCCTTCACCGGCGATCTGGGGTGGGAGCTGCATTGCGCGACCGAAGACCAGGTGCGGCTCTATGAGGCGCTGATCGAGGCCGGGCGCGATCTGGGCGCGGGCCCCGTCGGCAGCCGTGCGCTGATGAGCCTGCGGGTCGAAAAGGGCTATGGCAGCTGGGGCCGGGATTATTCGCCCGAATACTGGCCGCAGGAAAGCGGGCTGGCGGGACTCATCCGGGCTGACAAGGACTTCCTGAACAAATCTGCTTGGGAGGCGATCAAGGACAACGCCCCGCGCGAGATCATGAGGCTGATCGAGATCGACGCCGAGGAGGCCGACGCCAGCGGGGGCGAGCCCATATTCCTGCCCGACGGCACGCCCGCGGGCCAGGTCAGTTCCGGCGCCTATGGCTACACGGTCGGCCGGTCGCTTGCGATCTGCTATCTCAAGGCGGGGATGGCGGGCCCCGGCGACACGGTGCATGTGGCCATTCTGGGCCGGCCCCATACGGCTCGGGTGCTTGACCGCCCGCCCTTTGACCCCGATGGTCTGCGGCTCAGAGACACCCAGCCGCAAGTGGAGCCCGCCCAGTGATCACATCCCGCCCTGGCCTGATGGAGGCCGTGCGCAGCCGTTTCGCCCATGTGGAGAGCTGTCCCTTTGAAGGCCCGCGCTTGTTCCTCGAGAACGCAGGCGGGTCGCTGCATCTCAATTCGGTGATCGAAACCTCGGCCTTCTATGCGGGCATCCCCGACAACCAGGGCCGCGCCAACGCGGCCTCGGCCCGGCTGATGGAGGTGATCGCCCGGGGTCGTGCGGATATGGCGGCGTTCTTCAACGCGCCGGGTGGCACCGTGTTCGTGGGCGAAAGCGGGACAGAGGTTCTGTTTCGCCTGATCCGCACCGCGGCGCTGGGCGCGGCTGAGGGCGGCGTGATGATCGGCTCCACGCTGGAACACCCCGCGTCGCGCAGCGCGATGGGCCGATGGGCCGGTGTCACGGGGCGCGAATTGATCGCGGTTCACCATGACGACGAGACCGGCACCGTGAGCGTGGAGGCCTACCGCGCGCATCTGCGGGCGGATGTGCGTGTGGCGAGCATCGTACATACCTCGCCCGTCACAGGCATGTCGGTTGATGTGGCGGGCATCGCCGCTGCGATCCGTGAGGTCGCGCCCGACGCTTTGCTCATCGTCGATGGCATCCAGCATGCCAGCCACGGCGCGGTGGATGTGGCGGCGATCGGTGCCGATGGCTACGCGGTGTCGCCCTACAAGATGTTCTCGCGCCATGGCTATGGCGTGGGCTGGGCGTCGGACCGGCTGACCGGGTTGGCAAAGGAGAACCTGATCGGCGGGCCAGAGGCGGCCTGGGAGTTGGGCACACGCGACACAGGGGCCTATGCAACCTTTTCCGACGTGGTGGACTACCTTGAGTGGCTGGGCACCGAGATGGGCGAGACAGGTGCGCGCCGCAACAGGCTAAAGGCTGCGGGGCGCGCGATCGCCGCGCATGAGGCCCACCTGATCCGCGCGATGCTGCACGGCACGGGTAATCTGCGGGGGCTCTCCGAGATGCCGGGGGTCGAGCTGGTCGGCGGTGACGCGGTCGAGGGGCGCGAAGGCGTAGTGTCGCTTAGGCTTGACGCGATTGCCTCTGCCGACCTTGTGGCGTTCCTCGGGCAGCGGGGCATCCGCGTCCATATCCGAAAGAACGATCACTACTGCGGCAATATCCTTGGGCCACTGGGCATGGAGGACTGCATCCGCGTGTCGGTCTGCCACTACAATACCGAAGCCGAGATCGCGCGGTTCCTGACGGCGATGGATGAGGCGGTGACCGGTCTGGGCTGAGACCCGGCCCGAATAGCACTGCAGGTGCCGGGCCAGCGGCAGCCCTCCTCTGGACCCGCCTACGGCCTCTGCCCCACGAACCGACCGGCCTGCGCGGGCCGGGCCAGGTCCGCATGGGCGGCGACAAACCGGTCGATCTGTTCCCGCACATGGGGCGCGGGATCGCTGGTGCGCCGAGTCGTCAGGTCGACGTGCAAAAGCAGGCTCTCCATCGTGGCCGCCAGCACACCATCGCCCCGGTGCATGTGGTGGAAAAGGTGCAGCGCCTTGCCCTTGGCCGCCAGCACCTGGGTCGTGATCGTCAGGCGAGACCCGGCCAGCACCTCGTCCAGATATGTGATGTGGTTCTCGGCGGTGAAGTAGCTTTGCCCGCCCGCGATATAGGCGGCGTCGGCCCCGATCATCTCCATGAACCGGTCCGAGGCCTGCGCACCCGCCTCGAGGTAGTGGGTTTCGTTCATGTGGCCGTTATAGTCGGCCCAGGTCTGGGGCACGGTGCGGTCCACGGTGACGGGCAGACCCATGGGCGCAGGCGCAGCCAGCGCAGCCTCATGCGCTGTGATCACGCCACCCGCGCCGCTGCCAGTACGCTTGAGCGCTCGCATCATGCCGACAAGGTTGTCGTCGCGCAAGCGTTCCAACTCGCAGATGGACATATGGCCTGATTGGGCATCGGACTGCTCTGCGATCAGCTCGACAAGGGCCGCGTCGAATTCGGGCACGTCCATCAGCTTGGTCCATGGCCATTGCAGCGCCGGGCCGAACTGTTCGAGAAAATGCTTCATCCCCGCCTCGCCCCCGGCGATGCGGTAGGTCTCGAACAGGCCCATCTGCGCCCACCGCAGGCCAAAGCCCATGCGGATCGCATCGTCGAGCTCTTCGGTCGTGCAGATGCCGTCCTTAATCAACCAAAGCCCTTCGCGCCAGACGGCTTCGAGCAGGCGGTCCGCGATATGGGCGTCGATCTCCTGTCGAACTGTCAGGGGATACATGCCGATGCCGCGCAACATCTCGGCGGCCTGTGTGCAATGGGCCGCGTCGCCCACCAGTTCCACCAGCGGCAGCAGGTAGACCGGGTTAAACGGGTGCGCGACGATCACGCGGGCGCCCTGCGCAGTGAGCTCCGAGGGTTTGAAGCCCGAGGTCGAAGAGCCAATGACCGCCCCCGATGGCGCACGGCGCGTGATCTCGGCATGCACCTTGTGTTTCAAGTCCAGCCGTTCGGGCACGCTTTCCTGCACCCAGTCGGCACCTGTCACGGCGTCGGCCAGCGTGGGGCAGAAGCTCAGCCGCCCCTCGGCGGGTAATAGCCGGTCGTAAAGCGCGGGCAGGGCGCGGCGGGCATTCTCCAGCACCTCGGTGATCTTGCGCTCGGCCTCCGGGTCGGGGTCGAAGACCGCCACGTCCCAGCCGTTCAGAAGGAACCGCGCGGCCCAGCCGCCGCCGATGACGCCGCCGCCGATGATGGATGCCTTGGGCATGGAAATGCTCCTGTTCAGGTAAGACGGTCGCGCAGGATCCGGGCCATGGCGGTGCCGAAGGCCCGATGCGCCTCGGCCTCCCAGTGCACGCCATCCCGGTCCGAGACCTGCACATGCGCGCCCGCATCGACAAAGCCGCAGTCTTGCCGTTCCGCCACGGCGCGCAGGTGATCGGACAGCCCCCGTTGCCGCGCCTCGGCCCCGGCGAAGACATCCGTCAGGGTGCCGGTTTCGCGCACGGGGGCAGGGCAGACGATCAGGATATCGCGCACCACGCCCTCGGCCCGGGTGGCCAGCACCATCCGCTCGGCCGAGCGTGCGATTTCGTAGGCGGTGACGGCAAAGCGGTTCTTGAGATCATTGGTGCCCAGCATCAGCACCATCAGGTCGATGGGTTTGTGGCTGTGCAGGATCGCGGGCAGGACGGCGATGCCGCTGCGTGCGCCGCCCTCGACATGGTCTTCGTGGACGGTGGTGCGCCCGGGCAGCCCTTCGGCGATGACGCGATGATCGGGGCCCAGGGCTGCGGCCATCACGTCGGGCCAGGGCGCGCCGGGCGGATAGCGCTCCGAGACGCCCGCGATCGCCATGGGCCGCGTGCCATGGGTGTTGCTGTCGCCGTAGCAAAGGATCGTTGCCATGGCTCAGCCCGCCGGGGCGCGTTTTGTCAGGCCGAGGCGGTCGCGCACGGCCTGCGGCCCGATGACCCGGGCACCCATGCCTTCGATCACCGTGACGGCCCGTTCGACCAGTTGCGCGTTGGTCGCCAGCACGCCCTTGTCGAGGAACAGGTTGTCCTCGAGCCCCACGCGCACATTGCCGCCCGCCAATACCGCGGCGGCGACGAATGGCATCTGATCGCGCCCGAGCGAGAAGGCCGACCAGTGCCAGCCCGCGGGGATCGCGTTCACCATGGCAAGGTAGGTGTTCAGGTCATTGGGCGCGCCCCAGGGCACCCCCATGCACAGCTGCACAAGTGCTGGGTCCTTCAGCACGCCCTCGGTCACGAGCTGTTTGGCGAACCACAGGTGGCCGGTGTCAAAGGCCTCGAACTCGGGACAAACGCCCAGGTCGGTCATCATCCGGCCCATCGCGCGCAGCATGCCCGGCGTGTTGGTCATGACGTAATCGGCCTCGGCGAAGTTCATCGTGCCGCAGTCGAGCGTGCAGATCTCGGGCAGGCATTCTGCGATATGGGCCATGCGCTGGGTCGCACCGATCATGTCGGTGCCGGTTTCCTTCAGCGGCAGCGGGGCCTCGACCGGGCCGAATACCATGTCGCCTCCCATGCCCGCGGTCAGGTTGAGAACCACATCGACCTCGGCCGCGCGGATCCGGTCGGTGACCTCGCGGTACAGTTCCAACCGACGCGTGGGTGCTCCGGTGTCAGGCTCACGCACGTGGCAGTGGACGATGGCCGCGCCCGCCTTGGCCGCGTCGATGGCGCTGGCGGCGATCTGTTCGGGGCTGCGGGGCACATGGGGGCTGCGGTCCTGCGTCCCGCCCGAGCCGGTGACGGCACAGGTGATAAACACCTCGCGGTTCATGGTCAGCGGCATGGTTTGTCCCCCCTTTTTTCCAAATTTGTGCCGGGTCAGCGGGGCCGGGTGCAAGCGGATTGTGGCAAGCCCCGGCCCTGCGGCCCGATGGGCGCAGTCCTGTGCGGATCGGAATGATCTGAAAGTTTAGCCTTTTTTGACTGATTCGTTTCTGTTAACCTTTCCCCAATAAAGAAAACAAAACGAGCAAACTGAGGCAGTTACAGGCAATGAGAGCGGGCTTTCGTGGCACGTTCGTCATTTCCTGGTCGCAAACGGAACTGGACGGCCTGAGCGCGGCACCCTTGCATGCGCTCGATGTCGGTGCGGCCTGGTCGTGGCGAGGGGAACCGGTACGCGTGGATGGCTCGAGTGCGCTTTTGCAGCTCGACCATGCCGAAGGGGAAACAGATACGCGCAGGCGCGCCGCCAGGATGGTCCGGCGGCTTGTCGGTGCGGCCATCAGCGGCACGCGGAGGCTCGACCAGGTCGAGGTCGGCCATCCGCTGAGCGATGCGAGTTTCGTGGTAACGGACGGGTCGCAAAGCTACACCGTCACGCTGATCGAGGTGGGGGGCGATGCTCCGCCGCTCCTGATGTTCCTGGACGAATTACCGCCGCGCAACACCGAGCTTTGGGTCGTGCATCACACCCTATCACCGGTCAATGAGACGGTCATGCACAGCGGCTCTGGCGGGGTGATCTGTTTCACGCCTGGCACGCGGATCCGCACTCCGGACGGGGACCGCCCAGTGGAAGAGCTGCGCGAGGGCGACCGGGTCCTGACCAAGGATGACGGCGCACAAGAAATCCTTTGGACTGGCGGGCGCCGCATGACCGGCGCGCGGCTTTACGCGATGCCGGAATTGCGCCCGATCCGGATCAGCACCGGCGCTCTGGGCATCGAGCGTCCGGACCAAGAGTTCTTGGTGTCGCCCCAGCACCGCATGCTGGTGCGCGGGCGCACCGCCCTGGCGCTGTTCAACACGCCCGAGGTGCTGGTTGCCGCCAAGGATATGGTGAACGGGTCGACCATTCGCGTCGACACCAATGTGCGCGAAGTGCTGTATATCCACCTTCTGCTGGACCGGCACCAGGTGCTTTGGGCCAATGGCGTGGAAACCGAAAGCTTCCATCCGGCCAGCGCATCGCTTGCAAGCCTGTCGGACGAGGACCGGGCCCGCCTGACCGGCCAGTTCCCCGATCTTGTCGAGGATCCGATCCTCTACGGTGCCTATGCACGGCGCACCCTGTCGTCTTCCGAGGCGGCGATCCTCATGCACGAGGCGGCATAGGCCGCATTACCGGGTTTCATCGGGCGCGGGCACAAGCCCATAGCGCGCCGCCACCCGCCAGACATGGGGCGGCACCATGTTCTTGATCCGCGCCGGGTGGGCGCGGCGCAGGTGCAGGATCGTCTCGATCGCCTTCATCTCGACGCGCGCGCGGGCAAACTCCAGCCCCCGTGGCCCGATGCGTGGCTGCAGGAAGGCCACGATGGGCCGCACCCAGTCAGGCATGGACCGCAGGGGCAGACCGCCCGCCGCGCGTTCGGTATTCACCAGAAAGCCTTTGACCGCGCCCTCGCGCTTGCCCTTGTCGGTGAGCGGACGGGTGGTGACCCGGTCGCCCAAGGCCGCAAGCATCTCGGCCCCCCGGTCATTGCGGACGATCAGCCATTGGTCGCCATCGCCGCCCATGTAGCCCACGGTGATGTCGGCCAGCCGATTGGTGTAATCGACGCAGGTCTTGCAGGTCATGGGAAAGAAATCGGCGGGCAGGGTGGACAGCGGCAGTTTGAGAAACGGCACGGTCCGTGTCGGACGGCCGTCGTCGAACCGCAACTCGACCCTGTAATCGGCGCGAAACTCAAGGTAGCTGATCGTCTCGGGCCGGTCGTCCAGAAGGCCCAGGAACGTATGGAAGTTCTCGGTCGTGGTGTTGTCCGAACAGGGCGTGCCGATGACGTAAAGCCGGTCGAGGTCCAGATCGGCCTCGATCGCGCGCAGGGCGTAGACCTGGCAGGGAATGCCGATCATCGCGATGCGGCGGTGACCCGCGGCGGCGGCGTCTTCCAGCAGTGCGAGTGTGGGTGCGTAGCCCATGCGCATGCCGCGCACGGCGGCCATGGCCTGGGGGTCGGTAACGATCACGGGCTGGGGGCGCCATCGGTCGTCCGGATGGGGGGCCACGGTCAGCACCGCATCGACAGTGCCGCTGCGCAACAGCTGGGCGGCCAGGGCGGTGGTCAGTCCGGTCCATTGCGCGCCTTCGGCCGGGGGAGAAAGCCGCGCGCGCAGCATGCCCGCGGTGACGCCAAAGAAGGCCTCGTCCGTCGCCGAGTCGGGCAGGCGGCCGTGCACACGCGCCTCGGCGCTGTCATAGTCGGGCTGGATGAACTGACAGGCCTTGCCGCAGGCGCGCCCGTCGCCCATGCGGGACACGCCGCAATCGGTGCACAGGCCCGGCCGGGCATCCCCGCCGATCCGCGGCGCGGTCAGGCCCTCGGACAAGTGCGGATGTTTCGGTGCGTTCATGGCGGCCCCCGGGTCAGACCTTCCAAGCGTCGCAGGTCCGTTCGCACGTGTCAATCAAGGTTGACACATTGCCTGTCGGCTCAGGTGAAGCCCGGCGTACCCTTGTCCTCGGGATGGCGGGCCAGATGCTTGGCCTTGATCGCCTCTGACGTATCGCGCGATCCGTCATGGCTCCAGCCCGGTGGGGCCACGGCATACATCAGGCGTTCGCGCAGGGTCAGGCCCGGTTGGGTCACATCCTTCCAGATGCCGACCCATTCGTGAAACGCCACGCGGATCGGGTTGAAGGTGCCCAGGTTGTTGACAAGGCCATAATCCACCTTTTCGCTGTCCTGCTCGGGCACAAAGGTGCCAAAGAGCTTGTCCCAGACAATGAAGACACCCGCGTAATTGGCATCGAGATAGCGGGCGTTGCGGCCATGGTGGACGCGGTGGTGCGATGGCGTGTTCATCACCGCCTCGACCCAGCGGGGCATCCGGCCGATCGCCTCGGTATGGATCCAGAACTGGTAGATCAGGTTCAGCCCGCCGCAGAACAGCACCATCGCCGGGTGAAAACCCAACAGAATCAGCGGCGCGCGTACGATCATCATGAATGTGAAGGTGCCCGTCCATGTCTGGCGCAGCGCGGTGGTCAGGTTGTAGTGCTGGGACGAGTGGTGGTTCACATGGCTTGCCCAGACCCAGCGAATGCGGTGCCCGAAGCGGTGCACCCAGTAGTAGCGCAGATCGTCCAGAACGAAGCACAAAAGCACGACCCACCACGCGGTCCCTAGATCGAGCGGCGTGATCTCCCACAAGAGCATGAAGAAGCCATAGGCGATAAAGCCCAACAGGATGCCCGAGGCCACGTTGCCCGCCCCCATGATCAGCGATGTCAGCGCATCGCGGGTCTCGTAGCGCCCTCCGCGCCCCTTGAGGACGATCCAGGTCAGCTCCAGCAGGATCGCGGCGATGAAGAAGGGCACCGCCATCTGGACGACATCGGGATAGGTCAGTTGATCGGTCATGCAGCGGTCTCTTTCAGTTCCTTGGCCCACGCCTCCGTTTCGTCTTCGGACAGGCGCAGGTCGATGCGCGGGGCGGTGTAATCGGTCAGACGGACAGTCAGGCCCTGGTTGGTACGTGTAAGGCTGGCCCCGGTCAGCCAGCGCGCGGTGGTGTCGGCGCCCATGGACCACACGATGCCCTCGCCCCGGTCCGTGGCGATCAGCGCCGCATGCCCGTCGCGGCACAGGGTGACATGATGGGGCAGCGCCTCGGGGAACTCGCGCAGCCAGGCGGCTCTGGCGGCCGCGTCGCTGTCCAGCCGCTTGCGATGCGACAGGCCCAACAGGTGCAACACCGCGACGATCCCCGCGATGCCCCCGACAACCAGCGCCAACAACAGCTCCAGCGGCATGTGCTCCTCCGTGCGTCGGATTGGAAAACCTGGCGCAGGCGCTGTCAACTTTGGCGTGGCGTCAGGGCATGCCTGCGGGAAAATTGGTTCGGGATTGATCTGCCTCAAATGACCGGGTCTGGAACCCTTCTAAAAGAGGTTCAGGGAACGAGACGCGCGAGTCTTTTTCGTTAAGGAGCACAGCATTATGTCCCTGTCCAAGGCCACCATCCTAGGCACCGTCGCCGCCATCGGGTTGGCCCAAGCCGCCCAGGCCAACGAGTTGCGCGAGTATGCGCTGGAATTCTTCAAGCCGCTGCCGTCGACCGTGCCTGCGGTCAATGACAATCCGATCACCCCGGAAAAGATCGACCTGGGCAAGGCGCTGTTCTTTGACCCGCGCATGTCGGCCTCGGGCGTGTTTTCCTGCAACTCGTGCCACAACCTGGCGACCGGCGGGGATGACAACATGCCCACCTCGATCGGGCATGGCTGGCAGAAGGGACCGCGCAACTCGCCCACCGTGCTGAACGCGATCTTCAACGAGGCGCAGTTCTGGGATGGCCGTGCGCCCGACCTCGCGGAGCAAGCCAAGGGCCCGGTGCAGGCCGGTGTCGAGATGGCCAACACGCCCGACAACGTGATCGCCACGCTGAACTCGATGCCGCAATATATCGAGTGGTTCGAGGCGTCCTTCCCCGACGAGGGCGATCCGGTGACCTTTGACAATTTCGCCAAGGCGATCGAGGCCTACGAGGCCACGCTGATCACGCCCGCGCCCTTCGACGCCTGGTTGAACGGCGACGATGCGGCGCTGAGCGAGGACCAGTTGAAGGGGCTCGAGCTGTTCGTCGATTCGGGCTGCGCCAGCTGCCACAACGGTGTGAACCTGGGCGGCAACGGCTACTATCCCTTCGGCCTGATCGAAAAACCCGGGGCGGATATTCTTCCCGTGGGTGACAAGGGCCGCTTTGCCGTGACCGAAACGGTGGATGACGAGTATGTCTTCCGCGCCTCGCCCCTGCGCAACATCGCGGTGACCGCGCCCTATTTCCACTCGGGCCAGGTCTGGGATCTGAACACGGCCGTCGACATCATGGCCAGCTCGCAGCTGGGTGCGGAACTGAGCGAAGAGGAAGTGGGCTACATCACCGCTTTCCTCGAATCGCTGACCGGCGAGGTGCCCGAGGTGGTCTATCCGATCCTGCCTGCAGAAACTGCGGCCACGCCACGCCCGACGGGCGACGTGGTTCAGTAAGACCAAGACCGATCACTCACGGAACCGGCGGCCTTCGGGCCGCCGTTTTCGGCTTTAGCTTTCGGTGCCTTCGATCAGGGCCGCTACGATGGCCTTGGCGCTGTCCGACGACCAGTCTGCATCACCGCGCAGGCGCGCGATCTCGCGCCCCTCTGGGTCGAGGATCACGGTGATCGGCAGGCCCAGAACGGCCATCTGGCGGGCCAGTGCCTGCTTGGGGTCGCGATGCTTGGGCAGGTTGGTCACGCCGATCTCGTCGAAAAAACGGTCGATGGCCTGGGGCGCGTTGCGGCCCGTGGCGACGGTCACGACCTCGAAGCGTTCGCCGCCCAGTTCGGTCTGAAGCTCTGACAGCTGCGGCATCTCCTTGCGGCAGGGGGCGCACCATGTGGCCCAGAAATTCAGCACCACATACTTGCCCGCGTAGTCGCCCAGCCGCGCCTCGCCGCCATCCTCGGCCAGGAACGCGATATCGGAAATCTCGACCGCGTCGGTGTGGAAGTTGAGCTTTTTCATGTCGCCGTCGCGCAGCGCCTCGAGCGCGGCGGTGTCGGCGGCAAGGGCGGGATTTGCGCCCAGGGCCAGGCCCGTATAAAGCAACGCGGCAAAGATCCGTTTCATACTTCCTCCAAAGGCGCATCCATGACCGATCAGACCTCGAACCAGATGTGGGGCGGACGCTTCGCCGCCGGCCCCGATGCCATCATGGAGGCGATCAACGCCTCTATCGGGTTCGACCAGCGGCTTGCCGCGCAGGACATTGCCGGTTCGCGTGCCCATGCGGCGATGCTGGCCGCCACGGGCATTCTAAGCGATAGCGATGCAGCAGCCATTCGGGAAGGGTTGCTCACGGTCTTGTCAGAGATCGAGGGCGGCCAGTTCGCGTTCTCGACCGCGCTAGAGGACATCCACATGAATGTGGAAGCACGGCTGAAAGAGCTGATCGGCGAACCGGCGGGCCGCTTGCACACGGGCCGCAGCCGCAACGACCAGGTGGCGACGGATTTCAAGCTGTGGGTGCGCGACCAGATCGACGCGGCCGAGGCAGGGCTCATCGCGCTCATGCGCGCGCTCCTCGCCCAGGCCGAGGCCGGGGCGGACTGGGTGATGCCCGGGTTCACCCATCTGCAAACCGCCCAGCCGGTGACATGGGGCCATCACATGATGGCCTATGTCGAGATGCTGGGCCGCGACCTGTCGCGGTTCCGCGATGCACGGGCGCGCATGAACGAATGCCCCCTTGGGGCGGCGGCGCTGGCTGGGACCTCGTTCCCAATCGACCGCGAGATGACGGCCAAGGCGCTGGGTTTCGACCGGCCGGCGGCCAATTCGCTCGACGCGGTGAGCGACCGGGACTTCGCGCTGGAGTTCCTGTCGGCGGCGTCGATCTGCGCGATGCACCTGTCGCGCTTTGCCGAAGAGCTGGTGATCTGGTCCTCGGCCCAGTTCCGCTTTGTCACGCTGTCGGATCGCTTTTCGACCGGCTCGTCGATCATGCCGCAGAAAAAGAACCCGGACGCGGCCGAGTTGATCCGCGCCAAGGTCGGGCGCATCTTCGGGGCGACTGTCGCGCTGATGACGGTGATGAAGGGCCTGCCGCTGGCCTATTCCAAGGACATGCAGGAAGACAAGGAACAGGTTTTTGACGCCGCCGACAGCCTGATGCTGGCGCTCGCCGCGATGGAAGGCATGGTGCGCGACATGACCGGCAACCGCGAGGCTCTTGCGGCCGCGGCGGGCAACGGGTTCTCCACCGCGACCGACCTGGCCGACTGGCTGGTGCGCGTGCTGAACCTGCCCTTCCGCGAGGCCCACCACGTCACCGGATCGTTGGTCGCCCTGGCCGAGGCCAAGGGCTGCGACCTGCCCGACCTGACCCTTGCCGACATGCAAGACGTCCACGACGGCATCACCGAGGATGTGTTCAACGTGTTGACCGTTGAAAACTCGGTCGCCTCGCGTACCTCTTACGGTGGCACGGCACCGGAGCAGGTGCGCGCCCAGATCGCCCGCTGGAAGGAGGTGCTGGCATGAAACGGCTTGGCCTGATCCTGACGCTTGCGGCCTTGGCGGGCTGTGGTGTCGATGGCGACCCGGTGCGCCCGACCGTGACACAAAGTGTGACCATCGTATCGGACGGAGTCAGCACAGCGACCGAGGTCAACCTGCGCAAGGGCCCCGTGACCGTGTCGGTCGGCCTGTAAGGAGCTTCTGCCCATGTCCCCCCTGCGCATGATCTACCTCGCCCTCGCCATCTGGGGCGCGATCCACCCGATGTACTGGTTCGTAACCTACATGAACGAGACGGGCACCGGCCTCTCGGGTTTGATCGACGCGTGGTATGTCAACGCCTCGACCACCGGTCTGGTCTGGGATCTGACCATCGCAGCCATTGCGCTGACGATCTGGATCCTGGCCGAAACCTTCACCCGCCGGAACTGGCTGGCGCTGATCGCGATCCCCGCCACGTTCTGCATTGGGGTCAGCTGCGGTCTGCCGCTCTACCTGTTCCTGCGCACCCGCCCGGTGACCTGAGGGTCACGACCCAGGGCGACGGCGATTGCGCCGCGCCGCCGTTCTGTTAAGAGCCGCGTCATGGATCATTTCGTCTACCAGAATGGCGTGCTGCACGCCGAAGACGTCCCGGTGCCCGAGATCGCGGCAGCGGTTGGCACGCCCTTCTACCTGTATTCCACCGCGACGTTGACCCGGCATTTCCGGCTCTTTGACGAGGCGCTTGACGGGATCGACCACCTTGTCTGCTACGCGATGAAGGCCGCCAGCAACCAGGCGATCCTGAAAACGCTGGCGGCGCTGGGTGCCGGCATGGATGTGGTATCGGGCGGCGAATACGCGCGCGCCAAGGCTGCGGGCGTGCCGGGCGAGCGGATCGTGTTCTCGGGCGTCGGCAAGACCGAAGACGAGATCCGCGCGGCGCTGACCGGCGGTATCCGTCAGTTCAACGTGGAATCCGAGCCCGAGATGGAGGTGATCAGCCGCGTCGCGACCGAGCTGGGCACAGTGGCGCCCATCACCGTGCGCGTGAACCCGGACGTGGACGCCAAGACACACGCCAAGATCGCCACCGGCAAATCCGAGAACAAGTTCGGCATCCCCATCTCCCGCGCCCGCGAGGTCTATGCCCATGCCGCGCGGCTGCCGGGGCTCGAGGTTATCGGGATCGACGTGCATATCGGCTCGCAACTGACCGAACTCGAGCCGTTCCGCCTGGCCTATCGCAAGGTGGCCGAGCTGACCGAGACCCTGCGCGCCGACGGGCACGAGATCACGCGGCTCGACCTGGGCGGGGGACTTGGCATTCCCTACACCCGCTCGAACGAGGCGCCTCCGCTGCCCACGGAATACGGCCAGCTCATCAAGGACGAGGTCGGACACATGGGCTGCGAGGTCGAGATCGAGCCCGGGCGGCTGATCGCGGGCAATGCGGGCATCCTCGTGACCCAGGTGGTTTATCTCAAGAATGGCGAGGGGCGCGACTTCGTGATTCTCGACGCGGCGATGAACGATCTGATCCGACCGGCCATGTACGAGGCATATCACGATATTGTGCCCGTGGTCGAAGCCGCGCCTGGCGTTGACATGCAGCCCTTTGATATTGTCGGCCCGGTTTGCGAAAGCGGCGACACATTCGCCCGCCAAAGGCCGCTTGCGCCGCTCGAACTGGGCGATCTGGTGGCATTTCGCAGTGCAGGCGCCTATGGCGCGGTGATGTCGAGCGAATACAACACCCGGCCCCTGATCCCCGAGGTGATGGTGAATGGCGATCGGTGGGCGGTGATCCGTCCGCGCCCGACCTTTGACGACATCATAAATCGCGATACCATCCCCGAATGGCTCTAGCGCTATTCCGCGCGGGGCACTGCGCGGGATACAGGCATGAGCAACGCTGAGCAGGCATCCACGGACACGCTGGCACGGATCTGCCGACCGTTGGTTCTGACGCAGGCCGGCATGGTGGCGGAACGGCTCGTACGGGGCTTCTGGCCGCTGTGGTCGATCCTTGCACTTGTACTTGCGGCCTTGATGCTGGGCCTTCAGGACACCCTTTCGGTCGAGCTTGTCTGGGCGGCCGCCGTCGTGGTGGTGGCGGGGACTGTCTGGGCGCTGTGGCGCGGAGCGCGGCAGTTCCGCTGGCCCGCCCGGGACGAGGCGTTGGCCCGGCTCGATGAGACCATGCCAGGCCGGCCGATCCAGGCGCTGCTCGATCAACCCGTGATCGGCGACACCGACCCGCAATCGCGTGCCGTCTGGGCCGCGCATCAACGGCGCATGGCAGAGCGCGCCGCGGCCGCGCACGCGGTGGAGCCGGACCTGCGCGTGTCAAGCCGGGACCCCTTCGCCTTGCGTTACGTCGCACTCTTGGCCTTGGCGGTGGCGCTTCTTTTCGGGTCGGTCTGGCGGATCGGATCCGTGACCCAGATGGCACCGGGCAGCGGCGTGACCGTTGCCACGGGCCCAAGCTGGGAAGGATGGGTCGAGCCGCCTGCCTATACCGGCAAGCCCGCGCTTTATCTCAACGACCTCGACGGGACGATCACAGCGCCCCAAGGCAGCCGCGTGACCCTGCGCCTGTATGGCGAGCCGGGCGCGCTCAGCGTGTCGGAAACCGTCTCGGGCCGCACGGGCGAGGTCTCCCCGGCGTCCGACCCGGTGCAGGATTTTGAAATCACCCAATCGGGCAGCTTGAGCATCGACGGTCCCGCGGGTCAGGAATGGTCGGTGAGCATGACACCTGACATGCCGCCCGAGGTTGGCCTGACCGGCGAGGCCGAGGCCACGGGGCGGGGCGAGTTGTCGCTGCCCTTCGCAGCCAAGGACGACTATGCCGTCATTGCAGGCGAGGCGGTGATTGCGCTGGATCTCGATGCGGTCGATCGCCGGCATGGCCTGGCCGCCGAGCCTGAGCCGCGGGACGAAATCGTTCTGCCTCTGCCGATGCCGATCACTGGATCGCGTTCGGATTTCGAGGAGACCGTGATCGAGGATCTTTCCCAACACCCCTGGGCCAATCTGCCGGTCACGATCACCCTGCGCGCGGTCGATGCGGCCCAGCAGGCGGGCGAAAGCGTGCCCGAAACCCGCAGGCTTGCCGCGCGCCGCTTTTTCGACCCCTTGGCGGCGGCGGTGATCGAACAGCGCCGCGACCTTCTGTGGACCCGCGACAACGCGGATCGGGTGGCCCAGATGCTGCGGGCCGTCTCGCATCGTCCCGACGACATCTTTCGCTCGTCCACCGCCTATCTACGTCTGCGGGTCATCCTGCGGCGGCTGGAGACCTTTGCCGCCTTTGGCATGAGCACCGAGCAGCAGGACGAGATCGCCCAGGCGCTTTGGGACCTGGCCGTCGTATTGGAAGAGGGCGATCTGGGCGATGCACTCGAGCGTTTGCGCCGGGCGCAGGACCAACTGTCGGAGGCGATGCGAAACGGAGCCAGCGACGAGGAGATTGCCCAGCTCATGCAGGAGTTGCGCGAAGCGACTGACGAGTACCTGCGGCAGCTGAGCCGACAAGCCCAGAACGAGGGCCAGGACGGTGACCCGCAGCAGGGCGACCAGAACATGATGCAGATGAGTCAGAACGATTTGCAGCGCATGATGGACCGCATCCAGGAGCTGATGGAACAGGGCCGCATGGCCGAGGCGCAAGAGGCGCTGCGCCAGCTGCAGGAGATGATGGAGAACATGCGCGTGACCCAAGGCCAGGGTCAGGGTCAGCAATCGCCTGGCCAGCAAGCGATGGAAGGCCTGGCCGAAACCCTGCGCAATCAGCAAGGGCTCAGCGACCAGGCGTTCCGCGATCTGCAAGAGCAGTTCAACCCCGGCCAGGGGCAGCAACAGGGTCAGCAGGGACAACAGGGCCAGCAAGGCCAACAGGGGCAGCAGCCCGGCCAGGGGCAGCAGGGCCAGCAGCCGGGGCAGGGACAGCAACCCGGACAAGGCCAGGGCCAGCAGCCCGGGCAGGGTCAGGGCCAAGGCCAACAGGGTCAGCCCGGCCAGAACGGCCAGCAAGGCCAGGATCCGGCACAATCGCTCGCGGATCGTCAGCAGGCGCTGCGCCAGGAGCTGAACCGTCAAAGCCAGAACCTGCCCGGCGCGGGCACGCCCGAAGGCGATGCCGCGCGTGACGCGCTCGACCGGGCGGGTCGGGCCATGGACGGGGCCGAAGAGGCGCTGCGCAGCGATGATCTGGCCGAGGCCATCGACCGTCAGGCCGAAGCGATGGAAGCGCTGCGCGAAGGGATGCGCAACCTGGGCGAGGCACTGGCGCAACAGCAACAGCAGCAGAACGGCGGCCCGCAAGGCACCGCCCAGGGCGACCCGGGCGGCCAACAGCAGGACCCGTTGGGCCGCAGCGCGGGCAACCGCGGCCAGATCGGAACGCAAGACGGGCTTTTGCAGGGCGAAGACGTCTATCGTCGCGCGCAGGAGCTGTTGGATGAAATCCGCCGCCGGTCGGGCGATGGCGAACGCCCGGACGTTGAACTGGAGTATCTCGAACGGCTGCTCGACCGGTTCTGACCGGGGTCAATCGCCGGTTTCGGCACCCCCGTCCGCGCTGCCGTCTTGCGGCGTCTCGACTGAACCGGATCCTTCCGAGGACATCGCGTCAAGCTGGCTGAGCACCGTTTTCGCCTGACCGTCGAGCCAGACCCGTCCGCGATCCACATGGCCCACATAGGCGTCGACATAGGGCGCCACGGCGGGAACCCGTGCAGTGACCTGCGGCGCATAGGCGTAGAGGGCGATCAGCCCAGCGGCCACGATCAGGGACAGGGAAAACCCCCGCCGGAACCCGCCGCCACGCCGCGCTTGCGCCTTGGCGGCAACCGTGCCGGCCGGGGCCGAGGCTTTCCGATCGCTCGAAGACCGCAGGGACGAGTTGATTTCATCGATGTCCGGCAGAAGGTCGCGGCGGTTGGATTGGCCCGTCTCGATCGGATCCGCATATTCTGCTTCTGCTGGATCGTCAGGATCCGGGTCTGCCTTGATGCCCCGGATACGGGCCATGCGGTCCCGGGCCTCCTGGGCTTGGCGGGGGGCGTCGTCCGCCGGATCCGCCAGGCCCAGGTCGGGTTGGCTCTCCAGCGCCGCGCGGCTTTCGGCTGCCCGGGCCCGTGCCTCGCGCTCGGCCTCTTCGCGCAGCACTTCGGCGACGCCCGGATCGAGCCTGCGGCGCGCCGTGCTGTCCGCGGGGCGCCTTGTCTCTGGTGCCGGATCCGGGTGCGCGTCGTCCTCGGGCCGAGGCGGGTTCGGATCACCGTCCCATGCGTCGTCAGGTGGCGGTGCGCCCAGATCGTCGGCAAGGCCCGCGTCGTGGTCGGGATGCAGCTGAAACCATGTGTGACCGCAGTTCGAGCATTGCAGATCGCGCCCCGTTTCCGGGATCACGTCATCGGGCACTTCGTACTGCGCCCCGCAATTCGGACAGATCAGACGCATTGAGCCTCTCGCTTCGTTGCCGCAGGCGGTGTTCCACGCCTGTCCTATCATCCGGTGGCGGAAACGAAAACGCAATGATCTGCCGGGCCGGTCCATGGCGGATTGAAACCGGAGGGGCGCTGATGCAAAAAGGCGCGAGAGCGGGCAGGGGTTGGGTGTGATAGAGCTTGAGAATGTGGCCTACAGCTACGGCTACGCCGGTGGCGAGCTTCTGACCGAGATCTCGCTCAAGCTGGCGCCGGGCTCTTTCCATTTCCTGACCGGCCCGTCGGGTGCCGGCAAGACCACCCTTTTGAAGCTTCTCTACGGCGCACTCGTGCCCACCGCGGGACATCTGCGGCTTTGGGGTCAAGATATCCGTGCCATGAGCCGCGACGATATCGCGATCCTGCGGCGCAAGGTCGGCGTGGTGCATCAGGATTGCCGGTTTCTCGATCATCTGCCCGTCGCCGAGAACGTGGCGTTGCCGCTGACCGTGTCGCATCAGGGCGGCCCGGATCAGGCGCAGAACCTGAGCGACCTGCTGGGGTGGGTCGGGCTGACCGCCCGGGCCGATGCGCTGCCGCCGGAACTGTCGGGCGGTGAACGCCAACGCGCGGCACTGGCCCGCGCGGTGATCATGTCGCCCGAGATCGTGCTGGCCGACGAGCCCACGGGCAATATCGACTGGGAGATGTCGCAACGCCTGCTGCACCTGCTGGTGGAACTCAACCGCATGGGCAAGACGATCATGATCGCCACCCATGACCTGCAACTCATTCGCGCCGCGAAAAGCCAAGTGCAGGCCCGGGTGCTGCGCATCTCGAACCGGCGGGTGCAACTGGCAGGGGCGGATCTGTGATGCGGGCCCTGCATGCCGCCCTGGCGTTCCTGATCGGCGATCCGCAGGCCGACCGAATGGTGCCGCCTGCGGGGTTTACCGTCACGCTCACGGTCTTTACCTCGGCCGCGATGGCGTTCCTTGCTGTCTTTGCGCTGGCTTTGTCGCTGGCGTCGGGCCGCCTTGCCGAGCGATGGGGCGACGACCTTGCGAAAAGCGCCACCATCCGCATTTCCGCCCCGGCCGACCAGATCGAGGATCAGACACGCGCCGCCCTTCGGGTCCTCGAGACGACGCCCGGCGTGGCCGAGGCCCGCGCATTGAGCGACGAAGACCAGCGCGTGCTGCTGGAGCCCTGGTTCGGGCCGGACCTGCCCGTGGACCAGTTGCCCATTCCGCGGCTGATCGAGGTGATCGCGGAGGGCGATGGCTACGACGCCACGGGCCTGCGCCTGCGGCTTCAGGCCGAAGTGCCGGGCGCGGTGCTGGACGATCATGCCGCCTGGCGCCGACCCCTGGTCGAAGCCGCGGGGCGGCTCCGGGCGCTGGGATGGCTGGCGATCCTTTTGATCGGTGGCGCGACCGGCGCGATGATCACGCTCGCGGCAAACGCGGCGCTCGCTGCAAATGCTCAGGTCATCGCCGTGATGCGGCTCGTCGGGGCCCGGGACAACTATATCGCGGGGGCTTTCGTGCGCCGTTTCACACTTCGCGCCGCAGCCGGGGCCCTTGGGGGGACAGTGCTCGGCGTTCTGACGCTCGTGATCCTGCCGCGGGGTGGCGGGGACGATGAGACGGGCGTGCTGACGGGATTGGGCCTGTCCGGCCTGCAATGGGGCTGGACGCTGGTGATCCCGCCATTGGCCGCCGCCGTTGCCTTCCTGGCCACCCGCGCCGCCGCGCGCCGCAGCCTGCAAAGGCTGAGCTGATGGGACGCACGCTGCAATGGATCCGCTCGCTTCTTTTCGTGGGGCAGATGTACGCGATGATGGCGCTGATGGCGGTCTATTTCACGCCCTGGGCCATCGTCGACCGGCGCGGGGCCTATGCGGGGGTGCGTACCTATTGCCGCTGGGTGCGCTGGACCGCGTCCTGGATGGTGGGGCTCACCTCGGAGGTGCGTGGGAACGTGCCGCATGACGAGGTCCTGATCGCGTCCAAGCATCAAAGCTTCTTCGACATCATCCTGATCGTGAGCGTGGTGCCGCGGCCCAAATTCATCATGAAGCGGTCGCTGCGCTGGGCGCCGATCCTGGGCTGGTACGCCAAGCGCATCGGTTGCGTGCCGGTCGACCGGGGAAAACGGGCCGAAGCGATCCGCCAGATGGTCGCAGACGTGAAAAAGGGCGATGCGCCGCCGGGACAGTTGATCATCTACCCCCAGGGCACCCGTGTCGCGCCCGGCGCCTATCTGCCCTACAAGGTCGGCAGCGCGGTCCTGTACGAAGAGACGGGCCAGGCTTGCGTGCCCGCGGCCACCAATGTGGGGGTGTTCTGGCCGCGCACGGGCATTTACCGGAAGCCGGGCCACGCGGTTGTCGAGTTTCTCGAGCCCATTCCACCAGGGCTTGATCGCGCGGCGTTCCTGTCCCGGCTCGAAGAGGTTGTCGAGACGCGCTCGAACGCGCTTATGTCAGAGGCGGGCTGGCACCCCTGATCTTCTTCTTGGCCCAAATACCCTCGGGGTGAATTGGCCGGGCATGCCCGGCCAAGAGGGGCAGCGCCCCTCACAACGCTCCTACGAGTGAATGGCGCCGTCGCCGCAGGCAAGCGCCGCCTCGCGCACCGCCTCGGAATAGGTCGGGTGTGCGTGGCAGGTCAGCGCCACATCCTCGGCCGAGGCACCGAATTCCATGGCCACGCAGATCTCGTGAATGAGATCGCCCGCCATCGGCCCGATGATATGGGCACCGAGGATGCGATCGGTCTCCTTGTCCGCCAGGATCTTGACGAACCCGTCGGCGGCGAAATTGGCCTTGGCACGGCCGTTGCCCATGAAGCTGAACTTGCCGGCCTTGTAAGCGCGGCCAGCCTCTTTCAGCTCTTCCTCGGTGTGACCGACATTGGCGACCTCGGGATGCGTGTAGATCACGCCCGGGATCACGCCATAGTTCACATGGCCATGCTTGCCCGCGATGACCTCGGCAGCGGCCATGCCTTCGTCTTCGGCCTTGTGGGCCAGCATCGGGCCCGCGATGGCATCGCCGATGGCGTAGATGCCGGGCACATTGGTGCGCCACTGGGCGTCAGTCTTGATCTGACCACGCTCGGTCATCTCGACCCCCAGCGCATCGAGGCCCAGACCGTCGGTATAGGGCCTGCGGCCCGTCGCCACGAGCACGACATCGGCATCCAGCGTCGCGTCGCTGTCATCCTTGCGCAGTTTGTAATGCACCTTGGCCTTGGTCTTCATCGTCTCGACCGATTGGACCGCGGCGCCCATGACGAAGCTGAGGCCCTGCTTTTCCAGGAGACGCTTGAAGGTCTTCTGCACTTCACCGTCCATGCCGGGGGTGATCGCGTCGAGATATTCGACCACCGTGACCTCGGTGCCGAGGCGGGCATAGACGCTGCCCAGTTCCAGGCCGATCACGCCCGCGCCGATCACGACCATCTTCTTGGGGATCTTTGGCAATTCCAGCGCGCCGGTCGAGGTCACGACAATCTTCTCATCCACCTCTATGCCCGGCAGGCTCGACGCCTCGGAGCCGGTGGCGACGATGATTGACTTGGCCTCGTGAACCTCGTCGCCAACCTTGACCTTGCCGGCCTCGGGGATCGCGCCCCAGCCCTTGAGCCAGTCGATCTTGTTCTTCTTGAACAGGAACTCGATGCCCTTGGTGTTCTGGCCGATCACGTCGTCCTTGTAGGCAAGCATCTGTTTCCAGTCGACCGAGGGGCTTTTGCCCTTGAGACCCATCTTGGCAAAGTTGTGCTCGGCCTCGTGGAGCTGGTGCGAAGCATGCAGAAGCGCCTTCGACGGGATGCAGCCCACGTTCAGGCAGGTGCCGCCAAGGGTCTCGCGGCCTTCGACGCAGGCGGTTTTGAGGCCCAGTTGCGCGCAGCGGATCGCGGCGACATAGCCGCCGGGGCCCGAGCCGATGACGATGACATCATAGCTTGCCATGAGGATGGTCCTTTCTGTTGGGGCGGGGACGGTTTTTGCAGGAAAAACCGTGGGGGGCGCTGCCCCCCGTCGCGCGATGCGCAACTCCCCCCGGAGTATTTCTGGAAAGATGAAGACAGGGGCAGGGGGCCTGTCCAGTCGCGATATGTCCGAAACGGAGGATCACAGAAGCGCGGCCAGCAGCATAAGGACGGTGGCGAGAAAGCCCGCGACCCAGATCAGCGACCGCCCCGGGGTCCAGCCGTAGAGGTAGGCGGGCACGTAGAGGACGCGCGCGCCCAGGTAGATCCAGGCGCAGGCGGCGGTGAAGGGTGTTGCCTGGTCCGAGGCCGTGATGACGAAGACGGCGATGCCGAAAAGGATCAGCCCCTCGAAATGGTTGTTCATCGCCCGCTGCGCCCGGCCCGCGAGACCGGTGAGCTGGCGCGGCTCGTCCCGGGGGGACGCCGCGTAGTCCGTGCCCACCTGCCGTTGTGCGGTGAGAGAGTAGATCGTGAATTGCACGACCTGCAGAAGGGCAGCGAGGGTGAGGGCGATGAGTTCGGGGGTCATGACAGCCTTTGGCGCGGGGCGGTGGGTTGGAAACCCAACCTACGAGATCGGCGTAGGGTGCGTGCTTGCACGCACCCCGGTCCTTACAGATCCATCAACAGTCGCCGCGGATCCTCGAGCGCCTCTTTCACGCGCACAAGGAAGGTCACGGCACCCTTGCCGTCGACGATGCGGTGATCGTAGCTGAGCGCCAGGTACATCATCGGGCGGATCTTGATTTCGCCGTTCACAACCATGGGCCGGTCCTGGATCTTGTGCATGCCCAGGATGCCCGATTGCGGCGGGTTCAGGATGGGCGAGGACATGAGCGAGCCGTAGACGCCGCCGTTCGAGATGGTGAACGTCCCGCCCTGCATTTCCGCCATGGACAGCTTGCCGTCGCGCGCCTTGCGGCCCTTTTCGCCGATGGCCTTTTCGATCTCGGCGAAGGACATGCTGTCGGCGTCGTTGATGACCGGCACGACCAGCCCCTGCGGGGTGCCCGCGGCGATGCCCATGTTGACGTAGTTCTTGTAGACGATCTCGGTGCCGTCGATCTCGGCATTGACCTCGGGAACCTCTTTGAGCGCGTGGCAGCAGGCCTTGGTGAAGAAGGACATGAAGCCAAGGCGCACGCCGTGCTTCTTCTCGAACTCGTCCTTGTACTGCTTGCGCAGGGCCATGGCCTCGGACATGTCCACCTCGTTGTAGGTGGTCAGCATGGCCGCGGTGTTCTGGCTGTCCTTCAGGCGCTTGGCGATGGTCTGGCGCAGCTTGGTCATCTTGACCCGTTCCTCGCGCGCGGCCTGCTCGGCGGCGACGGGGGCGCGCGGCGCGGCGGCAGCCGGGGCAGGGGCCGATGCCGCGGGGGCGGCCATGGCCTTGAGCACGTCCTCTTTCATGACGCGGCCATCCTTGCCGGTGCCCTGCACATCCGTCAGGTCGTTTTCGGCCATCAGCTTCTTGGCGCTGGGCGCGTCCTCGACATCCTTGCCGGTGCCCGAGGAGCTGGCGGCCGGAGCCTCGTCCTTGTCGTCGGCGGCGGGGGCCGGCGCGGCCTCGCTGTCGGTCGACATGATGGCCAGCTTGCCGCCGGCCTCGACCGTGCTGCCTTCTTCGGCCAGCACCTTGGTCAGGACGCCGGCGGCGGGTGCGGGCACTTCAACCGAGACCTTGTCGGTCTCCAGCTCGCAGAGCATCTCGTCGGCGGCGAAGGCCTCGCCCGGTTTCTTGAACCAGGTGGACACGGTCGCCTCGGACACGCTTTCGCCCAGGGTCGGCACCATCACGTCCATCTCGGCACCACTCCCGCCGGTATCGGACTTTTCGTCCTTGGCTTCGGCGCGGTCGCCGTTTTCCTTCTGGCTGCGTTCCTTGGGTTGTTCCGGGCCGGCATCGTCGGCGGCCGAGATGCTGGCCAGCAGGGCATCGACGCCCACGGTCTCGCCCTCGGCGGCGACGATCTCGGACAGGGTGCCGGCGGCGGGCGAGGGGACCTCGACCGTCACCTTGTCGGTTTCCAGCTCGCACAGCATTTCATCCTGTGCGACCTTGTCGCCGGGCTTCTTGAACCAGGTTGCCACCGTCGCTTCGGTGACGCTTTCGCCCAGGGTGGGGACACGGACTTCGGTCATTGCATTAGTTCCCTTCGATGGTCAGCGCGTCGTTCACGAGCGCCTCTTGTTCTGCCTTGTGGCGCGAGGCCAGGCCCGTGGCGGGCGAGGCGGCGGCGGCGCGGCCCGCATAGACGGGGCGCGTGTGCTTGGCCTTGATGCGGGTCAGCACCCATTCGATGTTCGGCTCCATGAAGAACCAGGCGCCCTGGTTCTTGGGTTCCTCCTGGCACCAGACCATGTCGGCATTGGGGAAGCGCTGAAGCTCTTTCACTGCGGATTGCGCCGGGAACGGGTAGAACTGCTCGAACCGCATCAGGTAGATGTCGTCGATGCCTCGGCGGTCGCGTTCTTCCAGCAGGTCGTAATAGACCTTGCCGGAACACATGACGACACGCTTGATCTTGTCATCCGCGACCAGCTGGGTGTCAGAATTGCCGTATTGCGCATCGTCCCACAGCACCCGGTGGAAGCTGCTGCCTTTCTGGAATTCCTCGGCCTTGCTGACGGCCAGCTTGTGGCGCAGCAGGGATTTCGGCGTCATCAGGATCAGCGGCTTGCGATAGGTGCGGTGCAATTGACGGCGCAGGATGTGGAAATAGTTGGCCGGCGTGGTGCAGTTGGCCACGATCCAGTTGTCCCCGCCGCTCATTTGCAGGAACCGTTCCAGCCGGGCCGAGGAGTGCTCCGGCCCCTGGCCCTCGAAACCGTGGGGCAAGAGGCAGACAAGACCCGACAT
Organism: uncultured Paracoccaceae bacterium; assembly: GCA_913062865.1. Taxonomy (GTDB): domain Bacteria; phylum Pseudomonadota; class Alphaproteobacteria; order Rhodobacterales; family Rhodobacteraceae; genus CAJXWO01. Next base: position 1,563 of record CAJXWO010000005.1, on the reverse strand, counting down.
GCGCAGCCATTTCGATTCACCGGAACTGATGAACTGGTCGAACATGATCTGGGCGCCGTTGGCGAAATCGCCGAACTGGGCTTCCCACAGAACAAGCGCGTTGGGTTCGGCCAGCGAATAGCCGTATTCGAAGCCGAGCACCGCGTATTCCGACAGCATCGAGTCGATGACCTCGTAGCGGGCCTGCCCGTCACGAATGTGGTTGAGCGGGAAATAGCGTTCCTCGGTCTCCTGGTTGACGATGCCGGAATGGCGTTGGCTGAACGTGCCGCGGGTGCTGTCCTGGCCCGCCAGCCGCACCGGGTAGCCTTCGGTCATTAGGCTGCCGAAGGCCAGCGCCTCGGCCGTGGCCCAGTCGAAGCCCTCTCCGGTCTGGAACATCTTCTGCTTGGTTTCCAGAAGGCGGCCCACCGTCTTGTGCATGGGAAAGCCGTCGGGGACGGTCGTCAGCGCCTTGCCGATCTCGTCAAAGGTCTTTTTCTTGATGGCGGTTTCGCCGCGCTGGTAGTCTTCTTGCTTGCGGTCCATGTGGGACCACTTGCCGTCCAGCCAGTCGGCCTTGTTGGGCTTGTAATCCTTGCCGGCCTCGAACTCATCATTGAGGTAGCTCTGGAACCCGGCCTTCTGTTCCTCGACCTCGCCCTCGGGGATCAGCCCGTCCTTGACCAGCCGTTCGGTATACAAGGTCAGCGTGGTCTTCTGCTGCTTGATCTTCTTGTACATGATCGGGTTGGTGAACATCGGTTCATCGCCCTCGTTATGGCCGAAGCGACGATAGCAGATCATGTCGATGACCACGTCCTTGTGGAACTTCTGGCGGAACTCGGTGGCGACCTTGGCGGCGTGGACCACGGCCTCGGGATCGTCGCCGTTCACGTGGAAGATCGGCGCCTCGACCATCAGCGCGATATCCGTGGGATAGGGCGAAGAGCGCGAGAAATGCGGCGCGGTGGTAAAACCGATCTGGTTGTTGACGACAAGGTGCATCGTGCCGCCGGTGCGGTGGCCGCGCAGACCCGACAGGCCAAAGCCCTCGGCCACGACACCTTGCCCGGCAAAAGCCGCATCCCCATGCAGCAGGATGCCCATCACCGCCGTGCGGTCGGTGTCATTCAGCTGGTCCTGCTTGGCGCGAACCTTGCCGAGGACAACCGGGTTCACGGCCTCAAGGTGCGAGGGGTTCGCCGTCAGCGACAGGTGCACGGAATTACCGTCGAATTCCCGGTCGCTGGATGCGCCGAGATGGTATTTCACGTCGCCCGACCCGTCCACGTCTTCGGGCTTGAAGCTGCCGCCCTGGAATTCGTTGAAGATGGCGCGATAGGGCTTGCCCATCACGTTGGCCAGGATGTTCAGGCGCCCCCGGTGGGGCATGCCGATGACGATTTCCTTCAGGCCCAGCTGACCACCGCGCTTGATGATCTGCTCCATCGCCGGGATCAGCGCCTCGCCGCCGTCCAGGCCGAACCGCTTGGTGCCCATGTATTTGACGTGCAGGAACTTCTCGAAGCCTTCGGACTCGACCAGCTTGTTCAGGATTGCCTTTCGGCCATTCTGGGTGAA
>CAJXWO010000004.1 GCA_913062865.1 uncultured Paracoccaceae bacterium | reverse complement strand
TGCCGGCATCTCGAAGCTCCATCTGATGATGAAACCTCAAGAATCCAGTTCTGCACAACTGTCAAAGCTCAAGTGCGATTCCCCTGCCGGGTCGGGTTTAAGCGCCTGTTCATCATGATCCGCCAATACTCGCCCGGTCTGGCGTCAGCATCCGATCGGGGGAACCGGCATGAGCCTTGCCAACAAACTGGCCGAGGAACGGCGCGCGCGGCTCGCGGCCGAGCGGCTGCTCGAGCTCAAGCAGGCCGAACTGTTTGCGGCCAATCGCAAGCTGGGCCGCCACGCCCAGGCCCTGTCGGACGAGATCTTTGAAACCCGGGCTGAGGTTGCGACCGTCCGCGACGAAAACAAGCGCGTCAAGCTGGATCTGACCGTGGCCAACCAGAAGATCGAGGTGGCCGAACGGCGGCTTTGGCTGTCAATCGAGGCCATCCAGGACGGTTTTGCCTTTTTCGACGCGGATAACCGCATGATCGCTGCCAACCACGCCTATCTGTCCGTGTTCGAGGGCCTCGAAGAGGTCGTGCCCGGTGTCACCTACCCCCGCATCTTGCAGCTGCTGACCGAAGAGGGGATCGTCGATATCGGTGACCTGTGCCCTGCAGACTGGCGCGCCCAGATGCTGACGCGCTGGCAATCGCCCACGCCAGAGCCGCGCATCATCAAGCTGTGGAACGGCGCCTATATCAAGCTGATCGACCAGCGCGGGCATGGCGGCGACGTGGTCACGCTCGCGCTCAACATCACCGAGACGATCCGCTATGAGAAGGCGCTGAAACAGGCCCAAGCCAAGGCCGAGGCGGCGAACCGGGCGAAATCGGCTTTTCTTGCCAATATGAGCCACGAGATCCGCACGCCTATGAACGGTGTGGTGGGCATGGCCGATCTTTTGACGGACACCCAGCTGAGCCAGGAACAGCGGCTTTACGTCGACACGATCCGCAACTCGGGCGAGGCACTGTTGGTCATCATCAACGACGTGCTCGATTACTCCAAGATCGAGGCGGACAAGATGGTGCTGCACCCCGAGCCTTTCGACCTCGAACGCTCGATCCACGAGATCGTCATGCTGCTCCAGCCCACCGCCCGGGAAAAGGGGTTGGCGCTGCTGGTGGATTACGATGTCTTCCTTCCAACCCGGCTGGTGGGCGATCCCGGCAGGATCCGGCAGGTGCTGACCAACCTCATCGGCAATGCGGTGAAATTCACGCCCAAGGGCCATGTCCTGATCCGGGTGACCGGCGTCGAACGCGACGGGGCTGCCCAGGTGCATGTCGCGGTCGAGGATACGGGCATCGGCATACCGAAAGACAAGGCACGCCACATCCTTGGTGAGTTCAACCAGGTCGAGGACGACCGCAACCGCCAGTTCGAAGGCACGGGGCTGGGCCTGGCGATCACCAAGCGGCTGATCGGGCTGATGGGGGGCGAGATCTGGGTCGAGTCCAAACCGGGCGAGGGCGCATGCTTTGGCTTCCGCATCAGCCTTGCCGTGGCCGAGCGTGATGGTTGCGACCTGCTGCCCCGAGCCGCGCCCGCGTGGGTACTGGTGGTTGACGATCACGCGGTGAACCGGATGATCCTGAAAAAGCAGGTGGCCGCATTGGGGGCCGAGGTCACGGTCTGTGACAGCGCCGAGACCGCGTTGGAGCGGGTGACGTCCGACCATGACCTGATCCTGACCGATCACAACATGCCCGGGCTCGACGGGCTCGAACTGGCCGAGGCCTTGCGCGCGCGCGGCCTGACCCAGCCCATTCTTCTGCTCAGTTCGAACCCGGGCTTCGCCGAACAGGACCCGGCCCGCATGCATGTCCAGGCGCTCTTGCAGAAACCGGTGGCCCGGCGCGCGCTGTTCGACCGCATCGCAGAGGTCACCGGCGGGCCGCGCCCGGCCACTGCCGCCGCTGCGACGCCGCCAAAGACGTCCGCGCCCGACACCCGGCTATGCGTGCTGGCCTGCGAGGACAACAAGACCAACCGGCTTGTCTTTTCCAAGATGGTGGCCGACCTGCCGATCGACCTGCATTTCGCGGAGGATGGCGAAGAGGCGGTTGCGCAGTGGCGCGCCCTGTCGCCGGACCTGGTGTTCATGGACATCTCCATGCCGCGCAAGGACGGCAAGGAGGCCACGCGCGAGATCCGACGCGCCGAGGCCGCGGCAGGCGATGGTCGCCACGTGCCTGTCATCGCCATGACCGCCCATGCCATGGCCGAGGACCGCGATGCGATCCTGAAGGCCGGTCTGGACGACTATCTCACCAAGCCCTTGCGCAAGCCCGAGATCCTCGCGGCCCTCGAGCGGCATCACCCCGAGAGTTTGGCGCCTGGCGATGCCGCCGAGCAGACCGCGCCCAAAACCGGCGCCGCCGGATGATCGGTCGCCGGTCAGAAGCGGCCCAGCGGAAACACGCGCAAAAACGAAGCTCGATCCAGAGTGAAGCAAGGGATTGCTTCCTAAACGGAAACAAAATGCGTAGCATCGCGAGCGTATCCAAAGCGAGCAGGACAAATGGGATGCGACGATTGTTTGGGGCCGTCTCGGCCGTTTTTCTGGGCTGTGCAGGCCCTCTTTCAGCAGGGCTTGTCGATGTATCGCCCCGTCCGGAGCTGCGCCCGGAGATGGCACGCGACACGGTCGATCTGCAGCGTGTGGCGATGATCCGCTCGCCGCGGCCGGAAGTGCGGCCCGCGACGGCGCGGATCGTGCCGGCATCAGAGCAGATCTCGACCTCCAATCTCGGCTTCCAGCGCTGGGTGGAAGGATTCCGCCGCCGGGCCCAGGCTCAGGGGATCAGCGCGTCGGTCCTGAACAGCGCGCTGCGCGGCATCCGCTACAACACCGACGTCATCGCCCGCGACCGCAACCAGTCGGAATTCACCAAGACGATCTGGGATTACCTGGACAGCGCCGCCTCGCCCACGCGGGTGCGCAATGGAAAGGCCGCCCTGCGCAAGCATCGCCGCACGCTTGAGGCGATCGAGGCCACCTATGGCGTCGAGGCCGAGGTGGTGGCGGCCGTCTGGGGGCTCGAAAGCGCCTATGGTGCCTATCGTGGCGACGAGGACGTGATCGAGGCGCTGGCGACCCTGGCCTATGACGGGCGCCGGGGCGCGTTCTTCGAAAAACAGCTGATCGCGGCGTTGCAGATCATCCAGTCGGGCGACGTGGCCCCGCGCAACATGACCGGCAGCTGGGCGGGCGCGATGGGGCACACGCAGTTCATCCCCACGTCCTACCTGGCCTATGCCGTGGATTTCACCGGTGACGGCAAACGCGACATCTGGTCGGACGACCCCACGGATGCGCTGGCCTCGACCGCAGCCTATCTCAAACGCTTCGGCTGGGTCAAAGGCATGCCCTGGGGCGTCGAGGTGCAACTGCCCCGCGGTTTCGACTACACCCAGGCCAACCGCCGCATCCAGAAGATGCCAAGCGACTGGGCGCGGCTGGGTGTGGTGGGCATGAACGGCCGCGCGGTGCCCGACTACGGCGCGGCCTCGGTCCTGTTGCCCGCGGGTGCCCAGGGCGCGGCCTTTCTGATCTTCAAGAATTTCGGCGTGATCGAGCGCTACAACACCGCCGATGCCTATGTGATCGGCGTAGGACACCTGAGCGACCGGTTGAAGGGCGGCGGCCCGATCCAGGCGGAGTGGCCGCGCGGCGACCGGGCGCTGACCTTTGCAGAACGCAAGGAGTTGCAGCAGCGCCTGACGGCGGCCGGGTTCAGCACCCAGGGCGTGGATGGCAAGATCGGCCCGCTGACCATCGGGGCCGTGCGTGATTACCAACGCGCGCGTGGGATTGCGCCCGATGGGTACGCGTCGCTGCGCATTCTCGAGGATCTGCGGCGGCGGTAGAGGTGATCCGAGGCCCCGGCTCGTGGGCCGGGGCAGGCTCCCGGCTTGGTGGCCGGGCGCGGTGAACGCCGCTCAGCCTTCGGCGATTTCGTCCATGATGCGCACCAGTTCCGAGCTGATGCCCGGCTCGGACAGGGCGTGGCCCGCGTTGCGCACCATGCGCAGGTCGCAATCGGGCCAAGCCCGCGCGAGCGACCACGCGGCATGGGGCGGGCAGATCATGTCATAGCGGCCCTGCACGATCACTCCGGGAATGCCGTGCAGCTTGTGCGCGTCGCGCAGGATCTGGCCGTCTTCCTCGAGAAAACCCGCATTCATGAAGTAATGATTTTCGAGCCGGGCAAAGGCGCGGGCATAATCCCCGGGCGCCTCGCCCCCCGATCCGTTGGAATAGACCGAGGCCAGCGCATTTTCCCAGGCCGACCAGGCCCGGGCATAGCGCGTCTCCATCCGCAGATCGCCGGAAAAGAGCCGCCGGTGATAGGCGCCGATCATGTCGTGGCGCTCGTCCTCGGGCACCAGCTCGCAGAACCGCGCCCAGGTTTCTGGCCAGAACTTGCCCGCGCCGCCGCCGTAGAACCAGTCAAGCTCGGACCGGGTCATCAGGAAGACGCCGCGCAGGATCAGCCCCTGCACCCGGTCGGGATGGGTTTCGCCATAGACCAGCGCCAGGGTCGCCCCCCAGCTGCCGCCGAAGACGAGCCAGTCCGCGATGCCCAGATCCGCGCGGATCGTCTCGATGTCCGAGACGAGGTGCCAGGTCGTATTGTCGGTCACCGCCGCATGGGGGCGCGACCGCCCGCACCCGCGCTGATCGAACAGGATGATCCGGTAGACCGACGGGTCGAAATAGCGCCGCATCGCCGGGCTGCAGCCGCCGCCCGGCCCGCCATGCAACACCACGACGGGCCGCCCATCGGGCCGCCCGCATTGCTCCACATAGATCGTGTGTCCGCCATCGACCCGCATCATCCTCTGATCAAACGGGTTGATCGGAGGGTACAGGTACTGAGCTGCGCCTTTTTGGCCCGAGAATTTATCCATCGTGGTCTTATATAGGGTGATGCGCCCAAATGAGCACATGGAGATGAGAATGCAAGCGCCCCAGACCACCGTGGATGCCGCCGAAATCGACAAGTTCGAGGCAATGGCCGCCGAATGGTGGGACCCGAACGGCAAGTTCAAGCCGCTGCACATGCTCAATCCGTGCCGGCTGGATTACATCACGCGACAGATCGCGGCCGAGTTTGACCGCGATCTTTCCGCGCCCAATCCCTTCGCCGGTTTGCGCATCCTCGACATCGGCTGCGGTGGCGGGCTCTTGTGCGAACCCATGGCGCGGCTGGGGGCCACGGTTGTGGGCGCCGACGCGGCCGAGCGGAACATCCCTGTCGCGCGCGTGCACGCGGAGCAATCGGGGCTCGAGATCGACTATCGCCACACCACCGCCGAGGCGATGGCAGCCGCGGGCGAGCAGTTCGACGTCGTCCTGAACATGGAGGTGGTCGAGCATGTTGCCGACCCGCTGGCCTATCTGACCGCGTGCCGCCAGCTGTTGAAGCCCGGCGGGCTACACATCTGTTCCACCATCAACCGCAACCCGAAAAGCTTTGTCATGGCCATCGTCGGGGCGGAATACGTCATGCGCTGGCTGCCCAAGGGCACCCATGAATGGTCCAAGTTCATCACGCCTGACGAGCTGTTCGAGCTGATGCGCAACGCAGGTCTTGATCCGGTGGATCGCAAGGGCTTTGTGTTCAACCCGGTCAGCTGGTCCTGGTCCCTGTCCGACCGTGACCTGACCGTGAATTACGTCACCGCCGCGCTGAACCCCGCCTGAGGCCCGGGCCTACTCTTCGAGCTTTAGGCGCAACTCGCGCAGGATCGGCAGGATGGCGCGCACACGGTCATCGCCCAATTCGGTGACCAACTCGCCCACCATGGGCGTGATCGCCGCCAGCGCGGCGTCGCGCGCCTGCCGTCCCGCCGGGCTGATCGTCACCAGTTTGCGGCGGGCATCGTCCCAATCGGGCCGGACATGGATGTAGCCCGCCCATTCCAGTTTGCTCAGGGTGTTGGTCATGGCCCCGCGGGTGACGTGAAAACTTTTGGCAAGCTGCGCGGGCGTGCGTTCCCCGGCGATGCGGGCCAGATGGTTCAGAACCGAGAAATGCGAGATCTCCATCCCCTTTGGCATCACCCGAGACAGACGGTTGCGCACCAGTTGGTCGGCGGTCAGGATTTCGCTGAAAAGCGTGACCGCAAGGGGATGGGTATCGTCGGGCGTGCTCATCCGCCGGGCCCCGCAACACTGCGGGTATGGGTCAGGGACGGCACACGGCGTCGGGCCTCTGTCACCGCAGACAGCTCCAGATCGACATAGGTGATGCCAGGCTCGGTCCCGGCATCGGTCAGAACCTCGCCCCAGGGTGCCACGGCCAGGGAATGACCATAGGTCTTGCGCGGCTTGCCTGCGCTGGCCGCGTGGGTGCCGGTCTGGGCCGGGGCCAACACGTAGCAGCCGGTTTCGATCGCGCGGGCGCGCAGCAAGGGCTCCCAATGGGCGGCGCCGGTTACCGGGGAAAAGGCCGCTGGCACCGTCAGGATCTGTGCTCCGGACGTCGCGAGCTGGCGATAGAGATAGGGAAAGCGCAGGTCGTAGCAGACCGTCAGGCCGATGGTACCAAAGGGCGTCTCGGCCAGAACCGCGCGGTCCCCGGGCCGGTAGCCTTCGGATTCGCGGAACGTCTCGGTCTCGGTGACCTGCACGTCGAACATGTGGATCTTGTCGTAGCGCGCGGCGATCTCGCCCTTGGGGTCGATCAGGAACGACCTGTTGGCGAAACGGCCATCGGCATCGGCGGTCTTGAGCGCGAGCGACCCGATCAGCAGCCAGACACCATGCTGCGCAGCTACCTCGCGCAACCCGGCGAGGGTGATGTCGTCCGCTTCGTGCTGCAGTACCTCATCCTGGTGCGACCGGCTGAGAGACACGCAATTCGTGACCTCGGGTGTCAGGACAAACCCCGCGCCCTGCGCGGCAGCCTCGGCCACCATGGCGGAGGTGACGGCGAGGTTCGCCGCCGGATCATCGCCAGATGTCAGCTGAAGCAGGGCCGCGCGCATCGGGTCAGGCCGCGAGCAGCGCGTCGAGCTTACCGGCCCGCTCCAAGGCGTACAGCTCGTCACAGCCGCCCACATGGTCTTCGCCGATAAAGATCTGCGGCACCGTGCGGCCGCCATTGGCGCGCTGGATCATCTCTGGCTTGCGGGCGGGGTCTGCCCAGACGTCGATTTCGGAAAACGTGACGCCCTTTTGTGTCAACAGCCGCTTGGCTGCGTGGCAAAAACCGCACATGGGCGAGGTATAGATTTCAACGGGTTTCATCGGACATCCTTCCAACATCTTGTTTGTCGGATATTTAGGTGTCCTTTGCAACGCGTGCCAAGGTCGCGATGCGAACAGGGCCTGTGCCAATGGCGTGGCATGCCTCGGCGCAGGCGGCCAGTGTCGCACCCGAGGTCATGACGTCATCCACGATCAGCACCGGCCGGGACTTGGCCCGTTCCACCCGCCGCCGGTCCAGTCTAATGGCGTGTTCAAGGGTTTCGAACCTTGCCGAGCGCCCTTTTCCGTCCAGTGAGGGCGTCCGCCGGGTGCGCTGAAACAGGTCCGGTATATGGTCGGCACCCAGGATACGGGCCACCCCATGCGACAAAAGCGCCGCCTGATTGAAACGACGGCGGGCCAGCCGCTGCCAGTGAAGCGGCACGGGGGCCACGATGGTTCCCTTCTGCACCAGCGGTGCGGCGGCCCGGGCGATCCAGCCTGCGACCAAGGGCGCAATGTCCATGCGGTCGCCGTGTTTCAACGCAAGGATCATCTTGCGCCCGGTGCCCTTGTAGAGAAGTGCGGCGCGTCCCTGGTCCCAGGGCCGCGCGGTGACCAGGCAATCGTCGCACAGCAGGCGGTCGGTGCCGCTTTCGGCCCCGGTGCCGTCTTCCGGCAGGAGGGCGGGGCCGGGCAGGGGGACGCCGCACAGATCGCAAACCGGATCTCCGCAGAACCAAAGATCGCGCCAGCAACTGCCGCACAACCCGTCCTCGGACGCGACCATGGCCTCGCAGCCCGCGCAGAGCGGCGGGTAGATCGTGCGGAGCGCGGTTTGAAACCAGTGCCGGGTCATCCTATCCTTTGCCTATGTCTGAAACACCCCAACTGACCGACCGCGCCGCCCTGGCGCGCAACCGCGCCCGTGCCAACCCCGACAGCCTGCCCTTTCTGCACGCGTTGGCGGCGGACGAGCTGCAGGATCGGCTCCTCATGGTTAACAGGACGTTTACCGCGCCTGCCGTGGTCACGCCCTTTCCGGAGTTGTGGCAGGCGCGCTGGCCCGAAGCCGTGGCGGTGCCCGATGACGAGGTACTGGCCCTCGAAAAGGGGCAGCACGATCTGGTTCTGCACTGCATGGCGCTGCATTGGGCCAACGATCCCGTGGGTCAGCTGATCCAAGTGCAGCATGCGTTGCGCCCCGATGGATTGATGCTGGCAGCGATGTTGGGTGGCCAGACGCTGACCGAACTGCGCGCGAGCCTTGCCCAGGCTGAGGCCGACCTGTCGGGCGGTCTGTCCCCGCGCGTCGCCCCCATGGCCGAGATTCGAGATCTTGGCGCGCTGATGCAGCGGGCAGGCTATGCGCTGCCCGTCGCCGACAACGTGCCCTTGACCGCCAGCTACGAAAGCGCCCTGCATCTGATGCGCGACCTGCGCGCCATGGGCGAGACCAACGCGCTGTCACAGCGCCCGCGACAGCCCACGCGCAGGTCCGTTCTTTTGCGGGCGGCTGAGCTCTATCAGGCCCACTACGGCACGGAGGACGGGCGTATCCCGGCCACCTATGATATGATTGTGCTGACAGGCTGGGCACCCGCCCCCGATCAGCCTCGTCCCCTGCGCCCCGGTTCGGCCAAGACCCGGCTGGCCGACGCGTTGGGCACAACCGAAACGCCCATTGGCGATTGACCCCACGGTCACATCGCCTATTTCCAATGTGATTTGACCCAACAGGAAGTTCCGATGCTGGATGCAAGCAAAGAAGCCACCCGCCCGATCCACGCCGATGCAGATCACCCCAAGGTGCCGCCAGCGCGGGTCGGTATCCTGCTGGCCAATCTCGGGACGCCGGACAACTACGACTACTGGTCGATGCGCCGCTACCTGAATGAATTCCTGTCGGACCGCCGGGTGATCGACTACAGCCCGTGGATCTGGCAACCGCTTCTGCAGCTCATCATCCTGACGAAACGCCCCTTCAGCTCGGGCGAAGCCTACAAGTCGATCTGGAACGAAGAGCAGGGCGAAAGCCCCCTGATGACAATCACAAAAGACCAGACCGCTAAGATCACCAAGGAGATGGAAGCGCTTTACGGCGACCAGGTGATGGTGGATTTCTGCATGCGCTACGGCAACCCGTCGACCAAGTCAAAGGTCCGCGCGATGACCGAGGCGGGGTGCCGCAAGATCCTTTTCTTCCCGCTTTACCCCCATTACGCGGGTGCGACCTCGGCCACGGCGAACGACCAGTTCTTCCGCGCACTCATGCAGGAAAAATGGCAGCCCACGGCACGGGTCGTGGACCCGTATTACGAGCATCCGCTTTACATCGAGGCCCTGGCCCAGTCGATCGAGACTGCCTATGCCAAGATGGAAAAAGAGCCCGACATCCTTGTCTGCTCCTACCATGGTGTGCCCAAGCGCTACCTGCTCGAAGGCGACCCGTACCATTGTCAGTGCCAGAAAACGACGCGCCTTTTGAAAGAGCGTCTGGGCTGGCCAGATGAAAAGATCACCACCACGTTCCAGTCGCGTTTCGGTCCCGAGGAATGGCTGAAGCCCTACACCGTCGAAGAGGTCGCGCGCCTGGCCGAAGAGGACGGCAAGAAAAACATTGCTGTCTGCGCGCCTGCGTTCAGCGCCGACTGCATCGAAACGCTGGAAGAGATCAACGAAGAGATCAAGGAAAGCTTCGAAGAAGCGGGCGGTGAGGAATTTACCTATATCCCCTGCCTCAACGATGACGATGCCCATATCAAGGCGCTGTCGGCGGTGATTCAGGACAACCTCAAGGGCTGGGTTGACTGACCGGCCTGGCCTTGGGTGCTATCGCCCCGGGCCTTCGGACACGAAAAAAGGCGGTGCCGCAAAGCACCGCCTTTGTTCTTTCTGCAGGTGCCGCGACTTAGTCGGCGACAGCAGCAGCCACAACGGCCAGCAGGATCAGCGGCACGATGATGCCGGCCGAGCTGGACGCCTGAGTGGTTTCTTCCACGATGATCGGTGCTTCCATGACCGGCTCCGACATGTTGCCGGCGTATGCGGTCGATGCAGCAGCGGTCAGAGCAGCAGCGAGAGCGAGTTTCTTCATAGTATCCTCCAGAATTCGCCTGTCACCAAAATGAGGAAAGTGACAAGCACCCAAGACTTACCTCGTGTCTTTGTCTAACCAGCAAACTCGGACGATTGCAAATGCAAGATGTGGCCCGGCGCGCTCAGATCGTGGCGATGTCGTCAAATTAGCAACACTTGGGTGCCAACCTTCGTCAGGGCGAAAAGTTCAGCGATATGTTCATTGTACAGACCAATGCACCCGTTCGACGACCGGCGGCCGATCTTGCGCGTGTCGTGGGTGCCGTGGATGCGGTAATAGGTCCAGCTGAGATACAGCGCATGGGTGCCCAGCGGGTTGTCCGGACCAGGGGGCACATAGTCAGGCCATTCCGGATTGCGCTTTTTCATCGACGGCGTGGGGCGCCAATCGGGGCCTTCGACCATGCGCACGACGCGGGTCCGGCCGCGGCGGGTCAGGTCCTCGCTCAGCGGCACGCTCGATGGGTAAAGCTTGTAGGTGTTCCCGTCCTCGCTCCAGTAGTGCAGGGCCCGGGACGAGATATCGACAAGGATCGCACCGTTGTCGAGCGAGTTGAAATAGGGCCGCCAGTCCAGTGTCCGGAAGCTCGAGATGTTGCGGCGCACGGCGCCGGTCAGATCCTGTTCGAATTCGACCGTGTCACCGGTGGATTGGGCCACCGCGGGCGCAGCAAGCAGCGACGCGCCACCCGCGATAAACGCGCGGCGACCAAGCGAATAGGGGGGCATCTTCGTCATGGGTCTTCTCCGAAACCTGAAATCCTGCCGTGGTGCAAAGCATATGGCGCGAAAGTCGCAGTCGCAATTCAAACCGGCGTCATCGCTTCCGATCACGCGCATGTGGGTTTGTAACGCAACGCGCGCCGCGCTAAGGCAAGCAGACTCGTAAACCGCAACGGCAGAGGCGCAATGTCACGCATGTCCCGACTTCTTTCGGTCCTTCTGGTCTTCGGTCTTGCCGCATGTGCAACGCCGCCCGAGCCTCAGCTTGGCCCCGATGGCAAGCCTCTGCCGCGGCGCTATCAGATCGGGATCGGAGAAACCTCGCGGATCCAGTTCCGCATGCTCGACTCGGTCAATGCGCTGCGCGAAGCCGCGGGTGCTGCGCCGGTCGAGTTCGATTCGCGCCTGAACGCCGCCGCCGCGACCCATGCGCGGGATATGGCGGTGCAGAACCGGCCCTGGCATTTCGGCTCTGACGGGTCTTCGCCCATCGACCGGGTGCGCCGGGTGGGCTATGGCGGGCGGCTTCTGGGCGAAAACATCTCGGAAACCTACGAGACCGAGCTGGAAACCCTTGCGGCCTGGATGCAGGAACCCGCGACCCGCGACCTGATCGTCGACCCGCGCGCCCGCGACATGGGTTTTTCCTGGCACCAGGAATCGAATGGCAAGATCTGGTGGACGCTCGTGATGGGCACCGAAGAGCTTGCCGCGCAGAACCCGGCCAGCAGCCTCGTCAGCGACGTGACCGCCGCGCTCGACGAAAGCGACAGTTGAACACGGGTCTATCGCGCCTCAGGGCACGATGCTGATCGGGGTGCCATTCTGCACCATCGCGTAGATTTCGCGCATTTCGCGGTTCGTGACGGCGATGCAGCCGGCTGTCCAGTCGCGCCCGCCCTTGCGGTATTTGAAGGGGCGCCCGTGGATGAAGATGTCTCCGCCAGGTGACTTCCCCATGGCCTTTGCAAAGGCGCGGTCGTCTTCATTGGGATAGCTGATGCCGATCGACAGGTGAAACTCGCTGTTCGGATTGCGGCGGTCGATCAGGTATTCGCCCTCGGGCGTGCGGCCGTCGCCTTCGAACTGTTTGTGACCATCGGGCGCGAAGCCAAGGCCCACATCATAGCTTTTCAGAACCTGCCCGTGATGGAGCAGATGCATCCGCCGGTCGCCCTTGTCCACGTGAACACGGGTCACCTCGGGGCCATTGTAGGTTTGAAATTTCGAGGCACAGCCCGATAGGCCAAAGGCCAGGACGAGGGCTGACAGAAACAGAAGACCACGCATATGCACTGCCCGGGATGTATTGCTCTTTGCCTGTCAGATTACACCGCCTTAAGGGCGCAAGACAGGGCTTTCGCGCCCGATGACCTAAGGTTGATCGCGGTCCCGTTCGGCCAGCCGACGCTCGATCGCCTCCAGCCGCGCCAGAACCTGGTCGCGGTAGGCGTCGGTGGCGGTGTTGGCCTCTTCTGCATGGGCGTCCTGCATCGAGTTCACGATCAGGCCCACCAGAAGGTTCACCACCGCAAAGGTCGTCACCATGATGAACGGCACGAAGAACAGCCACGCCATGGGATAGACCTCGAGCACCGGGCGCACGATGCCCATCGACCAGCTTTCCAGCGTCATGATCTGAAATAGCGTGTAGAGCGAGGCGCCAATGGATCCGAACCAGGCCTCGAATTGCGCGGCCTGTTCGGGCGTGCATTGCGGGCAACCCGCGCCGAACAGCTTCGTGGCCATCACCGCGCCGATATAGAAGATGATTGCCATAAGCAGGAACACGCTGCCCATGCCCGGAAGTGCGGTGACAAAGCCCTCGACCACCCGGCGCAGGCGCGGTGCCGCCGAGATGACCCGCAGCACCCGAAGGATACGCAGCGCCCGCAGCACCGACAGGCCCTGGGTGGTGGGCATAAGCGCAATACCGACGACGAAAAGATCGAAGATGTTCCAGCCCGACCGGAAAAAACGCGGCCCGTAGGCTACCAGTTTGATCGTCAGCTCGGCCACGAAGATCGACAGGCAGATCCGGTCCAGAGTCACGATCAGCGGCCCCGCCGCTGTCATGGCGGTTTCCGAGGTCTCGAGCCCCAGGATCACTGCGTTGAACAGGATCACCCCGATGATCCCGTTCACCACCCAGGTCTGTTCGATGAACCGTGCCAGTCTGTCCCGCATGCGCCTGCCTCTCCTGTCTCACGCGTCGCCGATATGGGCTGCGGTCAGGCTGGCCACAAGCTCCACATGGCTCGACCAGCGGAACTGATCCACCACCTGCACCCAATTCAGGCGATAGCCCGCCTCGGCAAGCGTTTTCGCATCGCGGGCGAATGTCACGGGGTTGCAGCTGACCATGGCGATGCGGCCCACCCGGGCACGGGCCAGCTCGGCCACTTGCGCCTCGGCGCCCGCGCGGGGCGGGTCGATCACGGCGGCATCAAAGCGCGCAAGCTCATCGGGCAAGAGCGGTCGGCGGAACAGGTCGCGCGCCTCATGGCTCAGCTGGTGCAGGTTCGGCGTCTTGCGCCAGGCGGTGTCGAGCGCTGTGACCATATCCGCCGCGCCCTCGACCGCGTGCAGATCGGCCTGTTCGGACAAGGGCAGGGCAAAGGTACCGCAGCCTGCGAACAGATCGACAATGGTCTTGGCCGGGCCAACGGCCTCTTTCACCGCAGCGAGCAGCGCCGCTTCGCCCTCGCGGGTGGCCTGAAGGAAGGCACCGGGTGGCGGCACCACCTGCGCGCGGCCGAAGCTCTGGTAGGGCGGCCGGCGCATGGCGATCACCTCCCCGTCCCAGGCCAGGCGGGCCAAGTCATGGGTTTGGGCCAGTTGCGCCAGCGCGACCTCCAGCGCCCGGTCAAGCGGTTTGCCGCCGCTCACCGCAAGGTCCAGCCCGGCCTCGGACCGGGTGGTCAGCATCGTCATCTCTCCCTTGCGGCTGCCCCCGGCACGGGCAAGATCCTGCGCCACGTCGCGCATGGACAAGAGCACCGGATCGACCAGCAGGCAGTCCGGGATCTCCACGATCTGGTCCGAGGCAGGCGCGTGAAAGCCCATGAGCACGCCCTTTTTCGTGCGCCGCACGGAAAAGGCCGCCCTGCGCCGGGACCGCGCGGGCGAGGTCGCGATACCCCGGATCGGCGCGGACAGGCCCTGTGCCTCGAGCGCCTGAGCCACGACCGATTGCTTCCATGCGGCAACGAAATCGTCCGACGCGTGCTGCAACTGGCACCCGCCGCAGGATTTGTAATGCCGGCACGGCGGGCGCACCCGGTCGGCCGAGGGCGTGTCGATCCGGATCTCGGTCAGGCGCTGGCCGTCCAGCACGCCGCTGACGGTTTCTCCGGGCAGGGTGCGCGGCGCGAAAACGGGGCCGGGGGCGATGCCGTCGCCCTGGTGGCCGAGACGGTCGATGGTGAAGCTGTCCATGACCCGGCCCATACCGCGCAGCTCCGTGGCGGTCTAGGCTGCGCCCTGCTGTGCCAGTGCGACCGCGGGGCTGAAGGCATAGCCCTCGGGCGACAGGATCGTCGCCTCGCGCAGGCCATGGGGTTTGTCCGCGGGCTTTTCCAGGACACTGTCGGCCTCTGCGCGGGACACGGCCGCGTCCGGGTCGATCCCGAGCAAGTAGATCTGAATCCCGGTTCCGCGTGGCGGGTTTTCGGGCAGCAGACCCGACAGCGGATGCGCGCCATAGGTTCCGTCCCTATGGATCTGGAACAGGTGCGGTCCATGGGTGACGATGGCGAAATCGTCGCTAAGCCTGTGGATGTTCAGCCCCAGGACATCGCGCAGAAATGCGGCCAGCCCGCGCACATCGCGGGTCAGAAGGTTCAGCCCGACCCCGGACAGGCTGCGCCCGAAACCATCCGCAGACACCGTTTCGTAGTCCATGACCCCTCCCTGACCAACCATATGGGTCAGAGAGTGTGACATATTTTGCGATCGCGCAAGCCTGGGCCTACTGGGCTGCCAGATCTGAGTTCAGGAAACCGCCCGACTGCCGGTCCCAGAAGCGGGCGTAAAGTCCGCCGCGGGCCAAGAGATCGTCATGGGTGCCCTGTTCGGCGATGCGCCCCTCTTCCAGCACCACGATCCTGTCCATGGCCGCGATGGTGGATAGACGGTGTGCGATGGCAATCACGGTCTTGCCCTGCATGACCTCGGTCAGGGCTGACTGGATCTCGGCCTCCACCTCGCTGTCGAGCGCGCTTGTCGCCTCGTCCAGCACCAGGACCGGCGCATCGGCTAGGATCGCCCGGGCCAGCGCGATGCGTTGCCGCTGCCCGCCCGACAGCTTCACGCCGCGCTCGCCCAGGCGGGCCTCGTAGCCCTCGCGCCCCTTGAAGTCCTTGAGACCCAGGATGAAGTCATGGGCGGCTGCGCGTCGTGCGGCGGCAAAGACCTCTTCGTCCGTCGCATCGGGGCGGCCATATCGGATATTGTCCATGGCCGAGCGGTTGAACATGTTGGTGTCCTGCCGCACCACCGCGATCTGGCGGCGCAGGGTCGACTGGGTCAGGTCGCGCAGATCCACATCGTCAAGCGTGATGCGCCCCCGTTCCACATCGTGGAGCCGCAACAAAAGCGACATGGCTGTTGATTTGCCCGCGCCCGAGGTGCCGACAAGCGCCACCTTTTCGCCCGCCGCCACCCGCAGGTCGAAGCCGTTGAGCGCGTGGCTTTCACCGCCATAGGAAAAGCCCACGTCGTGAAACCCGATCCGCCCCTTTGCGCGTCCCATCTCCTGCGCGCCGTCGCGGTCGCGGATCGTATGGGCGCGGGCGAGCGTGGCGATGCCATCCTCCATTTCGCCGATATTGGTGAAGATCGCGATGGCCACCCGGCCCAAGCGGTTCGTCAGCATCGACAGCCGCGTGGTGACCATGGCGGTCATGGCGATATCGCCCGCGCTGGCGCTGCCCGCACTCCACAGGTAGAGCGCGCCCAAGATCGACACAAAGGGCAGCATGCCGCCCAGGGCCATCAGTGTCATGCGGAACCAGGCCGAGAGTTCCCCGAAATCGAGTGACCGTGTGCGATAGACATCGAGCGAGTCCAGCACCGCGCGGTCCTCACTGTCGTCGCGCGCAAACAGCTTGACGGTCGCGATGTTGGAATAGGCGTCGACGATCTGTCCGGTGACCAATGTGCGCGCCCCGGCGCGGGCCTTGGATCGGGCCTGCACGCGCGGAATGAAGAACCACAGCGCTCCGGCGTAAAGCACCGCCCAGATCGCGAAGACACCCAAGAGCCACGGGTCGATCCCCCCGATCAGCAGGAAGGCCCCCAGGAACATGGCCAGCGAATAGATGACCACATCGGTCGTTTCGAGCACCAGGTCGGTCAGCGCCCGCGCGGTCTGCAGCGCCTTCTGGCTGATGCGCCCGGCGAAATCGTTCTCGAAAAAGGTCATCGACTGGCCCAGCGTGTGCCGGTTCAGCCGTTGCAGCACCATGGGAAACAGGTTGGGTCCCAGCATGATGCCGCTGACGCTGGCGTCGAACACGAACAGAAGCGGCCGCAGCAACAGAAAGAACAGCGCCCCGCCCAGGATCAGCGGCCAGAACGGCCCCCAGAAGCCGCCGGGACCCATCTCGCCCGCATAGTCGATCACCCATCCGGTAAAGCGTGCCGCGACCAGTTCCGACGCGCCGGTCAGAAAGGTCACGAGGCAAGCCAGTAGGATCGCCCGTTCCGCCCCCTTGAGCGCCCAGCGGGTAAAGGGCCAGAGCCGGTCCGGCGGCGGGCCGTCGGCGGGCGTGAACGGGTCGACCAGGCGGTGCAGGCGGCGGATCATTCCGCAGCTGCCCACTGATCGTCGGACCCGATGAAGCCGCCTGACTGGTGTTCCCAATAGCGCGCATAGAACCCGCCCTGCGCAAGGAGCGTGTCATGGGAGCCGTCCTCGACGATCCGGCCCTGATGCAGGACGATGATGCGATCCATCTCGGACAGGGTGGACAGGCGATGGGCGATGGCCAGAACCGTCTTGCCCTCCATCACGCGGCCAAGGGTGGATTGGATCGCGGCCTCGACCTCGCTGTCGAGCGCGCTGGTCGCTTCGTCCAGAACAAGGATCGGCGCATCCTTCAGGATGGTGCGGGCAAGGGCGATGCGTTGCCGCTGTCCACCCGACAATTTCACACCGCGCTCGCCCAGATGGGCAGCATAGCCCGTGCGCCCCTTTGCATCGGCGAGATCGAGAATGAAGTCATGCGCCTCGGCGGCTTGGGCGGCGGCGATGACCTCGGCCTCGGTCGCCTCTGGCCGGCCATAGCGGATGTTGTCCAACGCCGAGCGATTGAACATGGCGGTGTCCTGGGTGACCATGCCGATCTGCTCGCGCAGGCTGGCTTGGGTGATGCGGGCGGTATCCTGCCCGTCGATCAGGATGCGACCCTGTTCCGGCGCATAAAGCCGCAAAAGAAGTGCGACCAGCGTCGATTTCCCGGCCCCAGAGGCACCGACAATGCCCAGCTTTTCGCCGGGCGCGACGCTCAGGTCGATCCCCTCGATCCCGCCGGTTTCGCGCCCGTAGGCAAAGCTGACATGGTCAAAGCGCACGGCACCGTCGGTCACGGCCAAGTCTGTGGCGCTTGGGGCATCGGTCAGCCCATGGGGCTTTGTCAGCGTGCGGATGCCATCCTCGATCTCGCCCACATGGCCGTAGATCGCCATCAGGGTCCAGCTGACCCAGCCGGTCATCTGGCTCAGACGGATCGCCATGGCGCCCACGGCGGCCAGATCGCCCGGCGTGGCGCGGCCATCCTGCCAGAGCGTCAGGCCATAGCCCACCATGGCCACGGGCAGCACGCCCGCCAGCAGGATCATCGCGGCACGAAAGCCCACGGCCCATTCGGCCCAGTCGATGGCGCGCAGCCGATAGCCCGCGATGGCATCGAGCGCCGCGCGATCCTCGTGATCGTCGCGGGCAAACAGCTTGACCGTGCGGATATTCGTAACCGTGTCCACGATCTGCCCCGTTACGGCGGCCCGCGCATTGGCCCGGCTCATGGACCGCGCCCGGATCCGTGGCAGGAAATAGGCCAGAAGCGCGAAATAGGCTGCCAGCCACACCGCCACGATCACCGCCATCCAGCCGCTGACCGAGCCGGAGAGCAACAGCATCCCCAGCGCCGAGGACAGCGCGAACACCACCGCGTTGATCGTGTCGGTCACGGCCATGGTCAGCGCATTCGCGGTCTGCAGCTGCTTTTGCGCGATCCGGCCCGCGAAATCATCGTCGAAAAAGCGGATCGAATGGCCCAGCGTGTGCCGGTTCAGCCGGATCAGGACCTGGTTGTGCAGGTTCGGCAACAGCGCGATGCTTTGGAATGCCGACGCGCCGGCAAAGGCGGCCGGACGTAGAACCATCAGAAAGACCACCGAAAACAGCAACAGGCCGGATTGGGCGGAAAAGAATCCCTCGGGCCCCATGGCGGTCGCATCGACCACCTGACCCAGCAGCAGCATCATCAGCGCTTCTGACGCGCCACCGAAGACAAAGCCAAGGCTGGCTAGCCCCACAGCAAGCCAGGTGCCGTCCATCGACCAGCGCAGGAACGGGATCAACCGGTCGGGCGGCGGGCCATCTGCGGGGCGTTCGGGGTCGATCATGTCGCCGACCCAGGCCGAGAAACGATGGAACACAGACGTCATTCGGCCGCTTCGGGGTTCAGGAACCCGCCCGATTGCCGGTTCCAGAAGCTCGCGTAGACCCCGCCCCGCGCCAAAAGCGCCTCGTGGCTGCCTTCCTCGACCACGCGGCCCTGGTCCAGCACGATGATCCGGTCCATGGCGGCGATGGTGGACAGGCGGTGCGCGATGGCGATCACGGTCTTTCCTTCCATCATGCTATAAAGCGTGGATTGGATCGCGGCCTCGACCTCGCTGTCGAGCGCGCTTGTCGCCTCGTCCAGCACGAGGATCGGCGCGTCCTTCAGGATCACCCGTGCGAGCGTCACCCGCTGACGCTGCCCGCCCGACAGTTTCACGCCGCGCTCGCCCACCTGCGCGTCATATCCCGTGCGCCCTTCCGGATCGGCAAGGTCGAGGATGAAGTCATGCGCCTCGGCCTGCTTGGCGGCGGCGATCATCTCGGCCTCGGTCGCGTCGGGGCGACCATAGAGGATGTTGTCGCGCACCGAGCGGTGCAACAGCGCGCTGTCCTGCTGCACCATGCCGATCTGGCGGCGCAGGCTGTCCTGCGTAACCTGCGTGATGTCCTGACCGTCGATCAGGATCTGACCCTGTTCCATGTCGTAGAAACGTAGGAGCAGCTTGACCAAAGTCGATTTGCCCGCGCCCGAGCGTCCGACAAGGCCGATCTTTTCGCCCGGCCGGATGGTCAGGCTGACGCGGTCCAGACCGCCCGCGCCGCGTCCGTAGTGGTGCGACAGCTCGCGCAGCTCGATCTCGCCCCGCGTCAGTTGCAGGGGTTTGGCGCCCGGCGCATCCACCAGCGTGATGGGCTGGGCGATGGTCTCCATCCCCTCGGCCACGACCCCCAGCTGGCGGAAAAAGGTGGTCAGCGCCCACATGATCCAGCCGGTCATGGCATTCAGCCGCAGGGTCAGCGCCGTCGCGGCGGCCACGATGCCGACGCTGGCCGCGCCCTGCACCCACAGCCAGATGCCCCAGCCCACGACTGCAACGATCAAAAGACCGTTCAGCGTGACCAAAGCCACATCCATGATGGTGTAGATGCGCATTTCCTTCTGGAAGGTGTCGCGCGTCTTTTCGATGGCCTCCTTGGCATAGTCGAGTTCACGATCGTGATGGGCGAACATCTTGACCGAGTGGATGTTGGTATAGGCATCGACCACCCGGCCCGTGACAAGGCTGCGCGCGTCGGATGCGGCTTGCGAGGCGGGGCCCACGCGCTTGACCGTCCAGGCGACAAGCCAGGCATAAAGCGCCAGCCAGATCAGGAGCGGCAGCATCAGCCGCGGATCGGCCCCTGCAAGCAGCACCGCCGCGCCCACGAAATAGGCCAGCGAAAAGGCGATGGCATCGAAGACCTGAAAGATCGCCTCGCCCGCGGCCGGGGGGGTCTGCATGATCCGGTTGGCGATGCGTCCGGCGAAATCATTCTCGAACCAGCCGACGGACTGGCGCAGCACATGCTTGTGCGCCCGCCAGCGGATCAGCGTGCCGAAATTCGGCAGGATCGCGTTGTTCAGGATCAGCACATCGGCCGCCTGGATCAGTGGGCGCAGGATCAGGATGAAAAGCGCGGCCAGGATCAGCTCGGTCCCGTATTGCGCCCAGACCTGCGCTGGGTCGCCCGAAAGCAGGTCCACGACCCGGCCCATATAGTAGATCAGCCCGACCTCGATCGCCGCCACGACAATGGCCAGAAGCGCGGCCCAGACAAACACACGGTGAAAGGGCCGCGCATAGGCGGCCAGAAACGGCCAGAGCCGCTGGGGCGGGTTGTCGTCCTCGTCATAGGCCACATAGGGGTCGACGAGCCGTTCGAAAAACGAAATCACGGGCGGGGATCCTCGGTCTTGGGCCGACCATACCCGATCTAGTGTGACAGAATATGCCGTCCCGTGAAATGGATGGGCGGGATCAGTCTAGAAAGAGCAGGATCAC
This sequence comes from uncultured Paracoccaceae bacterium, assembly GCA_913062865.1. Lineage (GTDB taxonomy): Bacteria > Pseudomonadota > Alphaproteobacteria > Rhodobacterales > Rhodobacteraceae > CAJXWO01. The sequence continues at coordinate 60,683 of CAJXWO010000004.1, read as the reverse complement.
GCAGGCCGCGATCAGAAGGCCCATGGTCAGGTTGAACACCCTCAGCCGCCGTTCGGTCGACAGGAACCGCCCCAGCCCCACGCCCAGCACCGTCCAGGTCGAGGCCGAGGCGATGCCCGCGATGCAGAAGATCCCTGCGATGATCGTCGCCGTCAGAACCGGCTGAACCGGTGTCACGAACTGGGTCGAAACGGCGATGGCCATGGCCCAGGCCTTGGGGTTGATCCACTGAAAGCCTGCGGCCTCGAGAAAGGTGAAGGGGCGCGGACGGCCCTTGTCACCCGAAAGACCGCCCGCCGTGGCGATCTTGTAGGCCACATACAGAAGAAGGGCTGCCCCCGCCCAGCGCAGGGTTTCGCGCAGAAGGGCAGAACGTTGGAACAGTTCACCCAGGAACAGCGCGATGCACAGCACCATCAGGCCAAAGCCCAGCGCGATGCCCAGCACATGGGGCAGCGTGCGGCGATAGCCGAAATGCGCACCGGAGCTTGCAACCAGCGCGTTGTTCGGACCGGGTGTGAAAGCCGCGGTCACGGCAAGCACCAAGAGGGCGGTCAACTGATCAAAGGGCATGATGCGTACCGGATAGGTCTGAAATTATGACCTATCATGGCTGAGAACGGGGCTAAGTTCAATCCAGAAGCTGCCGTTTCGACAGGGTGAAACCCGACGCGATCCAGCGCGCCTCGAGCTCTGTGAGCCTTGCCCCCAGTTCCGGGCCCTCAAGGTCCGGCATCAGGTCGCGTGCCCGAACGGGAAAGGTCGATTGCGCCCCGCGCCGGGCGGCGTCCCGCGCATCGGGCGGGGGCGGTGTGTCGAACAGGGCCGCGCGCAGCAAAAGCGCGCTTTCGGCCTGGTCGTGCCCCAGCCGGTAGCCCAACTCTGCCGCACCCGCCGTGCCGGTCGCCCCGTCCCTCAGCGCGGTCAGGCGGGCCATCTCGGCCTTGCTCAGCCGCAGGTCCTGCGCGTCGTCCGTGCCGATCAGGGCCGCGAGGCGCCGGATCGGGTCCGGCGCGAGGCCCCACGCCCCCTCAAGATGCACCAAGGGAGCCAAGGGGGTTGCAATGGCCCCCGGCACCAGCGCAGCCAGCACGCCGGTCTGAGCCATGGCGCCCACCGCAGGCGCCGGGTCAGGCGCTTTGAGCAGCTTTTTCAACTCACCGCCGACCCGTTCACGCGACAACGCCCCCAGCCCTTCGAGATGCGCGGCAATGGCGGCAAGCCCCTCGGCATCCATGCCCTGCGCCGGGTCGCCATACCAGGCCGAGAAGCGGAAGAAGCGCAGGCTGCGCAAGTAATCCTCGCGGATGCGGTCCACCGGGTCGCCCACGAACCGCACGCGGCGCGCGTGAAGATCATGCAACCCGCCCAGCGGGTCGATCACGGTGCCATCGGCCTGCGCATAAAGCGCGTTCATGGTGAAATCCCGCCGCGCCGCATCTTCGCGCACATCGGTGGAAAAGGCCACTGTGGCATGGCGACCAAAGGTCTCCACATCCCGGCGAAAGGTCGTGATCTCGTGTCCGATATGGTCCGCAACCACGGTGATGGTGCCATGGTCGATGCCCGTTGGCACCGGTTTGAGCCCCGCGGCCTCGGCCAGTTCGACCACGCGCTCGGGCACTGCATCGGTTGCGATGTCGATATCGTCCACCGGAAAGCCCAAAAGCGCATTGCGCACACAGCCCCCGACCAGCAGCGCCTGGTACCCCGCCTCGGTCAGCATCGCGCAGACGGCCTGCGTGGCGTCTCGCGTCAGCCAGTCGCCGGTGACGCGGGTCACCGATGCACCCGCTCTGCCAGGCCGCGCAGCACCCGCGCTGTGGCGCCCCAGATGTAGTAGGGGCCAAACGGCACGGTGAAATAACGCCGCCATTGCCCGCGCCAGCGGCGCCGCTCGATCCGGTAGAGCGCGGGGTCCATCACATGGGACAGGGGAACGGTGAACACCTCGTCCACTTCTCCCGCCTCGGCGATGGGGTCGAAGGCTGCGGTGATCCGGCCAACCACCGGTGTCATCGCGTAACCGGTCACGGTTTCATGCATCGGCAGCGTCCCCAGAACCTCGACCCGGTCGCGCGGCAGGCCGATCTCTTCCTCCGCCTCGCGCAGGGCGGCGGCTATGGCATCGGCATCGCTTGGGTCCACCTTGCCGCCGGGGAAGGCGATCTGGCCCGGGTGATGCTTGAGCGCCGATGAGCGTTTGGTGAGATAGAGACTGGCCTCGTGGCCCACGGTTTCAAACGCGATGAGGACGCCCGCGGCCCGCAGCTTGCGATTGTCTGGCAGCACCACGTCTGGGTTCAGATCGAAATCCGACGACGCTCCGCCGGGCTTGGCCAGAGCGCCGCGGATCGGAGCGAGGGGATCACCCCCGATCACCGGAGCCCTCCGTCGCTTCGAATCCCAGCGTGGCCGGGTCCAGATCGTAATGCGCGCCGCAGAACTGGCAATCCGCCGTGACGCGGCCATCATCCGTGGTCATTTTCTCGATATCGCTGGCCGAGTAAATCGACAGCGACTGGCGCACGCGATCCTCCGAACAGGTGCAGCCGAACGTGACCGGTTGCGGATCGAAGACGCGCGGACCCTCTTCGTGGAAAAGCCGCACCAGAAGATCGGTTGCGGGCAGGGTGGGGCCGATCAGTTCGATCTCGTCCACCGTGTCGAGCAGCATGTTCACCCGGCCCCAGTTCTCGCTGTCGTCGCCATGCACAATGTCGGACGCCTCCAGAAGGCCGTCCTCGCCCGATCCGCCCCCCTGGGCAAAGGGCGATGCCTTGGGCATGTGCTGGATCATCACACCGCCCGCGCGCCAGTGTTCGGCGACGCCCGGTTCCATCGCGCGCCCGAAGCTGAGCGAAAAGCGCGTGGGAAGCTGTTCGGACTGGGCGAAATAGGTCTCGGCGCAGGCGGCGAGCGATTGACCCGCAAGCGGTGTGATCCCCTGGTAGGGGGTCATGTCGGGCCCCTGGTCGATCAGGATGGCGAAATACCCCTCGCCCACCTGGTCGAAGGCGGTGCCGCCGGTCAGGCGGTCACGGTCAAAGCTCGCGTAGGCGCGGATGCGGGCGGGCTGGCCCTCTGTCTCGGGGGCGAAGTAATCGGTCGCGATCATGCGCACCGGTCCTTTGGACTGGACTTGCAGCGACAGTTTCCAACGCAGCTTCACGGTCTGCCCGATCAGCGCCGTCAAAAGCGCCATCTCGGCCACAAGCGCCTCGACCTGCGGGGGGTAGTCGTGCTGTTTCAGGATCCCGTCAAGCACGCCGTCCAGCCGGGCCACGCGGCCGCGCATGTCGGAATGATCGAGCTGGAACGGCAATACCGTGTCGTCCCAGGCGGGTTTTGATGCGGTGGTCATGGGAGTGTCCTGCTACGCGTTGCGCTGGAAATACCGCGTCCATATAGGGCGTACAAGGGATGCACCAAACCGGGGGATGCCATGCGCCGATACGGGACACCGCCACAGAACGGACGCCGCTACACGCGACGGCCGGGCGTCTATGCGATCCTGCCGCGCGAAGGGCAAGTGTTGCTGACCCACCAGCAAGAGCCCGTGCCCGAGTTCCAGCTGCCCGGCGGCGGGATCGACCCGGGCGAGCATCCGATCGATGCGCTGCACCGCGAGGTGTGGGAGGAAACGGGCTGGTCCATCGCCGCGCCATTGCGGCTGGGGGTCTACAAGCGCTTCACCTACATGCCCGAATACGATCTCTGGGCGGAAAAGGTCTGTACGATCTACCTGGCGCGCCCGGTGCTGCGCCGTGGTCCGCCGGTCGAACCGGGGCACAGCGCGCACTGGATGCCTGCGGTGCGCGCGCTGGATCAGCTTGGCACATCGGGCGATCGCGCGATGCTGGCCGGCTGGCTGAACGCAGCCCCCGCCTAGCCGGTGTATTCGAGCAGCGCCGCCGAAACATCGTCCGGCAGGGTGACCCCGTCGGGCAGGTGCTGGGCGAGGCGCCAATAGAGATCATCAAGCCATTCCGTCCCGCCGCCGGGACCAAGGGACTGAACCAGCCGCAGCAGCCCGTCCTGCTCCAGCATGCCGGTTTCGGTCGGGCATTCGGTGATACCGTCCGAATAGAACAGCACACGGTCGCCCATGGTCAGCTGGCACTCGAACGTCTCGTAGGTGACGCCGGGAATGAGGCCGATGGGCAGACCGCCATCACCGATGAAGACGCAACGTCCATCGGCCCGGATCACGAGCGGTGGCGGGTGACCAGCCTGGACAAAGCGCAAAAGCCCGGTGTTCTGATCCAGAACCGCATAGATCATGGTGAAATACTCTTCGACACCGGCATCCACGCTCAGCCGATCGTTCAGAAGCCCCGCCACCCGTTCGGGCGGCAGGAGCGCGTAATAGCGCCCCACCCGCAATTCCATGGCCAAGTTGTGCTCGGGATGCGCCGCGCTCAAATAGCCCGCGACCCGGGCGGTCATCATGGCCGACGTGATGCCATGGCCCGATACGTCGATACAGTAGACCCCGATATGCCCGTGACCGGGCGAGAACATGCCCACGAGGTCGCCGCCCACATGCCCGCAAGGCTTGAGCAGGAGGCCGATCCTTGCGCGACCGAAATCGCGCTGGGTCTCGGGAACGAGCGCGGTCTGAATCGACTTGGCCTGCCGCAGATCTTGTTCGATCGCATCATTGACCGCCTGCAACCGATCGAGCGCATCGCCGAGCGCGGTGTTCTTCTCGGTCAGTTCGCGTTCCATGCGCAAGATGCGCTCGCCCGCGGTCAGGCGTGCGCGCAACTCGGGCGCGCTGACCGGTTTGGTGAGGAAGTCGTCCGCACCGGCATCGAGCCCCTGGGCGATCTCGCCCTTTTCGGATTTCGAGGTGAGCAGGATGAAATACCCGTACCTTTTGCGTTCCAACCCCCGGAAGGCGCGGCACAGGGCAAGCCCGTCCATGCCGGGCATCATCCAGTCGCTGACGACCACGTCGGGCGGATCGTCCTGCGCCAGGACCAGCGCCTCTTGCCCCGATGCGGCCTCGGACACGCGGTAGCCCCATTTGCGCAACAGCGCCGACACGATCCGGCGCTGGCCGAGGCTGTCATCGATAACAAGCGCATGTGCCGCCGCCTCTGTCGCCGGGCGGCGCGGCGGGCTGGGCTGGGGCTGCGCCATGTACTGCTCCGATAGGTCTTTGCGGCTTCCTTAGCTGTGCGGGTCTTAATCTTGGGTAAAACCTCGCATTTTTGGGAATTCACCGGCGCGGCTAAGGGCCTGTTTACCGAGTTCAGCGAAGCTTGCCCCATGACCGAACCGATCGTCGACTGGGCACAGCTTGCCGACCTCAAATCCGCTGTGGGCGAGGATGACTTCGCCGATATCGCCGACGTGTTCCTGGACGAGGCGGCTGAAGCGCTGGGCAGGCTCGATGCGTCCGATCCTGCAGCACTTGCCGAAGGTCTGCATTTCCTGAAGGGCAGCGCGCTCAATCTGGGCTTTACCGCCTTTGCCCGCCTCTGTGCCGAGGGCGAAGTGGCTGCGCGCGCGGGCCAGCCGGTCGATCCTGGCCCCCTCGTCGAGGCCTTCGACACCGCCCGTGCCCTGCTGTTGCAGGACCAGGGACCGCCCGGTTAAAGCTCAGATCAGGAACTCGGCCAGGGTCTGGTCGTTCGTGATATCGGTATAGGTGAACCCGGCCGCATCGAGACGCGCAAAGAGGCCCGCGAAATTCTCGGCATGGACGGTCTCGATCCCGATCAGGACCGACCCGAAATTGCGCGCCGATTTCTTGAGATACTCGAAACGGGCAATGTCATCCTCGGGGCCGAGGATACTCAGGAACTCCTTGAGCGCGCCGGGACGCTGGGGCAGGCGCAGTACGAAATACTTCTTCACACCGGAAAAGCGCTGGGCGCGTTCCTTGACCTCGGGCAGGCGTTCGAAATCGAAATTGCCGCCCGAGGTGACGCAGACCACGCGCTTGCCCTGGATACTGTGCGCAATGTCATGGAGCGCATCGACCGTCAGCGCCCCGGCCGGTTCCAGAACGATGCCCTCGACATTCAGCATCTCGAGGATCGTGGTGCACAGCCTGTCCTCGGGCGCGACCAGAACATCGGCCAGGTCCTGATCCTTGAGCCGGGCAAAGGTCTTTTCGCCGATCCGGGCCACGGCGGCGCCGTCCACGAAATTGTCGACCTTGGGCAGGGTCACAGGGTGGCCCGCCCGCAGCGCCGCCTGAAGACTGGCCCCGCCCAGGGGTTCCACGAACTTGTAGCGGGTCATGTCGCCGAAATAGCTGACCACGCCCGCCGACAGCCCGCCGCCACCCACGGGCAGCACGATCAGGTCGGGCGCGCCGCCCAGCTGTTCCTCGATCTCGACGGCGACCGACGCCTGGCCGCCGATCACGTTCTCGTTGTCGAAGGGCGACAGGAACTGCCCGCCCTCATCGGCACAGTATTGCTGTGCGGCGGCCAGCGTGTCGTCGAAATAGTCGCCCGTCAGCCGGATCTCGACCGCGTCGCCGCCGAACATGCGGGTCTTCTGGATTTTCTGTTGCGGTGTCGTCACCGGCATGAAGATCGCGCCGCGCACCCCGAAATGGCGGCACATGAAGGCCACGCCCTGGGCATGGTTGCCGGCGCTCGCGCAGACGAACAGCGCGTGATCGGGGTTTTCCCGCAGCGCCAGCCGCATCGCGTTGAACGCCCCACGCAGTTTGTAGCTGCGCACCGGGCTCAGATCCTCGCGCTTTAGGTGGATCTCGGCACCATAGCGCTCGCTCAGATGCGCGTTCACCTGGCAGGGCGTTGCGGGGAACACCTGGCGCATCGCCATGGTTGCGGCACGGGCGGTATCGGCAAAATCGGTCATTGTCTGTCTGTGGCCCAGCCGCTGCCGTTAGGCAAGGCCTCAACCCAGTGGGCGGCCTTCGATGTAATGTCCATAAAAGGTGGTCAGCACGCTCGATCCCACCAGCATCATCACCCAGCCCACGGCCAGCGTGTAGAGGATGGTGATGATCCCGCCGCCGCCTCCGCCGACCAGGGTCGGCACCTGCAGGATCGCCGAAGCCGCGACGGTCAGAAGCACCAGAACGAAGATCGCCTCGCCAGCCCCTTGTGTCGCGGTCCAGGCGTCCCTGAGCGTCATCCGCTCGCCCAGCGCAGCGGCGGGCAGCATCGGGCAGAGACGGAAAAAGACGTAGGCCGCCGCGGCCACGCCCGAAAACACCGCCAAGAGGCTCAGGATGCCGGGCAGCAGCATGGCCATGATCCCCATGGCCGCGAGGGCCGCGAACATCGCCAGAATGCCCACCATGATCGACCGGCCCAGATAGGACAATAGGGCCCCGCCGTGCCAATCCGGCACCCAGCCCGCAGGCCGTTCTTCGCGCAGGACATAGCGGTGCCAGCTGACCGCGATCCACAGACCCAGCACAAGCGTGCCGACACTGGCCAGGAAATAGACAAGCCCGGCACCGGCGCCGAGCGCGGCATTGGGATCAAAGCTGCCATCCTCGAGCGATTGAAGCTGCGCGTCGATCCGGGCCTGGGCGCGCATCAGGTAGATTTGTGCCACGGCGTAGATCGCGTAAAGCACCGCCGAGATCTGCAGCGCCGCGTCGATGTTGCGAAAGACAAGCCGCACCGAATGTTCGAAAATCTGCCAGCCTTTCATCGCGCGCTCTCCTGCCTGCACATGCCAAAGGGGTAGGGATGCGCGCCCGCCCGGTCAAGCACGGCCCGCCGCCAGCTTGCGGTCGGGCCGAAAACCCGCTATCGCGCGATCCGTCATTCTGAAAGGGAAACCGCCATGTCCTCCGCGCCCAAGAAAGTCGTTCTGGCCTATTCCGGCGGCCTCGACACCTCGATCATCCTGAAGTGGCTGCAAACCGAATACGGCTGCGAGGTGGTGACCTTCACCGCCGATCTTGGCCAGGGTGAAGAGCTTGAGCCCGCCCGCAAGAAAGCCGAGATGATGGGCGTGAAGGAAATCTACATAGAGGATCTGCGCGAAGAATTCGTGCGCGACTTTGTCTTTCCGATGTTCCGTGCCAACGCCGTCTACGAAGGTCTCTACCTTCTGGGCACCTCCATCGCGCGCCCGCTGATTTCCAAGCGGCTGGTCGAGATCGCGGCGGAAACCGGTGCCGACGCTGTCAGCCATGGCGCCACCGGCAAGGGCAACGACCAGGTGCGGTTCGAACTGTCGGCCTATGCGCTGAACCCCGAGATCAAGGTGATCGCGCCCTGGCGGGAGTGGGATCTGGGCAGCCGTACCAAGCTGATCGAGTTCGCCGAAAAGAACCAGATTCCCATCGCCAAGGACAAACGCGGCGAGGCGCCTTTCTCGGTCGATGCGAACCTTCTGCACACCTCGTCCGAGGGCAAGGTGCTGGAAGACCCCGCCGAGATGGCGCCGGATTACGTGTTCCAGCGCACCGTCCATCCCGAAGAGGCGCCCGATACGCCCGAGTTCATCGAGGTCGGTTTCGAGCGCGGCGACGCGGTGTCCATCAATGGCGAGGCGCTCTCGCCCGCCTCGCTTCTGACCCGCCTGAACGAGCTGGGCGGCAAGCACGGCATCGGGCGGCTCGACTTCGTGGAAAACCGCTTTGTCGGCATGAAGTCCCGCGGCATCTACGAGACCCCGGGCGGCACCGTCCTGCTCGAGGCCCATCGCGGGATCGAGCAGATCACGCTCGACAGCGGCGCGGGGCACCTGAAGGACAGCCTGATGCCGCGCTACGCGGAATTGATCTACAACGGCTTCTGGTTCAGTCCGGAACGCGAGATGCTGCAGGCGGCCATTGACAAGAGCCAGGAGCATGTGACCGGTACCGTGCGGCTCAAGCTCTACAAGGGCGCGGTGACCTGCGTGGGCCGCTGGTCCGATCACAGCCTGTATTCCGAGGCCCATGTGACCTTTGAGGAAGATATGGGCGCCTATGACCAGACCGACGCCGCGGGATTCATCCAGCTGAACGCCCTGCGGCTCAAGCTGATCGCGGCTCGGAAGCGCCGCTTCGAGGGCTAAGTGGCCCCCGTCCCGGGCTTGACCCGGGACCTCCTGCACAGTGTTCGACCAGAGGCCCCGGCGCGTTGGCCGGGGCGGGGTCGCGGGGCTTAACCGATCCGAACCGCGGCCAACCGGTCATAGAATGGCATCGCCGCTTCCACCAATCCTGCCAGATCGCCTGAGAGGTTGGGCAACGCCCCCTCGGGCCCCGCGAACCAGGTGGAGCCATGGACCGCGCCGTACCAATGCGCGGCCCAGACGCCGTCAAAGGGTTTCGGCCCGGCGGGCCAGGACAGCATGGCGGGGTCCCAGCTCAGCCCGATCCGGTCGCAGATCAGCCGCAGCATGCGCTCGGGCGCGCGGCGAATATCTGCGCTGTCCACGACTACCGGCTCCAGCCCCTGCGCCAACAGGTCATCGTAGATGCCCGCCAGTTGAACAAAGCCCACATCGTCGAGCGTCGTATGCGCGTAGCCTTTTGCGAAACTCGCCACCACGCGTGCCGGGTGGCGCAACAGGATCAGATGCGCCATTCCGCCCATCCAGTCGCGCGGGATCCCGGTGATCATGTGTTGCGCCATGTGCTTGTGATAGACATGGGGAAGCCCGCCCGGCACCGGCCCGGTCAGGTCGGCGATCACTTGGGCCGGGTCCTGGCTTTGGCTTGCCAGCACCGCGTCGCGCATCGGGTGGGGCAGGCCGGTGCGTGCCAGATAGGCGGCGTAGAAGGGCTCATCCACCGCCGCGCAATCGGCCCGGTTGCCGAAGGCATACATCATCGCCGTCGACAGGTTGCGCGGGCCCGACCAGCAGGCAATCTTCACGCGCCTACCTCCTTGCGGATGAGGTCGGCGTAAAGCGCGCGGATGCGTTCCGTGACCGGGCCTAGCTCGCCGCTCCCGATCACCCGCCCGTCGATCTCGCCCACCGGTGTCTGCGCGCCGAAGGTGCCGGTCAGGAACGCCTCGTCCGCGCCATATGTGTCGACCAGCGAATAGTTCCGCTCGAACACCGGAATGCCGTCCGATCGGCACAGGTCGATCACCTTCTGACGGGTGATCCCGTTCATGCAATAGTCGCCCGTGCTGGTCCAAACCGCGCCCTTGCGCACGATGAAGAAGTTGCAGGCATTCGTGGTGTTCACAAAGCCATGCACATCGAGCATCAGGGCCTCGTCCGCGCCCGCCTTTTCCGCGGCAATGCAGGCGAGGATGCAGTTGAGTTTCGAATGGCTGTTCAGCTTCGGATCCTGTGTCATCGGAAGCCCGCGCTGGTGCGGGACCGTGGCCAGCCGGATGGGGCGGCCCAGGCGCGGTTTCGAATGCTCTATGATGATCGCCACGGTCGGGCCCGACCGGCTGAGCGACGGATGCTGGAAAGGTCGCACCTTGACCCCGCGGGTCACCATCAGCCGGGCATGGGCATCGGTCTCCATCCCGTTGGCGGCGCGCAAGGCCTCTAGCGCGGCCAGGACCCCCGCCCGGTCCATACCGATGTCCAGGTCGATCGCGCGGGCCGCTTCGAACAGGCGGTCGAGGTGGTCGTCCAGAAAGGCCCATCTGCCATGGTAGAGGCGCAGCCCCTCCCACACGCCATCTCCCAGCATGAAGCCGCTGTCATAGATGCTGACGACCGCCTGGTCGCGCCCGACGATCTGCCCGTTCAGCCAGAATTTCAGGTCGGCATTGCGTGGGTCACCCTCGGCATCGTGGGTGGTCTGGTCGGTCATTGCGCTCCTCGCTTTTCTGAAACGCTAGTCAGACTGTCCGCACGGGACAAGCGTGGACACAAAAGGCCCGGACCGCGCGCACGGTCCGGGCCTCCGGCAGGTGGGGGGATGCATCCGCCTGCTGGAACTCGCTATGGTTTACATTCCGCGGGACACGGCGAACCCGCCGAAGCCGCCCATGCCGAGATCGGCCTGCAGGGTCGCTGCACCGCTCTCAAGGTCGATCTGATACAGGCCCGCTGTTTCGGCGCCTTCGATATGCAGGATGGCGTAGCCCATGTTCTGGCCCATCTCGGGCGACAGAATGTCGAAGCCGCCCATCATCGACAGGTCAACCGCTTCGCCATCGACCGTGACGGCGCCGATGGTCTCGAGCGTGTCGGCATTGTTGGCAAGGCTGACCAGCGCATCTGGGCCCGCATCCAGCGCATACTGGAAGGTCTCGTCGGCGGTCATGCCGTTCAGCGCGTTGGTATAGGCATTGGCAAAGATCATCGGCGTGGCACCGGCATTCGCATCGCCCTCGGCATAGGCCAGGGCGGTGAAGCGACGGACCGAACCTGCGCGTTCGTCGTTGTCACCAAAGCCTTCGGGGAAATAGACCAGGTTGTCAGCGGCCGAGGACACGACACGCACGGCGTCGATGGCGTTGTTGAAGTCGAACCCGACAGCAGCACCGTCGGCCACCATGGCATCGTCCATGAAGCTGGCGCCCAGATCCGTGACCTCGCCCGAGGTCGGGTCGATGGTGACGATCGTACCGTTGGTATAGCCCAGCAGATCGCCGGTCACCGGACGATAGGCGATGGCATCAAGCTGGGTGGACAGATCGTAGGTGGCCACTTCGCCCGGTGCCGAGATATCGGCCATCACCACAAGGGTGTTGCCGTCATTGGCCAGGGCATAGCCCATCGTCGGTGTCCCGTGCCCGGCGGCAAAGGCCCCGGTTGCCGCAAGGGTCAGAGCGGTAGCGCAAAGTGCGGTCTTCATCGTACATACTCCTTTGGTTTGGCGGGACTGTCTGTCCTGCCTCGCCACAGTCACGCAGAGCATGCGCGATGAGTTTCACTGCAACCTGAGATTTTTATTCGCCGTAGGGCACCCAGACGTTCTTGACCTCGGTGGCGGCGTCCAAAAACAGGCGGCCTTCGCCCTCGGGTCCGTACCAATCGCGCGCCTGTCCGTTGTTGACCCAGGTCCGTTTGAGGTTGCCGGTGCTGCCCGTCTCGATGACCTGCGCCAGGTCGGTGGACGAGAAGCTCCAGACCGCGTCCACATCCATGTGCTGGGCCAGCGTCGGCGCCAGCTCGGCATGGGGTCCGGTCAGGATATTCACGACCCCACCGGGCACGTCCGAGGTTTCCAGTACCTGCACGAAATCCGTGGCCGCGAGCGGGAAGGGCTCGGACGCCACAAGCACAGCGCGGTTGCCCATGGCAATGGCCGGACCCATGACCGAGATCAGGCCCAAAAGCGGTGCCTCGTCCGGGCAAAGCGCGCCGATCACCCCCACCGGTTCGCGCATGGCCAGCGCCACGCCCCGGATCGGCGCATTGTGCACCTGGCCATCGAACTTGTCGGCCCAGGCGGCATAGGTGAACAGGCGGCTGACACTCGCCTCCACCTCTTTCGCGCCTGTACGCCCGCCCGTCAGCTGGTTCAGGCGATGGGCGAATTCATCGCTGCGCGCCGCGAGGTTCTCGGCGATGTAGTACAGGATCTGCGCGCGCAGGTGGCCGGTTGTGTGCGACCAGCCGCCAGCACCCTTGGCGGCCTCGACCGCGTTGCGCACATCCTTGCGGTTGGCCAGCGAAGCATGGCCCAAAAGCTCTCCCGTCTTGGACCAGACCGCGCGGGAATAGCCGCCATCGGGTCGGGCCTGCTTGCCCCCGATATAGAGCTTCGCGGTGCGGTCCACCGGATCCACGGGCGCCTTGTCGCCCTTGAAGGCTGCGACCGGGTCCAGCGGCTTTGCTTTGCCCGCGGGTTTGGTGTAGGCGCTCAGCCCCTCCCAACCGCCTTCGCGGCCAAACCCGCTTTCGCGCACACCGCCGAACCCGGCGGCGGCATCGAACATGTTGGTCCCGTTCACCCAAACGACACCTGCCGCCAGTTTGGGCGCCACGTCGAGGGCAAGGTTCACGTTCTCGGTCCACACCGTCGCGGCAAGGCCGTAGCGCGTGTTGTTGGCCAGCTGCACCGCCTCGGACGGCGTGCGGAAGGTGGTGGAGACAAGGACGGGACCAAAGATTTCATCCTGCATCAGCGCGGCGCTGGGCGACAGGCCGGTGATCAGCGTGGGCGGGTAGAAACACCCCTCGACCGGCATGTCGACCCGGGCGTGATAGACCTCGCCGCCGTCGCTCTGGCCAACCATTCGCTTGATCGTCTCAAGCTGCGTATGATCGACGATGGCACCGACGTCGATGCACTTGTCGAGCGGATTGCCCAGACGCAGCTTGTCCATCCGGGTACGCAGGCGGGCATGGAAATCCTCGGCGATGCCTTCCTGCACGATCAGGCGCGAGCCCGCGCAGCAGACCTGGCCCTGGTTGAACCAGATCGCATCCACCAGCCCCTCGATCGCGCTGTCGATGTCGGCATCCTCGAAGACGATGTATGGGCTCTTGCCCCCCAGCTCCAGCGTCAGCGCTTTGCCCGACCCGGCGGTGGCCGCGCGGATCTTGCGGCCCACCTCGGTCGAGCCGGTAAAGGCGATCTTGTCGACGTCAGCGCTTACGATCATCTCGCCCACCGCCCCGTCGCCGGTGACGATGTTGACGACCCCCTTGGGCAGGCCCGCCTGGCGGCAGATATCAGCGAACAGGAGGGCTGTGAGCGAGGTGTACTCGGCCGGTTTCAGCACCACGGTGTTGCCCATGGCCAAGGCCGGCGCGATCTTCCACGCCAGCATCAGAAGCGGAAAGTTCCAGGGGATGATCTGTCCGCAGACCCCCAGCGCGGCGCGGCCGGGCAGTTCGGCCGCCATCAGCTGGGCCATGCCCGCGTGATAGTAGAAATGCCGCTGGGCCAGGGGCACGTCGATATCACGGCTTTCACGTATCGGTTTGCCGTTATCCAGCGTTTCGAGCACCGCGAAGAGCCGCGCGTGCTTCTGCAAGAGACGGGCGATGGCATATAGGTGGCGCGCCCGGCCATGCCCGCCAAGCTTTTCCCATTTCGGCTGCGCCTTGCGGGCGGCCTGAACGGCGGCCTCCACATCGGCCTGGGTGGCCTGGGACAGGGTCGCCAGCGTCTCGCCATTGGCGGGGTTCTTAGACAGGAAGCCCTCACCGGGCTCGGTAAAGGCGCCGTCGATGAAATGGCCGAACCGGTCGCCCTGGTCGACAAGCCAGGCAAAGGCATCGGCAGCGCTTTCGGGGGCGGGGCCGTATTCCATGGTCTCGAAGATTTCCTTGACGGTCATCTCTACTTCCTTTCGGTTCCTACCCGCCCCGGCTCACACCAGAATTTCGTTTTTACACTCTCTTGTGACTGAAAGAGTTGAGCAGCCAACCAGCAATTCTCGAAGTTGTAATCTGAACCATTCGAGGTATCCAATGTCGCGACATGCACTTTCATGTTTTTCTCGACAAGAGACGTGCGAAACAAAGAAAATACACTCGTGTCTGTACCTTGTGCCGAAACAGCCAGTGCGAAACACGTAAAGGAAAGTGCCAAGGAGGTCTTCATCTGGTCACCCCATCGGATGGCGGTGCGCGGCCGAATAGGCCCCGGTGACATGGTGTTCGAGCTGGCGTTCGATATCGCCCAAAAGGCTCGATGCGCCGAAACGAAAAAGATTGGGGCGTAGCCAGGCATCGCCCAGCTCGTCCTTCATCAGCGACAGATACACCAGCGCATCCTTGGCCTTGGATATCCCGCCCGCCGGTTTGTAACCCACCTTGTAGCCCGTGCGAGCCTCGTAGGCGCGGATCGCGCGGATCATGGTCAGGCTCACGGGCAGGGTGGCGTTCATCGTCTCCTTGCCGGTGGAGGTTTTGATGAAATCCGCCCCGGCCATCATGCACACAAGGCTGGCGCGGGCCACGTTGCGCAGCGTGCCCAGTTCGCCCGTCGCCAGGATCGCCTTGACATGCGCCTCGCCGCAGGCGGCGCGAAAGTCGCGCATTTCGTCATAAAGCGCCTGCCAATCTCCGGTCAGCACATGGTGGCGCGAGATCACGATGTCGATCTCTGCCGCGCCCGCCTTCACGCTTTCCTCGATCTCGGCCACGCGCAGGCGGTAGGGCGACAGCCCCGCGGGAAAGCCGGTGGAGACCGCGGCCACCGGGATACCCGAGCCTTCGAGCGCCTCGACCGCAGGGGCGATCATCTCGTGATATACACAGACCGCGCCCACCGTCAGGCCATGCAGCCCCAGCGCGTCCAGCACATCGGCGCGCACGGGCTGGCGGGCCTTGGCACAGAGCCTGCGCACCCGCCCGGGCGTGTCGTCGCCCGCGAGCGTTGTGAGGTCGATACAGCTGATCGCGCGGGCCAGCCAGGCGGCCTGGTGGTCCTTCTTGACCGACCGTCGCCCCGGCAGCGTGGCTGCGCGGCGTTCGATGGCCGAGGTATTGGCCTGCACCGCGCGCACCCAATCCATGTCGAGCGGCAGGCCCGGATTGCGGGCATGGGCCACGGTCTGGGGCAACTGGGCCAACGCGCTGCTGTTCGCGGTGTCGGTCATCATGGTGTGTCCTGTCTCTGTGGCGCGCGCTCAGCTTGTCACCGGGGCCCGCCCGGCGCAAGCGCGCGGGGTCAGTCGGGCCGGGGCGCGGGCCCGAACACGGGCGCTAACGCTGCGGCACTCTCGGGGTCGTCCCACAAATGGGTGTCGGGGGGATCCTGCCGGCTTTTCTTCCAGGCGGTCGAGACGTTGAAGCAGTGCCAAAAATGACCCTTGTTCGACAGGAAGAGACCGTTGACCCCCAACCCCTCAAGCCTGTGTGTGTCCCAGCTGAAGCGACGGAACGGACCATCGGGCACGAGGCACCATTTGGGCGGACATCCGGGGCTCTCGGGCCGCCGGTAGACATGGGCCATGTGCCGATCGGCCTGGGGCAGGTCGGTCCGGCTGAACCGCCAATGTCCGGGCAGGCGCACATAGCCGAACCGGCTTTGACGGGCGAGGTCGAAGACGGTCGTGCCGGGGGTCCACATCAGCTCGTCGATATCGCAGTTCAGCACCGCCCGGGCGCGTCCAACGTAGCGCAGCCGAAGGATGTTGAAGACAGCCGTTTGCAGGAACTTCTCGGCCCTAGCGTAGGGTTTGCGGCCGCGGGGCCCATAGGGAAACGGGGCTGACAGCGCCAGCGTGCGTTCAAGGCCGGTCTCGGCCAGGGCCGTGCGCAGATCCTGGAGGCTGTAGGCGGTTGATCCGTTGTCGACCACGATCATCGCCTGAAGGCCGTGATGATGCTGGTGGAAGCGGATGAAATCCCGGATCCAGGTCAGGTCGTTGTCCTTGGAAATGCAGATCGCGGTGTTGAGCCGGGCAAACAAGCCGTGATCTGTGCGCGACACGGCCGATCGCCCGGTCCAATTGTTCAGGCTGACAGAAACGTCGTTGGCAACGCCTTTTGCGGGAAGCTCCACAATCGTGTGGCGGTTGTAGCGGCGGATGCGCGCTGGTTTGACCGGCGTACCGTCAAGCACCCACCGGGCCTGTCGCATCACCGGGGCGAGATTGTTGAAGGGCGGGCAGATCAGATGGACCCGACCCTCGGACCAGATCGCGTCATACCAAAGCGTGTCGCGGTCCAGCGCGTCGTCATAGCCCTCGGGGCGGTATTTGCGCTTGAGCCGCGACGCGCGCGCAAGCCCGCTGCCCGTCAGCAGGCAGGGGTTGAGCACATGGGGGTCGTGGGCCTGGTCTGTCATCGTCGTCCTGCGCGCGGGTCGCGGGCGTCTTAGCGGCAGGGAGGGGGCAGGGAAAGGGGCTTCCCTTGCAGGTGCATTGGCATGAATGGAGCAAAGGTAGGGTGCGTGATATCACGCACCCTACGATCAAGATCACTCTGCCGCTTTCGGCTGATCCTCGGGCGGGGTCAGGGCCTTCATCGCGTCGTATTGCGACAGGAACACCTCGCCGGTCATCTCCTGCAGGAAATGCGACCGTTCCAGGCGGTCCATCACCGGGCCCTTGACCTCGGACAGGTGCAGCTTGATCCCCATGCTGTCGAGGCGGTGGTTTATCGCCTCAAGACTTTCAAGCGCGGACATGTCGATCTCGTTCACAGCCGAGCACATCAGCACCACATGCTTGATCGGCTGGTCGCAGACGACGCGGTCATAGACGTAATCCTGCAGAAAGGCGGCATTGGCGAAATACAGGCTCTCATCGATCCGCAATGTCACCACCGATGGGTGGGTTTCCACGCTGTGGCGGTGGATATTGCGGAAATGCTGGGTGCCCGGCACCAGCCCCACCTCGGCCACATGGGGGCGCGAGGTTTTGTAGAGAAACAGACCGATCGACAGGATCACCCCTGCGGACACGCCGACCTCGACCCCGAAGCCCAGCGTCAGGAAGATCGTGGCGGCAACGGCGGCAAAGTCGACCTTGGAATAGCCCCAGGACTTGGTCAGGATCGAGAAATCGACAAGGCTCAGCACGGCCACGATGATCGTCGCGGCCAGCGTGGCCTTGGGCAGGAAGAACAGAAGTGGCGTCAGCAGCAGCGCGGCAAAAAGGATGCCGATGGCGGTAAAGGCTCCGGCGGCAGGGGTTTCCGCACCTGCATCGAAATTCACGACCGACCGGGCAAAACCGCCGGTCACCGGGTAGCCGCCGGTGACGGCCGCGGCGATGTTCGAGGTGCCAAGGCCCACAAGCTCCTGATCCGGCACGATGCGCTGACGCTTCTTGGCGGCGAGCGTTTGCGCGACCGAGACCGACTCGACAAAGCCGATGATCGAGATCAGCAGCGCCGAGATGAACAGCTGCGACCAGAGCGCAGGGTCGAAGGACGGCGCGGTCAGTGGCGGCAGGCCCATGGGCACCTGGCCCACGATGGCGACGCCCTTGTTCTCCAGGTCGAAGATCCAGACCGCGAGGGTAGTCACGACAACTGCGCCCACCGGTCCGGCCTTTGCCAGGATGTCCGCGAGCCGTGGTGTCAGGCCCATGTCCAGAAGCAGGGGTTTCAGACCCTTGCGTACCCAGAACAGGAACACGGTCGCTGTGACGCCGATGCCCAGCGTGATCGGGTTCACGAGGTGCTGATGCGCCAGCAGGTCGGACCAGATCTGGACAAGGTTGTGCCCCTCGGCCTCGACCCCCATGATATGCTTGAGCTGAGAGCTTGCGATCAGCACGCCTGAGGCAGTGATGAAGCCTGCGATCACGGGGTGCGATAGGAAATTGGCGAGAAAGCCCAGCCGGAAAACGCCCATCACCGTGAGGATTGCGCCCGAGATAAAGGCCAGAGTCCCTGCGGCCAACGCAATGGCCGCCGGATCGGTCAGGCCGAGGTTGCCTACGGCCGCCGCGGTCATCAGCGACACCACGGCCACGGGTCCCACAGCCAGCGCCCGGCTGGTGCCGAAGATCGCATATGCCACGAGCGGAAGGATCGAGGCGTAAAGCCCCATCTCGGCCGGCAGACCCGCCAGCAGCGCATAGGCGAGCGATTGCGGGATCAGCATGATCGTCACGATGACCGCCGCCACCGCGTCGCTGGTCAGCGTGTCGCGGTCATAGGTCTTGGACCATTCAAGAATGGGCAGATGCCGCTCCAATGCGGCGCGGGTGATCTTGGGCGGTGTCATGGCGGAGTCCTTGTCGCGCTGATGACGTCTATATATTCAAATTTCGGAATAGATAAAGGGGTGAATCGTCGCGGTGCCCGGGAAAGTCCTGTCCCGGCCTCATCGCCGGGACCTCAGGGTCGCGATTGGCTGGACGGAACGGGCAGCGCGGTGCCATAAAAAGAGGCCCCGGCGCAATGGCCGGGGCGGGTTGGGCACTTAGCTGGCCGAGACCTTTTCGGGCTTGGCCATCCATTCCTTGCCGCGCAGCATCGCTTTCCAATAAACGGGCGGCAGGATCTGTTCCTTGAGCAGCCACGCCGCGCGGGTGGGTTGCGTGCCGTCGATCACCCATTTCGGGAAGCTGGGCAGCAGCGTGCCGCCATAGCCGAACTCGGCCAGGACGATCTTGCCGCGCTCCACCGTCAGCGGGCAGGAGCCGTAGCCGTTGTACATCGCAGAGGGCGACCGGCCCCGGATGTCGGCAACGACGTTCTCGGCCACGATGGGCGCCTGGATCCGTGCCGCAGCCGCGGTTTTGGCGTTGGGCGTGTTGGTCACGTCGCCCAGGGCCCAGATATTGTCATAGGTCGCGTGGCGCAGGGTGTTCTGGTCCACATCGACCCAACCCGCCGCATCCGCCAAGGGCGAGACGCAGATGAAATCGGGCGCGGTCTGGGGCGGGCAGACATGCATCATGTCGAACTCGACCGTCACCGTTTGGGGATCCGCATCCGGTTTCTTGACCTCGAAGGTCGCGGTTTTCGCCGGGCCGTCGACGGCCACGAGGTTGTGGAAGAAATTCAGGTCGGCCCCGTATTTCTTCACATACTCTTCGAGCGCGGGCACGTAGTCCTTAACCCCGAACAGAACACCGCCGGCATTCATGAACTGGATGTCGATGTTCTTGAGCCGCCCGGTGCGGAACCAGTGGTCGCCCGACAGGTACATCGCCTTTTGCGGCGCGCCTGCGCATTTGATGGGCATCGGCGGCTGGGTGAAGAGCGCGCGCCCCTCTTTCAGACCGCGCACC
Source organism: uncultured Paracoccaceae bacterium (assembly GCA_913062865.1). Lineage (GTDB taxonomy): Bacteria > Pseudomonadota > Alphaproteobacteria > Rhodobacterales > Rhodobacteraceae > CAJXWO01. The sequence goes on along the minus strand of CAJXWO010000004.1, from coordinate 41,169 downwards.
AGCTCCCATGTGTAGGGCGCGAGGTCGTAGCGGTAGTTCGAGGTTACGCCGTTCTTGCCCAGCGTCTCGACCAGGCCATCGACCGCGTTCCAGTCAAGCTTCAGCCCTGGACAGACGATCAGGCGGTCGTATTTGACCACGCGGCAGCCATCGAGCACGACGGCATTGTCCTTGGGCTCAAAGGCGGCGACGGCGGACTTGATCCAGTGCACCCCCTGCGGGATGAGCGAGCCCATGGTCTTGGCCGTGGTTTCGGCGTCGAAGATACCGCCGCCCACCATGGTCCAGCCGGGCTGGTAGTAGTGGATATCGGCCGGATCCAGCAGCGTGATGCTCAGCCCCGGCTTGCGCGATTTCAGGCTGGCCGCGACGGCGATGCCGCCCGCGCCTGCGCCCACGATCACCACGTCGAACTTGGCGTCGCCCGTATCGGTGGGCGTCTTGCCGCCGTTGACGATGCGGCGCACAACCCCGGCCATGTCATAGCCCGCCGACTTGGTCTTGGCGAGGATGTCGGCGGTGTCGCGTGTCTGGGCCTGACTCAACGACCACAGCGTGGCCGAGCGGGTTCCGGTGCGGCAATAGGCAAAGACCGGGCCGGGCAGCTCCATCAGGGCGCGCCCGAAATCCTCGGCATCCTCGTCACGGACCTTGCCCGAGGTGACGGGCAGGTAACGCGCCTCGAGCCCGGCGGCCTTGGCGGCGGCCTCGATCTCTTCGAATGAGGGCTGGTCGGCACCCTCACCATCGGGGCGGTTGCAGATGATCGCGCGATAGCCCTTGGCGGCAATCTCGGCCACGTCCGAGGGTGCGATCTGCGGCGAAACGGTTATTTCGTCCGAGATGGGTTTGGGGTCCATTTGGGTCTCCTCCGAATCTGCCGCCTTTGGAGCGGTCAGGGGTTTGGGAGAATATATTCAATTCTGTGAATGATATGTAGGTCAAAGGGCCGGGGCACGGTGTCACAGCGCCCCGGCACCTGTCATTCGTAGCTGAGCGCCGTCGCCTTGCCGCGGAACACGGTATAGGCCAGCACCGTGTAGCCCAGGATCATCGGCAACACGACCAGCGTGCCGACAAAGATGATCATCAGGCTTTCGGGCGCGCTGGCGGCCTCGTAGATGGTGATCTGCTCGGGCACCACATAGGGATAGAAGCTGTAGGCCAGCCCGCCGAAGGCCAGCGCAAACAGCGCTACGGCACCCAGAAAGGGCAGACCGGCAAAGCTGTCATCGGCCGTGGGCAAACGGCGGAGTGCGACCCAGAGCCCCGCGATCAGCAGAGCAGAGCCCAGGGGCAGGGGGGCCAGCATCACGATCTCGGGGAAGCTGAACCACTTGTCCCAGATCCGCTGACTGACAAACGGCGTGGCCAGCGACACCGCGCCAAGCCCCAGCACGACGCCCCAGATGCCGCCCTTGGCCCAGTCCACGGCCTTTTTCTGAAGCGCCCCCTCGGTCTTGAGGATGAGCCAGGTCGCGCCGATGAAACTGTAGGCCACGGTCAGGAACACCGCCGTCAGCGTGGCAAAGGCCTGGGTCGCTGGCGTGCTTTCCAGCCCCATGATGTAGAGGCCTAGCATGTACCCCTGGCTGAGCGAGGTCATCAGAGAGCCCGCCCAGAAGCTGAGGTTCCACATATCCTTGCGCGCGGGCGGGGCCTTGGCCCGAAACTCGAACGCGACGCCCCGCAGGATCAGACCGATCAGCATCACCGCCACGGGCAGGTACAGCGCTGTCAGGATTGCGCCATGGGCCGTTGGGAAGGCCACCAGGAGAATGCCGATGGCCAGCACCAGCCAGGTTTCGTTCGCGTCCCAAAACGGGCCGATCGAGGCGACCATGCGGTCCTGTTCATCCTTGTCCGCGAAGGGGAACAGCACGCCCACACCCAGGTCGAACCCGTCGAGGACGACATAGATCAGGATCGCGGCGCCCATGAGCGCCGCGAACACGAAGGGAAGCCATATGGCAGGGTCGGAATAGGTCATGCCGTCACTCCGCAGCCACTTGGGCCTGGGCCAGGGGCGCAAGTGCGATCCGCTCTTCCGGCGCTTCCCCTTTTGCCGCCTTGCGCGACAGGTAGAAAATCACGCCCAGATAGGCGAAGAGCAGCGCCGCGTAGACCACCAGGTAGGCGATCAGCGTGCCCAGAACCATCGGCGCGGGCACATCGGCCACGGCAGCCTCGGTGGTCAGGACACCGTTCACCAGCCACGGCTGACGCCCGATCTCGGTGGTGTACCACCCCGCGAGGGTGGCCAGCCAACCCGACAGCGCCATCGGCACCAGCGCGTACAGCAGCGGCTTGGGCAGACCTTCAATGCCGCGACGCTTGCGCGCCATGAAGTAGACACCGGCCCAACTGAGCAGCAGCATCGCGAAACCGGTCGCGACCATGATGCGGAAGCTGAAGAACAGCGGCACCACCGGCGGATGCTCGACCGTGCCATCCTCGGCCACGAAGTCGTTCAGGCCCGGCACCACGCCATCGGCATGGTGCTTGAGGATGAGCGAGGCACCGTTGGGGATACCCACCTCGAAGCGGTTCTCGCGCGCCTCTTCATCGGGCAGGGCAAAGAGCAGGAGCGGCACGTTCCCGCGCGTTTCCCAATTGCCCTCCATCGCCGCCACCTTGGCCGGCTGGTGTTCCAGCGTGTTCAGGCCATGCATGTCGCCTGCAAAAATCTGGATCGGGATCAGAGCCGCGCCCATCACAAGACCGGTGCGCAGGGTGGCGCGCACCTGGGCCGAGCGTTCGCCCCAAAGCCAGCGCAGCGCCGAGACACCTGCGATCAGGAAGGCCACGGTCAGGCCCGAGGCCAGCAGCATATGCGCCAGACGGTAGGGCATCGACGGGTTGAAGATTACCGCGAACCAGTCGGTTGCATAGGCCACGCCGTCGCGGATTTCGAAGCCCGCAGGCGTGTGCATCCAGCTGTTGAGCACCAGGATCCAGAAGGCGGACATCGTCGTGCCGAACGCCACGAGGAACGTGGCCAGAGTGTGCAGCCAGCCCGGCACGCGCGATGCACCGAAAAGCATGATGCCCAGGAACACCGCCTCGAGGAAGAAGGCGGTCAGCACCTCGTAGGCCAGAAGCGGGCCGGCGATATTGCCCACGGCTTCCATGAAGCCCGGCCAATTGGTGCCGAACTGGAAGGACATGGTAATGCCCGACACGACGCCCATGCCAAAGCTGAGCGCAAAGATTTTGACCCAGAACCGGTAGGCGTCCATCCACTTCTCGGCGCCGGTGCGGTTATAGGCCAGCTTGAATCCCAAGAGCACCCAGCCAAGGGCAATGGTGATCGTGGGGAACAGGATGTGAAACGAAATATTGGCCCCGAACTGGATACGGGACAGGATCAGCGTGTCCATGACAGCCTCGTCTAAGCTCCACTGGTTTGTTCGTCTTGAAAAAGAACATAGGGACCAGATGCAGCTTTTCCGCCCTCTGCGACGGCAGGGCGCAGGGCAGGTGTTCGAATAAGGGGTTTCCGCGCCAACGGCGCGAAAACGCTTGATTTCTCGCAGGTCTGGCGGGGCCAGACCTGCTCGGAACTCAAGGTATTTGGACCAAGAAGAAGACGGGGGCAGGCTGCCCCGATCTCAGCGCCCGATCAGGCGGCGCGGAAGCCCGCATCAAGCGCCGTGAGGATCGTGCTTACCTCAGCCTCGGTGATCGTGAGCGGCGGCGACATAAGGATGTTGTGCATCCCCAGCCGCACCATCGCGCCGGCCTCGTAGGTGGCCTGGTGAATGCGCTTCATCGTGGCCATGTCCATCGGCGTCTTGGCAGCGCGGTCGCTGACGATCTCGACCCCGGTCATCAGCCCGTGCCCGCCGCGGACATCGCCGATGATGCCATGCGTCTCGGCCAGTTTCAGCACGCCGTCATAAAGCTGCGCGCCGCGCGCCGCGGCGATGGTCTTGAGGTCCAGCCGTTGGGTCTCGGCCAGTGTGGCCGTGACGGCGGCGGCCCCCACCGGATGGGCGGAATAGGTGTAGCCGTGAAAGATCGCGCCCTCGGCATCCGAGTGCTCGAACACCTCCGCCACCTTGCCCGACATCAGCGCGGCCCCCACCGGGAAATAGCCGCTGGTGATGCCCTTGGCGGTCGACATCATGTCGGGCTGCACCCCCCAGTGCCGCGCACCGGACCAGTCGCCGGTCCGGCCAAAGCCGGTGATGACTTCGTCGGAGATGAGCAAGATGCCATGCCGGTCGCAGATATCGCGCATGAGGCCCATGAAGCTGGGGTCGGGCACGATCACGCCGCCGGCGCCCTGAATGGGCTCCATGATGAAGGCGGCGATGGTGGACGCGCCTTGGAACGCGATCTCGTCCTCCATCGCCTGGGCGATCATTTGGGCGAGCTTCGCGGGGTCCGTCTCGTGGAACGGGTTGCGATAGGTGTAGGGGCTGGGCAGGTGGAACACCCCGGGCAACAGCGGCTCATAGGCGGTGCGGAACCGGTTGTTGCCGTTGACCGAGGCGCCCCCGAAATGGGTGCCGTGATAGCCTTTCTTGAGGCTCAGGAACTTGGTGCGCGTGGGCTCGCCCCGCAGGCGGTGGTACTGGCGCGCGAGCCGCAGGCAGGTTTCGACCGAATCGGAGCCGCCCGAGGTGAAGAACACCCGCTCCATCCCGTCGTCGGCGAAAAACTCGCGCACGGCCCAGCTGGCCTCGATCGCGGTGGGGTTGGTGGTGCCGGCGAAGGCCGAGTAATAGGGCAGATCGTATAGCTGCTTCGCGATGGCGTCTTTGACCACGTCGTTGGAATAGCCCAGATTCACGCACCAGAGCCCGCCCACGGCATCGACCGCGTTGTGCCCGTCGATATCGGTGATATGGACGCCTTGGGCCCCCTTGATGATGCGCGGCGTATGCTCTTGCGCCTCGCCGGGGTGGCCCATCGGATGCCAGAGGTGGCGGGCGTTGTTCTCTTTCAGGAAATTGTCGTCGCGCATGGCGCACCTCCGGGACAGGGTTTGATCAAATTCTGCCAGCGCCCCGGGGCTACGTCCAGCCCCCGTCAGGCGGTGATCGTCACGGGGCTCTTGAGCCAGTGTTCCTGCAGGTTCGGTGTGGTCCCGATCCGGTCGACCACGGCAAAACGCCCCGGCGCATGGAGCGGTGTCAGCACCCCGTGCCAGGTGCCGCGATGGAAGTTGATGCCCTGGCCGGGACCGGCGAGGAAGGCTTGGATTGGGCCGGGCGTGTCTCCGGCCTCGGCCACGATGACAAGCCACGGCAGGTCATGCATCGGCAGGAATGCCTGGCTGCCCTCCGGGTGCCGCTCCACCAGTTCGATCCGGTAGGGCAGGCTGCGCGGCTCGGCCAGGAACAGGCTGATCCCCGCACGCCCCCCGGGGCCGAAATCGAGCGACGCGCGGTCGTGCCAGCGCCCGCAAAGCCCTTGGTTGATGATCTTGTCGGGCGCGCCCGTACAGTCGAGCACATCGCCATAGGGGGCAAAGGCTTGGCCGGTCAGGGGCTGGGCGGTCACGGTCGTCATCGGGTCAGGCCAAGGTCAGGGAAGGATGGCGGTTCACGTCCTTGTAAAGCAGGTAGCGGAACGGCTCATCCCCGGTGGCCACGCAGGCCTGCGGACAAAAGGCGCGCAGCCACATGAAATCGCCTGGGCCGACCTCGACCCAATCGCGGTTCAACAGATACCGCGCGGTGCCCTGCAACACATAAAGCCCGTGCTCCATCACATGGGTCTCGGCAAAGGGAATACGCCCGCCCGGCTGGAAGTTGACGATGTTGACGTGAAAATCGTGCCGCACGTCGAACGGATCGAAAAAGCGCTGAGTCGCCCAGACCCCGTCGCAATCGGGCATGGAGGCTTTCTCGACCCTGCTTTCATGGATCACGAAGGCCTCGAGCGGGTTCAGCGTGTCGATGCGTTCGTACCGCTTGCGGATCCAGTGAAAGCCCGCCGGTTTGTCCGAGGTGTTCCAGATCTCCCACCGGGCCCCTGCGGGGATATAGACGAAATGGCCGGCCTCGATATCCTCGCGCGCGCCGCCGATGGACAGGCGCAGGGTGCCGAAGGCGACAAAGATCGCAGCCTGCGCGGCGATATCGGGCTCGGGCTCGGCGCTGCCGCCGCCCGGGGCCAGTTCGACCGCGTATTGGGCAAAGGTTTCGGCGAACCCGCTGAGCGGACGCGCCAGGATCCAGGCGCGCATGCTCAGCCAGTTTGGGAAGAAGCTCGTGACGATGTCGCGCTGGGTGTGGGCGGGGATGACGGCATAGGCATCGGTGAAGATGGCCGTGCCCTCGGGGTTGTTGTTCTGGCCCGGGTGACCGCCGGGAGGAAAGGCGTAGGTCCTCACAGCATGTCCTCCAGCCGCAGACGGGCGATGCGTTCGACCTGGCGGCAGGCCTCGTCGAACTCGGCCTCGGTCGGGTTGGACAGGCGCCGTTCGAACGCGGCAAGGATACCGGCCTTGTCGTGGTCGCGCACGGCGATGATGAAGGGAAAGCCGTGTTTGGCGGTGTAGGAATCGTTCAGCTCGGTGAAGCGCGCGCGTTCAGCATCGGTCACCGCGTCAAGCCCGGCGCTGGCCTGTTCCGAGGTCGACTCGGCCGTCAGCCGCTTGGCCGCGGCCAGCTTGCCCGCAAGGTCCGGATGCGCGCGCAAGACGCCCAGCCGCGCCTCTTGGGTCGCGCTGCGGAATACGCGGGCAAGGGCATTGTGCAGCCCGGCGGGGCAGTCATGGGCCCGGCCCAGCTCAAGCCCATGGGCCCCTTCGGCGATCCAGGGCGAATGCTCGAAGACGCCGCCGAAGCGCGCGACAAAGGTCTCTTTATCCATCGCGCTGGGCCGTTCCGCGCCGTGCGGCGGGTGGGTATTCGCCCAGTGCCGGGCGATGTCGATCCGCCGGGGACACCAGACGCCCTCATGGGACTGGATATACTCGATGAAGCGCTTGAGCCCGGCCAGCTTGCCCGGCCGTCCGATCAGGCGGCAATGCAGCCCCACGCTCATCATCTTGGGCGCGCCGTCGGCCCCTTCGGCATAGAGCGTGTCAAAGGTATCCTTGAGATACTGGTAGAACTGCGCGCCCGTGATGTAGCCGGGTGCGGTGGCAAAGCGCATGTCATTGGCTTCGAGCGTGTAGGGAATGATCAGCTGATCCCGCTCGCCCACGCGCAGCCAATAGGGCAGGTCGTCGTCATAAGTGTCGGAGACATAGTCGAACCCGCCCTCTTCGGCGATAAGCCGCACGGTGTTTTCCGAACAACGCCCCGTGTACCAGCCGCGCGGACGGTCGCCCACGACCTCGGTATGCAGGCGGATCGCCTCGGCGATGGCGTCGCGTTCCTCGGCTTCGGGCATATCCTTGTGTTCGACCCATTTCAGACCGTGGCTGGCGATCTCCCAGCCTGCGGCCTTCATGGCTTCGACCTGGGCGGGGCTGCGCGCCAACGCGGTGGCGACACCGTAGATCGTGACCGGGATGCCCGCGCCGGTGAAGAGGCGGTGCAGTCGCCAGAAGCCCGCCCGCGCGCCGTAGTCATAGATCGATTCCATGTTCCAGTGCCGCTGGCCCGGCCATGGCTGGGCACCCGCGATATCGGACAGGAACGCCTCGGAGGCGGCATCGCCATGCAGCACCGAATTCTCACCGCCCTCTTCGTAATTCAGTACGAATTGCACCGCGATCTTCGCGCAGCCGGGCCACTGCGGGTCGGGCGGGATTGGGCCATAGCCATAGGTGTTGCGCGGGTAGCGAGTCATCATCCGGGTCCGTTTTTCTTGCAGACCTGCACAACACCCTGTTTCGCGCCCCTTCACAAGGGGGCGCAGCCCTGCATTATGGCCGGGCACCGCACAGGAGACATGCGCATGGCCCAAGGATACCTGACTACCCATGTTCTGGACACGGCCCGGGGGCGTCCGGCGGCGGGGCTGACGATTGCGCTCTACCGGGTCAGCGGCAATTCCCACCGCAAGATCGCCGAGGCGGTGACAAATACCGACGGCCGCACCGATGCGCCGATCCTGCCCAAGGACGCGTTCGAGGCGGGAACCTACGAGTTGGTCTTTTTCGCGGGCGACTATCTGCGTGCCGCCGGGCTTGCGGGCGAAGCGCCGCTGTTCCTGGACCAGGTGCCGATCCGGTTCGGCATGGCTGACCCCGAGGCTCATTATCATGTGCCGTTGTTGCTGTCGCCTTACGGTTATTCGACCTATCGCGGCAGTTGACCTAAGGGCGGCCTGCGTCAAGTGACGCCGCGTTGGGCGTGACAGGGGCTGCAGGCTGTTGTGTCCTGCGCGCAAAGATCCGGGAGGACGCCAGATGACCGACTATCCGAACCTGTTCGAACCGCTCGACCTGGGCTTCACCATGCTGAAGAACCGGGTGCTCATGGGCTCGATGCACACCGGGCTCGAAGAGACCAAGGATTGGAACCGCGTCGCGACCTTCTATGCCGAACGGGCCGAAGGCGACGTGGCGCTGATGGTCACCGGCGGTATGGCCCCCAACCGCGAGGGGGGCGTGTTTCCCGGGGCGGCGGGGCTTTTCACCGATCAGGATATTGCCAATCACCGCATCGTGACCGACCGGGTGCATGATGCGGACGGCAAGATCGCGATGCAGATCCTGCACGCCGGCCGCTATGCCTATGGGCCCGAATGCGTGGCACCCAGCGCGATCAAGTCGCCTATCTCGCCCTTCAAACCCAACGAGCTGGATGAAGACGGGATCGAGAAACAGATCAGCGACATCGTCACCGCCGCCGTGCGCGCCCGCGAGGCTGGCTATGACGGGGTCGAGATCATGGGGTCCGAGGGGTATTTCATCAACCAGTTCCTCGTGACCCACACCAACAAGCGCACCGACCGCTGGGGTGGGTCTTACGAGAACCGGATGCGCCTGCCTGTCGAGATCGTTCGCCGCACGCGCGAGGCGGTGGGTGCGGATTTCATCGTCATCTACCGCCTGTCGATGATCGACCTGGTGCCCAACGGCTCCACCCACGAGGAAGTCGTGCAACTGGCCCAGGCGGTGGAGGCGGCGGGGGCCACCATCATCAACACCGGCATAGGCTGGCACGAGGCGCGCATACCGACCATCGCCACCAGCGTGCCCCGGGCGGGCTTTGCCTGGGTCACGAAAAAGCTGATGGGCAAGGTGGGCATCCCGGTCATCACCTCGAACCGGATCAACACGCCGCAGGTGGCCGAGCATGTGCTGGAAAGCGGCTGTGCCGACATGGTCAGCATGGCGCGGCCTTTCCTGGCCGACAGCCAGTTCGTGAAAAAGGCCGCCACCGGCAAGGCCGACCAGATCGCGCCCTGCATCGCCTGCAACCAGGCCTGCCTGGATCATACCTTCAGCGGCAAGATCAGTTCGTGCCTGGTGAACCCGCGCGCCTGTTACGAGACGGAATTGATGATCGAACCGGCGGCTGCGCCCAAGACGGTGGCCGTGGTCGGCGCGGGCCCCGCGGGCCTGTCGACCGCGATCACCGCGGCAGAGCGCGGGCACGCCGTTACGCTTTTCGACCGCGACGACCAGATCGGCGGGCAGCTCAACATGGCCAAGATGGTGCCCGGCAAGGAAGAGTTCTGGGGTCTCGTCGATTGGTACCAGACCATGCTGGAGCAGACGGGCGTGAGCGTGAAACTGGGTCACGAGGTTACCGCCGACGATCTCGCGGGCTTTGACGAGGTGATCGTCGCCACCGGCGTCACCCCGCGGGACCCGCAGATCCCGGGGCAGGACGGGAAAAACGTGCTCAGCTATATCGACGTGTTGAAGCGCACCGTCCATGTGGGCCCGCGCGTGGCTGTCGTGGGCGCAGGGGGCATCGGCTTTGACGTGTCCGAGTTCCTTGTCCACAACGAAGAGGAAAGCCCGTCGGAGAACATTGACCTGTGGCAGGCGGAATGGGGCGTGACCGACCCCGAGACCCATCGTAGCGGGCTGGCCCCCGAAGGCCCGCAGCCCCACGCGCCCTTCCGGCAGGTGACGCTGTTGCAGCGTAAGGCCGAGAAGCTGGGCAAGCGTCTGGGCAAAACCACCGGCTGGATCCACCGCGCCGCGCTGCAGATGAAAGACGTCAAGATGGTGGGCGGTGTGAATTACGAACGCATCGACGACCAGGGCCTGCATGTCAGCTTTGGCGAGGCACGCGAAAACCCCACGGTGATCGAGGCGGACACGATCGTGCTTTGCGCCGGGCAGGTGTCGAACCGTGGTCTGGCCGATGATCTGGCGGAAAAGGGGATCACCCCCCATGTGATCGGCGGGGCCGATGTCTCTGCGGAACTGGATGCGAAACGCGCCATCGACCAGGGCACGCGGCTGGCTGCCAGTCTTTAAGAATGCGGCACCGGTCGTTTCCGGCGCCGCGACACTGCCCCAGAAAACCGCGATATTGTCTGCCCCACGTCCCATTCGCGCCCGATTTCCCGGCGATACCCTTCTGGAACGCCGAAGGAAAGAATGGGGACCCTGTATGGACCGCCTTACGGAAATGGAAGCTTTCGCCACGGTCGTCGACCAGGGTGGCTTTACCGACGCCGCAAAGAAGATGGGGATCTCGAAATCCGCCGTCTCCAAGCATGTCTCGTCACTTGAAGCCCGGTTGGGCGCGCGTCTGCTAAACCGCACCACGCGCCGGGTCAGCCCGACCGAGATCGGCCTTGCCTATTATGACCGCGCCCGCCGTGTTCTGAACGATGCCGGAGAGGCCGACGCTCTGGTCACATCCATGCAATCGGCGCCCTCGGGGGTTCTGCGGATTTCGGTCGCGACCGATTTCGGGGTCAATCACCTGAGCCCGGTCCTGGGCGAGTTCCTGTCGGAGTTTCCGGACATCACCGTGAACATGGTGCTGAACAACCGCTATGTGGAGCTGATCTCTGAGGGCTTCGACATGGCCGTGCGCATCGGCGAGCTGGAGGACAGCAGCCTGCGCGCCCGCAAGCTGACCGAGACGACCAAGCGCATGATCGCCTCGCCCAGCTATTTCCAGAAATATGGACGCCCCCAGCGGATCGACGATCTGAACGAACACAAGCTTCTGCACTATTCCAGCCAATCCTCGGGCAATGTCTGGAAGGTCACCGCGCCCTCGGGCGAAAAGCGTCAGATCCGCACCGCCGGCTGGCTGAGCGTGAATGACGGTCAGTCGCTTCTGAACGCGGCGATCTCGGGGCTTGGCATCGCCTACCTGCCTTCGTTCCTGTACGCGGATGCGATGGAAAAAGGTCTGGTCGAGGACGCGATCCCGGACCTGCCGGTCGAGATGCAGGGCATCTACGCAGTCTATCCGCCGGGTCGCTTCACCCAGCCCAAGGTGCGGGCGTTCATCGATTTTCTTGTCCGTGCTTTCGCCGACAAGGGCCCGATCAACTGGTGACGGCCCGCCCCTGAAACACCCCCATCCCTTGTGTGACCTGGGCGCTGTTTTCGTGACAGCGCCCTTTTTTCATTCCGTGGAGATCAGCACCGCCTCGACTCTGCGATTGGCCTCGCGCCCCTCGGGGGTCAGGTTGGATGCGCGCGGAGCGAGGTATCCGGTACCTTCGGCGCTCAACCGTGCGGGATCGGCGCCATGGTCCTGCACCAGCCGGTCAAGAACGGATTCGGCCCGCGCGCGAGAAATGCTCCTGTTAGCCTCGAGACTGCCGGTGCTGTCGGTGTGCCCGACCAGCATGATCTGCCGCGCGGGATGGGCGGCCAAGTAGGCGGCAAGGTCGGCAAGCGAGGCATAGGGCCCCTGGCCCAGCGTGGTTGTGCCGGTCTCGAAATCGAGATCCTCGAGCACGACACGTCCCGACTGGTCGAGCGACTCTTCCAGCGACAGCAACGTGGCAGTCCCGGATGGTGTCCCCCGCTCGGAGGGCAGCACCGTGCCACCCTCGGCAGTGATCCGGGCCTCGGGCGCTGCGGGGTCCGCCACGCGGATGATCTGCAGAAATCCCTCGTTGCGGGTGGCACTGACCAGGACCGAAACCACCTCCGCGGGCCGGTCCCCGCCGCGCCGCGCGGCTGAGAGAAAGCGGAAATCGGTCAGGCTCACGAACATGGACGGACCGGGCAGTACCTCGGTGCCGAACCGGAAGTCGAACCCGCCACAGGCGTGCGTCGAACAATCGAGCAGGATATCGTACCCGGCGTCGGTGAGCTGCCGTCGCAGCGGAGACATCAGCTGCAAGGTGGTAAGCCCCGGCCGTTCCACGCGCCAGGCCTGACGCAGCACGCTGCCCTCGACGGTGATGCTTGGCACTGCCGTGCCGTCGAACGGACCCGTCGGCAGGGCATAGCTGTCCGGAGAACGGACCGATTGCGCCATCTGTCGGGCGTTGGACGGCACCGAGAGGTCAAGCGCACAAAGCGGACCGGCCGCGGCCAGCGCCCAGGCTATGGCCGCCGCACGGATCATCGCGCCTGCGCGTGGTATTCGTCGTTCGGGCGCATGTCGGTGGCGCTGGCCACCCGGTTGGTCATGTTGAAGAACCCGGCCACATTGGCGATGTCCCAGATGTCGCGGTCGCTGAAGCCCTGGTCGCGCAGCGCCGCGCGGTCGGCTTCGACGATCTCGGCACTGGCGCGGGTCATCTTTTCGGCGAAGGCCAGCATCGCTTTTTGCCTCTCGGGCAGATCGGCCACGCGCCAGTTCATCACCATCATCTCGCCCAGCTTGGGGTCGCCCGACAATGCGCGCACCGCGGCGCCATGGGCGGTCAGGCAGTAGAAGCATTTGTTGACCGAACTCACCACCACCGCGATCATCTCGCGCTCAAGCTTGGTCAGGCCGCTATCGGCCAGCATGAGATCGTTATAAAGCGCGGTGAAGGCATTCAGCTTGTCGATATCGAAGGCATAAGCACGCAGGACATTGGGAACCATGCCCAGCTTGTCCTGACAGATGTCGAAGTATTTCTGCGTGGCCTCGGGCAGCGGATCGACCATGGGCAGGTCAAGCGCGGTCGGGCGGGTGGTGTCGGTCATGGGCTCCTCCTGATCCGGTAATGATAGCCGGGCCCCTGGGTCATGCCGAGCGCGGTATAAAGCCCGTTGGCGGGCGCATTGGCACGGGTGCAAAGCACGGCCATGGTCCGCGCCCCTTCTTCCGCAGCCCAAAGGGCGGCGCGGCGCATCATCCATTTGCCAAGACCCTGCCGGCGGGCGTTGTCGCGGATTTCCAGTGCATGAACTATGGCGATGGACCCATGGACTGCGCAGAATGCAGTGCCGCCGGGCTTGTCATTGATGCGGCCCAGGATGCCGATCTTGGGGGCGTTGCAACGCTCCATGATGGCCAGCCTGTCGGGGCCGATGCCGCCCTCGGCCCAAAGCTCGCGCATGATGGCCAGCGGCTCCCACACGGCAAAGGTCATGACCCGTGGCACATCCAGATCGGTCAGCATTTGGATCGGACAGTGCCAACTGATCGTGGGATCGACGATGTCGTAGCCCCGTTCGGCCAGCAGCGTATCGAGCGCCTCGTCCCCGGGCCAGATGCAGAAAAGCGGCGTCTGCCCCATGTCGCTCATCGCGGCTTCGGCCATCGTCAGGTCTTCATCCGTCACCGGACCGTCCGCCGTCGCCGCCGAAACGCGTTTCCCGCCGCCCGCGCCGTTGCGCAGGGTCCAGGGTCCGATCTGCATCGTCTCGGCCGCGGGCCATGTGGCCCCGATCGCCGCCCGCAGATCGGCAAGCGCCAGCGTCATTCCGGGAACAACTCCCTGAGCGATTGGACCGCGGCATCGACCTGTGTGCCATCGCTACCCCGGATCACGATATTCGCGCCATACGCGCCGTTTCGAATGAACGGGTAGGATCCGATGGAAAGCGCGGGATATTGCTCGGCGAGGGTCGACAGCGGCCCGGCGATATCGCCCTCGCCACGGTCGATGCGGATCGTCTGGCTGAGCAGAGGCGCGCCCCCGGTCAGCGTGGGCAGTACGCTGGCCACCATGGCCTGGAACACGCTGGGCACCCCGGCCATCACATGGACGTTCTGCAGGGTGAAGCCCGGCGCGGCCGAGACGGGGTTCTCGATCAGCGTCGCGCCATCGGGGATACGCGCCATGCGCAACCGCGCCTCGTTCAACTCGGACCCCTGGGCGTTGTAATGGGCCTGAAGAATCGCGCGGGCGTCATCGCGGATGCCGATGGGCATATCGAACGCCGCGGCGATGCACTCGGCGGTGATATCGTCATGGGTGGGCCCGATCCCGCCCGAGGTGAAGAGGCTGTCATAGGCCCCCGCCAGTGCCTTGGTCGCCGCAATGATCGCCTCGCGCTTGTCGGACACGATGCGCACCTCGCACAGGTCGATGCCCACCTTGCACAGCTCTTGGGCCAGGTAATGCATGTTAGCGTCCCGTGTGCGGCCCGAAAGGATTTCGTCGCCGATCACCAGCATCGCGGCGGTTGGGTTGGGCATGGTCACTCCTGTCCGAAGGGGGCGGTTTGCGGCGGACAGTAGCGGATCGGTTTGGGCTTTCCAACGGCGGGTCGGCTGGCTACCTCTGCCCCATGCAGTTTCCCCGCCCCCTGATCCCCGCGCGCCTGATCCGGCGCTACAACCGGTTCCTGTCGGACATGGTGATCGAGGACACAGGCGAAGAGGTGCGCGCCCATTGCCCGAACCCGGGCGCGATGCTGGGGCTGAAAGAACCGGGGCTGCGCTGTTGGTTGGAGCCCAATGACGACCCGAAGAAAAAGCTGCGCTATGGCTGGCGGCTGGTCGAGCTGGGCGGCGGGCACTGGGCCGGGATCGACACAGGTGTGCCCAACCGCGTGGTGGGCGAGGCGCTGAGAGGCCGCGCCATCGCGCCCTTGGCCGATTACACAGGCGTCCGGGCCGAGGTGAAATATGGCAAGAACAGCCGGGTCGATTTCGTGCTAACCGAGGGCGGCCTGCCCGACGCCTATGTCGAGGTCAAGAACGTGCACCTGCTGCGCCGGGGCGATTTGGCCGAGTTTCCCGATTGTGTGACCACGCGCGGGGCCAAGCACCTGGAGGAACTGGCTCAGATGGTGGCCCAGGGGCACCGGGCGGTCATGCTCTACCTCGTCCAGCGCACCGATTGTGGGCGGCTGGGCTTTGCCGCCGATCTTGACCCTGCCTACGCGGCAGGCGTTCTGCGCGCCCGGGCGGCAGGTGTCGAAATCCTGTGCTACGACACAAGGATCGACCCGGGCGGCGTGCAGCTTGGGCGGCAGCTGCCTCTGGCCATGGCGGAGAATTCGGCCTAGATAGGCGCCAATCGAACGGAGAGCGTTTTGGACGAACGGCACACAGGCAGAACCACGCGCGACGGGATCCGCATTCACGAAAAGGCGGATTTCGCCGGGATGCACGCGGCGGGCAAGCTGGCGGCAGAGATCCTGGATGATGTGTCCGAACATGTCTTTGTCGGCCAGACCACAGCCGCAATCGACCGCTTCATCACCGACCGGGTGGAGGCCGCTGGCGCGACCTCGGCCACGATCGGCTACAAGGGCTACCAGCACGCCAGCTGCATCAGCGTGAACCATGTGGTGTGCCATGGCATCCCCGGGGACAAGCGGCTGAAGGATGGGGATATCCTGAACATCGACGTGACCGTGATCGTCGATGGCTGGTATGGCGACACCAGCCGCATGTATGTGGCCGGAAATCTGAGCCGAAAATCCGAACGCCTGATCCAGGTGACCCATGACGCCCTGTTTCGCGGGATTGAGGCGGTGAAGCCTGGCAACACGTTCGGTGACATCGGCCATGCCATCCAGACCTATGTGGAGGCGCAGCGCATGTCGGTGGTCCGTGATTTCTGCGGGCACGGGCTGGGACGCGTGTTCCATGCCCCGCCCAACGTTCTGCATTATGGCCGCCCGGGGACAGGCCCGGTGCTGGAAGAGGGCATGTTTTTCACCATCGAACCGATGGTGAACCTGGGCCGCCCCGAGACCAAGGTGTTGGCCGACGACTGGACCGCTGTGACCCGCGACAAGTCGCTCAGCGCGCAGTTCGAGCACTCCATCGGCGTCACGGCAGATGGCTGCGAGATCTTCACGCTTTCACCTGCGGGCACTTTTCACCCGACCTATACCACCGGCTAAGGCGCATCGCGTCGCATGGCCCCGGCCGGGCCCGCCTGTTAGGGCACAGGTCCAAGTATCAGTGAGGGTTGCCCATGCGCCTGGCGTTCCTGTCAAAGCTTTCCGCAGCACTGCTTGTCTCGGCCACGCCCGTGCTTGCGCAAGATGTCACGCTACGCTTTCAGCATTTCGTGTCGCCCCAGTCGGCCAACCCGAAATACTTCATTGAGCCTTGGGCCGAGAAGGTCGAGGCAGAGTCGAACGGGCGCATCACGGTCGAGATCTTTCCCTTTATGCAACTGGGCGGCAGCGCGCAAAACCAGTACGACCTGATCCGCGATGGCGTGATCGACGGCGGCTGGGTGATCCCGGGCTACCAGCCCGGACGCTTCCCCGAGGCCGAGGCGCTTGAACTGCCCTTCATGGTACCCGAATCCGCCGAAGCGGCCAGTAAAGCCGCTTGGGTCTACACGCAAAAGCACCTGATGGACGATTTCTCCGATGTCCACGTGATCGCGGTGCACATGCATGGCCGTGGTCTGATCCACAAGAAAGGCGATGCGCCCGAAAGCGTGGCGGATCTGCAGGGGCTCAAGCTGCGCGGACCGTCGCGCCCGGCAACGCTGTTGCTCGATGCGTTGGGGGCTACGCCGATCGGCATGCCCGTGCCCGCCTTTCCCGAGGCCCTGTCCCGGGGGGTGGTCGATGGTGGCGTGATCACGTGGGAAATGTCGCCATCGCTGAAACTTGACGAGCTGACAGACAGCCAGACCGACGTGTCCGGTGAGCGGTCGCTTTACAACCTGTATTTCATCTGGGCGATGAACCGTGAGGTGTATGAAGGGTTGCCGCCCGATTTGCGGGCCGTGATCGACGCGAATTCCGGTTACGACGCATCGGTCTGGGCCGGACAGGCCCACGATCAGGGCGATGCCGATGGCCGCGCGGCGATGGAGGCTTCGGGCAACGAGATCGCCACTTTGTCCGAGGATGTCACGGCTGAGATCCGAGCGGTCGGAGAGACGGTCATTGAAGACTGGGCCGACGAAATAGCCGCCCGCGGACTGAATGCTCAAGAGCTTCTAGACGACGCGCGTGCTGCGGTTCGGATTACCTCTGAACCGTCCCGGTGACGACTGGCCGTCGTGCGGGTCAGATCTGCAGGAAAGGCTGCGCGATACGCGGAAGAAGTGCGTTGAATTTCAACGGTGCGTCAGTGACCGCCAGGCAGATGCAGTCTTCGCCGATATCGGCAACCGGCGTATGCTCCATCTCTTCATTCGCGATTTCTACATCGCCGCGCGCAAAGCGGGAATGCTCGTCAGAAAAGGCACCTTTCAGCACCAGCGTGATTTCCGTGCCTTGGTGACCGTGATCGGGCACCGCCACGCCTGCCGGAATGTAAAGAAGACGCGCACTTGCATCGCTGGACGTTTTCAGGATGGCCTGCTTCACGCCCATGCCAACGGAAGTCCAGCGCACGTCATCCAGTGATTTGCCGATATAGGACAACACAGGTGCCGGCAGAACGGGATCGCCCGCCGGGCTGATGTCGACCGGCTCCGGATCCATGGAGGCGATCAGATTCATCGTCGCCTCGAGGCTGGCATCGGACAACTCCGCGCATTCAAGATCGTCCAGAACGCCGCCGCCCAGCGCCTCGTAGCTTTCCACTGCCGCACGACACTCGTCGCACAGCGAGATATGGGTCGCCACGGCCAGAGCGAACGCTTCGGGTAACGTGCCCGAGGCGTACCCCATCAGCAATTCGTCGGTCATGTGATGTGCGATCTTGGTCATGTCTTCCGCTTCATTTCGTGGCGCAGCCTTTCCAGCGCCAACCTGATCCTCGATTTGATCGTGCCAAGGGGCAAACCTGTCTGTTCCGCGATTTCCGCGTGTGACAAATCGCCGAAATAGGCGCGTTTGATCAAATCCCTCTGTTTCTCCGGCAGGGCCGCGATGGCCTCGACCAGTTGTGTGCTTTCCTGTTGCAGCGCCAACACGTCCAGGGGGTCGGGTTCGGCCTCGGGTCCCCATGTCAGCTCTTCCGGTTCTGGTCTGCGCTGCTTTCGCAACGCGTCGATCTTGCGGTTCCGCGCGATGGTGAACACCCATGTGGCCACGCTCGCGCGGGACGGATCGAACATATGCGCCTTGTGCCACAGGGTCGCCATGACCTCTTGCGTGCACTCTTCGGCAAGGGTCGCGTCGGCCCCGGATCGCATCAGGAACGACTTCACCCGCGGGGCGAAATATTGGAACAGCTCGGCGAATGCCGACTGGTCCCTTGTGTCCCTGATGCGCAGGACATGGGTGACCCATGCGCTCCGCGCGTCTGTTGCGTCCGTCAAATCCGATGCTCCGTCACGCGCTATTTCTAACGCTTCAGCGGTACCACGGGCCAGCGCTGCCGTGGATGCGTCACTTTTCTCAGGCGCATCGGTTTGCGTAAATATGTCAAAGATACGGAGCAGGCGGCCGCTTGGATCACGTGGCCGAGATATTTTTTTCGTTTTTCATCCACGCGCGCGGCGCTTGCGTAGAACCACACGAACCAACAACCCAAGGAGAGTTATCCCATGCCATTCGAAAACGCCGTGCCCGGGCGCAAAAAGATCGCCGTCATCGGGGCAGGCATTTCAGGCATGGGGGCCGCGCGGTACCTTGCCGAAGACCATGATGTGACCCTGATCGAGGCCGAACCGCGCCTTGGCGGCCATGCCCGCACCGTCGTTGCCGGCAAGAATGGCGATCAGCCGGTCGACACTGGCTTTATCGTGTTCAACTACACGAACTACCCGCACATGACCGCGCTTTTCGAAGAACTCGATGTGCCGGTCACCAAGAGCAACATGAGCTTTGGTGCATCGCTGGCGGGCGGGCGTGTCGAATACGGTCTGGCCAGCCTGGGCGCGTTGTTCGCCCAGAAACGCAACGCGGCGAATCCGGCCTTCCTGCGCATGATCCGCGATATCATGCGGTTCAACGCCAAGGGGCTGGCCACCGCGCAGGCCGACCCGGACATGACCGTGGGCCAGATGTTGGAGCGTTTGGGCACCGGGCCTTGGTTCCGCGACTACTACATCACACCTTTGTCCGGCGCGATCTGGTCGACGCCCACAGAAAAGATACTCGATTTTCCGGCGTATGCGATGATGCGGTTCTTCGAGAACCACGCACTGCTCAGCGCGACGGGTCAGCACCAGTGGTACACGGTCGATGGCGGCTCCATCCAGTATGTCACCCGGCTTGAACGCAAGCTGACCGACCTGGGCGTGACCATCCGCCTGGGCTGCCCGATCGACACGATCCGCCGGGTGCCCGGGGGTGTCGAGATCAAGGCGCAAGGCGACTGGGAAACGTTCGACGAGGTCGTGATGGCGACGCATTCGGATGTGTCGCTGCGGCTTTTGTCTGACCCGAGCGAGGAAGAGCACGCTGCCCTGTCGGACGTGCGCTATCAGCCCAACGACATCATCCTGCATGCCGACACCAGCGTGATGCCCAAGCGGCGCGCCTGCTGGTCTAGCTGGGTCTATACCGAGGCGCCGGGCAAGTCCGGCGACTGCATCGACATGACCTACTGGATGAACTCGCTTCAGCCGATCCCGCAGAACGATCCGATGTTCGTCACGCTCAACAGCACCAAGCCCATCCGCGAAGACCTGATCTATGACAGGGTGACGCTGGATCATCCGGTCTACGATCTGGGCGTGATCGGTGCCCAGCAGGCGATCCGGGATTTCAACGGTACGCACCGCACCTGGTTCTGCGGCGCCTGGATGAAGAACGGCTTTCACGAAGACGGTCTGGCCAGCGCGGTGGACGTCGTGCGCGCCATGCGCGAAGCCGACATGATGCCGGTCGCCGCCGAATGAGCACGGTCGACCATATCGCCGGCTACACGTGGCATGGGCGCAAGGGCGGGGTAGAGAACGCGTTCCGCTACACCGTCGACTACGTCATGCTGGATGCCGAGGCCGATCTGGACACCCCGCGCCTGTTCCGGCGGAACGGCGGCGGCCTGACCTCGGTGCAGGATCGCGACCATGGCGGTGCGCCGGGTGAGGGCCGTGGCGCGGCCTGGGCGCGGGAGGTGCTGCAAGAGCATCAGTTGCCTTTGAACGGCCCGCTCAAGCTTTTGACCCAGCCGCGCGTGCTGGGTCACGTGTTCAACCCGGTCAGTTTCTGGCTGTGCCACAACGAGGCGGGCGAAATGTGCGCGGTGATCGCCGAGGTCACCAATACCTTCGGTGACCGGCACTCCTATCTCTGCCTCCACCCCGATCTGCGCCCGATCGCCCCCGAGGACCGCTTGCAGGCACAAAAGGTGTTTCACGTCTCGCCCTTCCAGCCGATCGAGGGCGGCTACACCTTCCGCTTCGACATCCGGGAGGACCGGATCGGCATCTGGATCGACTATGCGCAAGAAGGTAAGGGCGGGTTGATCGCGACTTTGGTGGGTCACCGCACACCGCTGTCGAATGGCGGCATCCTGCGCGCCTGTCTGCGCCGCCCGTTCGGGTCGCGCCGGGTGCTGGCGCTGATCCATTGGCAGGCCCTGAAACTCTTCGTCAAAGGTGCGCGCTACCGGGCCCGCCCCGAACCACCCGAGTTGGAGGTGACACGGTGAGCAATGCCGCACCGGACAGACTGGGAGCCTATGCCCTGTTCGCGGCGCTGCTCGCCTCGGTGGGGCTGCCGCTTTATATCCATGCACCCAAGTTCTACGTCGATGAATACGGCGTGAGCCTTGCGGCGCTGGGGTCGGTTCTGTTCGGGTTGCGGTTGCTCGACGTGGTGCAGGATCCGCTGTTGGGCAAGCTCGCGGCGCGGCTCAGGAGTTATCGCGGCACGTCGGTTGCCTTGGGTGCGGGTGTTCTGGCGCTGGGCATGTTCGGACTGTTCGCGGTGACACCGCCCGTGGCGCCGCTTGTCTGGTTCGCCCTGACCCTGACGTTGGTGTTTTCCGGCTTCAGCTTTCTGACCATCACGTTCTACGCGCAGGGCGTGGCCAAGGCGGACCGCCTGCCCGGGCAGGGGCACCTGCGCCTCGCGCGCTGGCGCGAGACCGGCGCCCTGCTGGGTGTCTGCGTGGCGGCGATCGCGCCCGTGGCTTTGATGCAGGCGACGCAGAGCCCCTTCGCCGGGTTTGCACTGGGCTTTTGTATCGTGGCCGCCGCCGCGGTGTGGGCGATGCGTGGTGAATGGATGGCTGCGCCCGTGGCTGCTCCCGAGAGCCTGCGCGAGGTTCTGGGCGACACGGTCGCGCGCCGTCTTCTCATGGTCGCGCTGGTCAATGCGGCGCCGGTTGCCGTGACTTCGACCCTTTTTCTGTTTTTTGTTGAAAGCCGCCTTGCCGCGCCGGGCATGGAAGGGCCGCTGTTGCTGATCTTCTTCCTGTCGGCAGCCCTTGCCGCGCCGCTCTGGGGGCGCCTTGCCGAAACGCGTGGGGCGCGCCCCGTGCTTGTCTTCGCGATGGTGCTGTCGATCCTTGCTTTCGCCGGGGTACTGGCGTTGGGTCCGGGCGACACGTTGGCCTTTGCCGTGATCTGCGTGATCTCGGGTGCCGCACTGGGCGCGGACCTAACCATCCTGCCGGCGCTGTTCGCATCGCGGATGGCGCAGATCGCGCCCGGCGCGGCGCAAGGGTTCGGCCTGTGGTCGTTCGTCTCGAAATTCACCCTCGCCTTCGCCGCTGTCACGCTACTTCCCCTGCTTGAGGCCTCCGGGTTCCGGGCCGGGGCCGACAACGACGCGTCCGCGCTGGCCACGCTCACCCTGCTTTACGCGGGTGTGCCGTGCCTTTTGAAACTCATGGCCATCGCATTGCTGGCCGCCACACCGCTGAAAGGGAGCTGACCCATGGAAGCGATCGGATACATTCTTCTGGGCGTCGCGCTGATGCTGGCGCTAAGCTATCTCAAGACGCGCTATTTCGACTTTCCGGCGCAAGAGCCCAAGGATTACATGACCAGCCCGGGCCAACAGCTGGACATCCGCAAGCACCTGAACGGAGAGATTACTTGCGAAGGCGTGATCTTTGGCCCAACGGGTCGTGTCAGTTCCCGGTTCGAGGCAGATTTCAACGTCACCTGGGAAGGCAACAAGGGCCACATGGTCGAAACCTTCCGCTATGACAGCGGGGCCACCCAGGATCGCGAATGGTTCCTGACCATCGGCAATGACGGGCGGATCAAGGCCGAAGCCCCTGACGTGATCGGCACAGGGGAGGGACGTCAGGAAGGTTCTGCGCTACAACTGAAGTACCGCATTCAGCTGCCCGAAGATTCGGGTGGCCATGTGCTCGACACCGTGGACTGGATGTACCTGGCGCCCAACGGCGCCATCGTGAACCGCAGCCAGTTCCGCAAATATGGAATCAAGGTGGCCGAGTTGGTGGCCACCATGCGACGGAAGGATCTGGCGTGATTGAGTGGCAGGGCAAACGGTACTGGATCGTCGGCGCGAGCGAGGGGCTGGGCGCGGCCCTGTGCCACAAGATGAGCCGCGCGGGCGTCGAGTTGATCCTTTCGGCCCGTAGCGAGGACCCCCTGAACGAGCTTGCGGGCGAACTGCCGGGAAAATCCCGGGTCGTGACCTTGGATGTCGGCGATGCCGAGAGCGTGACGAAGGCTGCCGAAGCGGTGGGCGATATCGACGGCGTGGTGTTCCTGGCCGGTGTCTACTGGCCCATGAAAGCTACCGAATGGAATGCCGAGCAGGCCAATCTGATGGCGGATGTGAACTTTACCGGCGCCATGCGCGTGATGGGTGCGATCGTGCCCAAGTTCGTTGAAAAGGATCAGGGTCACATCGTTTTGACCGGCAGCCTGTCGGGCTTTCGCGGTCTGCCCGGGGCGATCGGCTACTCTGCCTCCAAGGCGGGCGTGATGGCGCTGGCCGAGTCGATGTATTGCGATCTGCGCAAGACTGGCGTGTCGGTGCAGGTGGTGAACCCCGGCTTCGTCAAGACGCGGCTGACCGACAAGAACGACTTTGCCATGCCCTTTATCATGGAGCCGGACGAAGGCGCGCGCGAGATCTTCGAGCATATGAACACCGACAGCTTCAAGCGCAGCTTTCCCACCGTATTCTCCTGGGTCTTCCGGCTCAGCCAATTCATGCCGGACTGGCTCTACTACCGGGTGTTTGCGTAAGATCAAGGACGCGGCGGACGGCGGGCGCTTGACTGTCCGCCGGACCAGGAACAGGAGACGCGTCCATGCTTGAGATATCCGAATACAAGATCGCCCAGGTCGTGCTGATGTCACGCGAGCTGGAACGGGCCGAGCCCGAGCTGCGCGCCTTTCTCGACCGGCTGAACGAGGACGAGGCGGCATCGCTGGTGGCGCTGATGTGGATCGGGCGCGACAGTTTCGATGCCGAGGAACTGGCCGAGGCCATCGCCACCGCCAAGGCCGAGGCGACGACGCCCACCGCCGATTACCTGATCGGCACGCCGCACCTCTCCGACCATCTGGAGAACGGGGCCGACGCGCTGGGCCTGTCGCTGTCTGATGACGAAGACGATCTGATCCGGGGCGGCTAAACCCTAGCTTAGATGATCGACCACGGTGAGGTGCTGGGCCAGGTGGCCCACCTCGCCCAGCCAGTCAGCCACAAGCGCAGGATCGCTGGGGGCGGCATGCACGCCCGAGGGAATGCGGCGGTTCAGCACCGCGTCCACGGCCAGCGAGACCGGCACCGACACAAGTCGAGACATGGCCGTGCCCCGGGCATCGCCCCAGGCGTCCATGACATGGGTCTTGTGCCAGACAGGCGTGCCGTCCTTCTCGGCCTTGAGCGAGACGCACAGCACGACGCGGTCGGGGTCCTCCTCGGCCGGGCCATAGGCGTTTTCGTCCCAGAACGTGTCCGACATCTCCTTGAGCCGCGCATCGCCTTCGGGGCCCGAAAGCGTCTCTATCTCGGTGAAGATATTCTTCCACGCGTCGGACCAGCCATTGAGCCTCAGGGTGCCGCGGACGAATTCGCGAACGGGCCAATGCGGTTCGAACCCGTATTCCTCCATGAAGGGCAGGCTGTCGCGGTTGGGATAGACCTCGAAGGTTTCGGGGCTGGGCAGGGGCGCGGTATAGGCGCTGATCGCGTCCCACGGGCGATCCACCCGCAATTCCGAGAAATCGCGGATCGAGCGTGAGGGCGAGCGTAGTGCCTTGAGCACACCCAGCGGCGACCAGCTGAACTTGTAGCGGAAAGGGTTTGGGTTCTTGGGGATGCCGCCGCAATAGGAGATGAAGCTGAGCGTATTGCCTGCATCGAACGCGTCAGACGCGCGGTAGTCCGCCATCAGCGCATGGGCCATCAGGTGGTCGATGCCCGGATCCAGCCCAACCTCGTTGACCAGGGCCACGCCCGCATCGCGCGCGGCCTCGTCCAGCGCGCGCATCTCGGGCGCGATATAGGAGGACGAGACGAAATGTGCGCCCTTTGCGATCGCGGCTTCGGCCAGTGGCACATGCCAATCGGCCGGCAGCATGGACACGACCACGTCGCCGGGTGCCAGTGCCTCGGAGACCGCATCTAGGTCGAAGGCGCGGATGTCGTCGGTCAGATCGCCCACCGCCGCTTGCGCCTTGTCCGTGCTGCGGTTCCACACCAGCACGGACGTGCCGCTTTGGATCAGCCGCCGTAGACCGGGCACCGCCGACAGACCCGTGCCGCACCAATGAACCGTCATCTCAGACCTCCGCGCTATGTGTGTCGAACGCCGCCTTGGCCCGTGCCCAGACGCCGGCCTCCAGACTGGAGAGCGTGAGCAACGAGGGCAAGAGCTGCGCGGCATAATCCTCGGACGATTCCACGGGCAGCATCGAGGGCAGGTTGTCGATGGCAGTTACGTCGAGCACCGGGTCGTCATGCACACGCAGCGCGGGCGCGTCCCAAGTGGTGGTGCGGTCATAGACCGGGATCGGATTGTAATCGCTGCCCGGATCACAGGCGATATCGCCGATGACCGACAGCCGCCGCGGGGCCGTTTTTGCCGAAACAGGGACGAACACCGGCGTGCCGGGGCGCGCTAGGATGCAGTTCAGGAAGAGGTCGTGGGCCAGGATTTCCGGGAAGGGCCCGCCATGGGCGGTTTCGGCCATGTCCCAGCGGGTAACGGGCACGCCCATCGCGGTGCACAGGTCCGTGGCCCCGGTGCCCACGCGGCCCAACGCCCCGATGACGATGGCCGTTGGGCGGGTGGCACCCGCGCGCATCAGATCCTCTTGTAGGTCGGCGAGCAGTTCGGCCGAGCTGCCAAAGACGCCCACGGGCCCTGCGATGGAGCCGCGCTGTTGCGCGGCCCAGCACCGCAGCGCGACGGCCGCGCCGGCATAGCCCGCCCAATAGCCGAACGCGGCGACCCGGCGGCCATCTTCGTCCACGAGGTATTCCAGATCGTAGAGCATGCCGCCGCCCGCCTTGAACCGGCGCAGCAGCGCTTGCCCCGCAGGCTGCCTCTTGTAGGCATGGCCGAACATGATGTGGCAATGGATGAGCGGCGTGCCGTCCTCGGGCAGTTCCTTGAGCCCGAAAATGATCGCGTCTTTGGGGGCCTCCGGCCAGCTGTTCTGGGGCGCGGTGGCGCAGCCTGCGTCGCGGTAGCCGTCAATGGGGATGGCGCGCACATCGCTTTCCTCGACCGTGACCCGCAGGCCCGCGTCGATCAGGGCCTTCGCGCCTTCGGGCGTCAGGCCCACCCGTTCCTCGTTGGGCCGCTGTTCGGCCCGGACCCAGACATGCGTCATCGGTGGCTCCTATCCGTTCTGAATTGATCGAATTCCTGACTTTGAGACCAGGCGAAAAGGGCCGCGCCCGACCCTGGGTGGGCGCCGCGGAACGCTCGTGCTGTGCGGTTTATTCCGCAAGCCCTTGTGTTGCCTCTGCTGCGAACAACATCGCCAGTGCGCCCTCCCGGGGGGAGGGTCGGACGCGGCACGGGGCTAGGCGCCCCGCGCCCGGGATTGCACCAAGCGATCACACTCAGATCACACAAGACATATGTCGCTTGGGTGATTGTCATCAGTAATGCGTCCGCGCATGGGCGCGGTCGGGGTGGTCAAGATGTGGCGTGGCGTTGAAGACTCCCAGGATCGGCCCGTGGGGTTGCACATGCACCCGGTGGACCGAGCTGTTGAGGATCGGCAGCAGGATATGCGCCATGCGCTTCGGGTCGAGGTCGAGAAGATAGCGCACCATCATGCCGATCACCCCGCCCGAGGTGACGCAGAGCACGCGTTTGCCCGGTTGCGCGGCTTCGCGCAAAACTTGGATCACGCGGCTTTCGAAATCGGCGAAGCTTTCGTTGCCCTGGATCTCGGCCCGGTGCCACGCTTCGAGTACCTGGGGCAAGTGCGCGGCGAAGTCATTGGGTCCGGGCATCGGCACGCCGTGGGTGTCCCGCAACGCCTGGCCCAGGTTGAAGTAATCCATCTCGTTCAGCCGCGCGTCCCGCTCCGGGTCCGGGCTCAGCGTGCCCATGGACGCGGCTGTTGAAACGTGCCGCTTGAGCGTGCCGGTCAGGATCAGGTCATAGCTTTCGCCCTGGTCGCGCAGATGCGCGCCCAGCCAGGCGGCCTGTTGGTGGCCGAGGTCGGACAGGCGGTCATAGCTTTCCTCGTCCTGCGCGGCCGAGTTCGCCTGCCCGTGCCGCACCAAAGTGATCACGCCCATGGTCTGAATGCCCTTCTTCTGTCCCGCGATCCTTAGGCCGGGCGGACCCGAGAGAAAAGGGGCTCAGACCGCACGCAGCCCGCCCTGCACGAAATCTGCGGCCATCTCGGCATAGGCGGCGCGGCTCAGACCCTTGCCGGGGCGGTGCCACATGTAGAACCAGTTCAGGATGCCGAAGACCGTCATCGTGGCAGCGCGCTGGCGGTCGGCGTCAAGCCCCGGCCGCTCGGCCGCAACGGCATCGGACATGATCGCGACAAGCCTGCGCTGATGCGCGATCAACGGCGCCTGCATCTCGGGCGGCAGGGTATTCAGCGCGTCCAGCTGCAGCTTGTGTTCGGCATCCGCATCCTCGTAAGCCGACAGGATTGCGCGGATGAGACCGGTCAGCCCGTCGCCCTGCGCGGCTTCCACGGTCTCGACTAGTTCGCCCAGATGGGTGTCGAGGATATCGAACAGCAGCGCCTCCTTGCCATCGTAGTAGTGGTAGATCAGCGCCTTGGACACACCGCATGCCCGTGCGGCCCCGGTCATCGAGGCCCGGTCGAACCCATGATCCGCGAAATAGCGCGCGGCGCCCTTGCGCAGGGCGGCGCGCTTGGCGTCATGGTCCCGTGCAATCCCGCGCGGCATCAGTCCCGGGGCCGGTTGTCCACGATGCGCACCGCCTTGCCCTGGCTGCGGGCCACCTCGCCGGGGGCGGACACATCGACGGCGATGGTCACGCCCACCACCTGCTTGACCTTGGCGGCCAATTCGCGGCCCGCGGCGGTGCCCTGTTCGAACCCGTCCACGGTGGTTTCGACCTTCACGCGCATCTCGTCCTTGTGGCCCACGCGGTTCAGCTCGATCTGGAAATGCGGCGCCAGCGCCGGCACGGTCATCAACTGTTCCTCGATTTGGGTCGGGAACACGTTGACGCCGCGCAGGATGATCATGTCGTCCGACCGGCCCGTGACCTTTTCCATCCGCCGCATGCTGCGCGCGGTGCCGGGCAAGAGCCGGGTCAGATCCCGGGTGCGGTAGCGGATGATCGGGAACGCCTCTTTCGTCAGCGAGGTAAAGACGAGCTCGCCCCGTTCGCCCTCGGGCAGCACCTCGCCCGTCTCGGGGTCGATGATCTCGGGGTAGAAGTGATCTTCCCAGATATGCAGGCCATCCTTGGTCTCGACGCATTCATTGGCCACGCCGGGCCCGATGACCTCGGACAGGCCGTAGATGTCGACCGCGTGCATGTCGAAGGCCTGTTCGATTTCCTGCCGCATGGCGTTGGTCCAGGGCTCGGCCCCGAAGATGCCGACCTTGAGCGGGCTCTGCTGCGGGTCCCGCCCCTGTTCGGCGTATTCATCAAGGATGGACAGGGCATAGGACGGCGTGACCGTGATGCCCACGGCGCCGAAATCCTCGATCAGGCGGACCTGGCGCTGGGTCATCCCGCCCGAGATGGGCACCGTGGTCAGGCCCAGCTTGTCCGCGCCCAGGTGAATGCCCAGACCGCCGGTGAATAGGCCATAGCCATAGGCATTGTGCAGCGTGTCCCCGGGCCGGAGCCCCGACGCGCGCAGGGAGCGCGCCACCACCGATCCCCAGACATCCAGATCGTTCTCGGTATAGCCCACCACCGTGGGCTGGCCCGTCGTGCCCGAAGACGCATGGATGCGCTTTACCCGCTCTTTCGGCACGGCGAACATGCCGAACGGGTAATTGTCGCGCAGATCCTGTTTCACCGTAAACGGAAACTTCGCGAGGTCCGACAGATCGGTCAGATCGTCGGGATGCACGCCCGCCGCGTCAAAGCTTTGCTTGTAGAACGGAACGTTCTCGTAGGCGTGGCGCAGCGACCATTTCATGCGCTCCAGCTGCAGCGCCGATATCTCGTCGCGCGAGGCGATCTCGATCGGGTCGAGCGTATCCTTGGGCGGTGTCAGGTCTTTCATCAAACAGCCTCCAGCATGAGTGCAATGCCCTGGCCCACGCCAATGCACATGGTGGCCAGCGCGCGTTTGGCTTGCATGTCCTTGAGCGTAATGGCAGCGCTCAGCGCCAGCCGCGCGCCGGACATGCCCAGGGGGTGGCCCAGGGCGATGGCCCCGCCATGGGGGTTCACATGGTCCGCATCGTCGGGCAGGCTCAGCTGACGCGTCACCGCCAGCGCCTGGGCGGCGAAGGCTTCGTTCAGCTCGATCACGTCGATCTCGCCGATGCCGATCCCCATCCGGGCCATTAGTTTCTCGGTCGCGGGCGCGGGTCCGATCCCCATGATCCGCGGCGGCACGCCTGCGGTGGCCATGCCGGTGATCCGCGCCTTGGGGGTCAGGCCATACCGTTTGACGGCATCCTCACTGGCCACGATCAGCGCAGCGGCCCCGTCGTTCACGCCCGAGGCATTGCCAGCCGTGACGCTGCCACCCTCGCGAAAGGGCGTGGGCAGGCTTGCAAGCTTCTCCAGCGTCGTCTCGCGCGGGTGTTCGTCGGTGTCCACGATGACCGGCTCGGCCTTGCGGCGCGGCACCGACACCGGCGCGATCTCGCGTGCCATGCGGCCCGAGGCGATGGCGGCCAGCGCCCGGGTTTGCGAGCGCAGCGCAAAGGCATCCTGATCTTCCCGCGACACGTTGAAATCCTCGGCCACGTTCTCGGCCGTCTCGGGCATCGAGTGGGTGCCATAGGTTTTGTCCATGGCCCGGTTCACGAAACGCCAGCCGATGGTCGTGTCATAGATCTCGGCCTTGCGGGAAAAGGCGGCATCGGCCTTGGGCATCACCATCGGCGCGCGGCTCATGCTTTCGACGCCACCGGCCAGCACCATATCCGCCTCGCCCAGCCGGATTGCCCGCGCGGCCATGCCGACAGCGTCGAGCCCCGAGCCACAGAGCCGGTTCACCGTCGTGCCCGGCACTGTGTCGGGCAGGCCCGCCAGCAGCACCGCCATGCGCGCCACGTTGCGGTTGTCCTCGCCCGCCTGGTTGGCGCAGCCCATGATCGCCTCGTCGATCTCGAGCCCGTCAAAGGGCGCGGTGACCTCGCGGATCACATGGGCCAAAAGGTCGTCGGGCCGCACCGATGACAGCGCGCCGCCATAGCGGCCAATTGGGGTGCGCAGACCCTCGCACAGATAGGCGTCTTTCATGGCTCGCTCTCCTCGAAATGCTGGCCGCTGATCTGGCGGGAAAGCCCTCGGAACAGGGCGACCTTGCGCCCGTCCTCGCCGGTCACCGTCACGTCGTAGACACCCGAACGCCCCGCCCGCGCGGCCTCGACTGCCGTCGCGATCAGCCGCTCGCCCGCCTGCCCGGGGGACAGGTAGGTGATGCTGTTTTCCTGCGCCACGACCAGCGTGTTGTAACTGTTGCAGGCAAAGGCGAACGCGCTGTCGGCCAGCGTGAAGATGAACCCGCCATGGCAGATGCCGTGCCCGTTCAGGAACCGGTCCTCGACCGTGAAGGACAGGGTCGCCGTGCCCGGCCCCACATGGTCGATCACGAACCCCATCTGTTGCGATGCCGTGTCATCGGCCCACATCGCCTGCGCCGAGCGTTCGGCCCGTTCCTGAGGCGTCATGCGCCCCTCCTCCCCTTGTTTCGGCGAAGCCTGCACAAATCCGACCGATCGGTCAAGAGTGTTGATTTCCCCCGCGCCCCGCGCCATGCTGCACGCCAAAGGACGGAGGAGATCACCATGCTGTCACCCGCCAGTTATGCCATGGGGCGCTGGGTCGGCCCCGGCCCCGACGCGCGCCCGATCCACGGCCCGCTCGACGGCACGCAGATCGCTGTGGCGGGCGGTGCGCCGCTCGACATGCAGGGAATGATCGACTGGGCCACCGGCACCGGCGGGCCTGCCCTGCGCGCCATGACGTTTCACGAGCGCGCCAAGATGCTCAAGGCGCTGGCGCAGTATCTCGATGCCCGCAAGGAAGAGCTTTACGCCCTGAACCCGCTCACCGGAGCCACGCGCAAGGATGGCTGGATCGACATCGACGGCGGCATCGGCACGGTCTTCGTCATCGCCTCCAAGGGGCGGCGCGAGATGCCTGATGGGCATGTCTATCTCGATGGCGGGGTCGAGCAGCTGTCGCGGAATGGCACCTTCCTGGGCCAGCACATCGCCGTACCCCTGCGCGGGGTCGCGGTGCATATCAACGCCTTCAACTTTCCCGTCTGGGGCATGCTCGAGAAACTGGCGCCCACGCTTCTGGCCGGTGTGCCGGCCATCGTGAAGCCGGCGACGCAGACCTGCTACCTGACCGAGGCATGTTTTCGCATGATCCTTGACTCGGGCCTCCTGCCCGAGGGTGCCGTGCAGTTGATCGTCGGCGGCACGGGCGATCTCTTGGACCGGCTGGGCCCGCAGGACGTGGTCAGTTTTACCGGTTCGGCCGATACCGCGTTCAAGCTGCGCTCGAACCCGGTGCTGTTGCGCCACTCAACCCGCTTTGTCGCGGAACAGGACAGCCTGAATGCCACGATCCTCGGGCCCGATGCGGTGCCCGGCACGCCGGAATTCGATCTGTTCATCAAGGAAGCCAGCGCCGAGATGACGACCAAGGCGGGGCAGAAATGCACCGCCATCCGTCGTATCATCGTGCCCGAGGCGCAGGCGGATGCCGTGGCCGAGGCGCTCGAGGCGCGGCTGGCCAAGATCACCATCGGTGATCCGTCGACCGATGTGCGCATGGGCGCGCTCGCCTCGGCGGGGCAAAAGGCCGATGTGCTGGACACGCTGGGCACCTTGCAGGCCGAGACCCGGACCATCACCGGCGACGTGAATGCGTTTCAGCACGGGGGAGACCCGAACGGGGCCTATCTGCCGCCGATCCTGCTGCACTGCGCCGACCCGGATGCGGCCCACGCCGTCCATGCGCGCGAGGCCTTTGGCCCCGTCTCGACCATACTGCCCTATCGCGACACCGCCCATGCCGCCGAACTCGCCAATCGGGGCGGCGGGTCCCTCGTGGCCTCCCTCGTCACCCATGACCCAGAGGTCGCGCGGGCCATCGCGCTCGACAGCGCCGCCTGGCACGGACGGCTCTACATCACCAACCGCGACAGCGCGGGCGAAGCCACGGGCCACGGCTCCCCCCTGCCGCACATGACCCATGGCGGCCCGGGTCGTGCCGGCGGCGGCGAAGAGCTGGGCGGCATCCGCGGCGTGCTCCATTACATGCAACGCACTGCCATCCAGGGCAGCCCAGACATCCTGACGGCCATCGGCGGGCAATGGGTGCCGGGCGCGACCGAGCGCAAGGGCCCCGCCCACCCGTTTCAGCGCACCTTCCACGAGATCGAGATTGGAGAGACGCTGCACACAGATCCCCGCACCGTCACGCTCGAGGATATCGAGCACTTCGCCCATTTCACCGGCGACACCTTTTATGCCCATATGGACGAGGACGCCGCGCGCGCGAACCCGTTCTTCCCCGGACGTGTCGCCCATGGCTATCTGCTCCTGAGCTTCGCGGCGGGGTTGTTCGTGCAGCCCGATCCCGGTCCGGTGCTGGCCAATACCGGGCTAAACGCGCTCAGCTTCAAGAAACCGGTCAGCCCCGGCGACAGCGTGCAGGTGCGCCTGACCGCCAAGCGCAAGACGCAGCGGACCGACAGCTATGGGGAGGTCGCCTGGAACGCCACGCTGACGAACCAGGACGGCGATCAGGTGGCCGAATACGAGCTTCTGACCATGGTCGCCTATAGCCGTCCCTGATCTTCTTCTTGGCAAAAATACCCAGAACGGCCCTCACCGCTTCCCCGCCGGTGCGATCCGGTGTACCCACCCGCGCGATGGATCGCCTTGCCCCCCTGATCGAGACCCTGAATGCCGATGGCCGGCTGCGCGTCTGGTCGTTGGTCATCTCGGTCTTCGGGGATCTGGTGCAGCACAGGGGCGGCGCGATGGATACGGCGCGGCTTCAGCGCATCCTGGGCCGCATTGGGGTCGAACCGGGTGCGGTACGCACCGCGCTCTCGCGCTTGTCGCGGGACGGCTGGGTCACGGGCGATCGCAACGGCCGCATCAGCACCTATCGCCTGACACCCGAGGGCGTGGGCTCTTTCGCCCAGGCAACGCAACAGATCTACGCCGCGCCCCGTGCAGGCCCGGTCACCGAATGGTGGTTCGAAACCGGAACCGAGGCCGCGGGCCTGCCCTTCTCCGGCGGCGTTCTGCGCCCGGCCGGCGACACGCTGGACCCGGGCGTGTCCTTCCGCCTTGCGGGGCGGATTACGGAGATCACCGAAGAGGTGCGGGCAGGCTTTCTGTCGGATTCCCATCGCGCGTCCCTTGACCGTCTGGCGCAGGATCTGGAGGCGCTGGGCCCGGGCCTGACCGATCCGCATGATGCTGCGGCGGCCCGGATGCTTTTGATCCACCGGTGGCGACGCATCGTGCTGCGCTTTCCGGACATTCCGGCCGAGCTTATGCCTGCGGACAGCCCGCTTGCGCACCCCCGTGCCGCGGTCGCAGCGGGGTATCGCGCGCTCTTGCCCCTGGCCGAGGCCTGGCTGGATACCGAAGAGGACGGAATGGCCGCGATGCCGCCCTCGGACGGGGCCGAACAGACACGATTTGTGCCAAGGGCTTGATTCGCGTCGTGTTCGGCGCAACTCTGAGCGCATGAACACGTTTTCATCCTTCCCTCAGGTACCCGGCTCCGGTGACAAGGTCGCCTTTCACCGGACCGAATTGAACGTGATCCTGTCGCTCTATGGCCGCATGGTCGCGGCGGGAGAATGGCGTGACTACGGGATTTCGTCGCTGCGGGACGTGGCCGTGTTCTCGGTCTTTCGCCGCACGGCAGAGAACCCGCTTTACCGTATCGAGAAGCGGCCCAAGCTGCGCAACAAGCAGGGGCTTTATGCCGTGATCGGCATGGACGGCCAGGTGCTGCGCCGGGGCCATGACCTCAAGGCCGTGCTGCGGGTGCTCGAACGCAAGCTCATTCGCGCGGTCGACGACTGACGCGCCTCAGGCAAAACTGCCCTGGCAGAACCAGCCCGCCGACATCGCGGCGCCATGGGCGTAGTAGAGCCACAGCCGGTCCCCCTCTGCCGTGACCACCTGCCAGTAATCGCGCACGCCGCTGCGCCAGTCGGGCTCGTCCAGCCACCACTCGGGCGCGATACGCTCGGGCCCCGTGGCTTCGGCCAGGGTCAGATCACGCCCGCGCCAGCGGAACTGGGCGGGCGGCGTGGGATGTTCCGGCGCGGCGATGGGTTCGGGCCGCCACAGCAGCAGCGGGCGCGGTGCGGGCGGTGCGGGCCAGTCGCGCGCGGGTTCCGACCAGGCGGCGGCCAGCACCTGTGCCGATTTCTCGGGGATATGGCTGTTGCCGGGATGGCGGCGGGTGATCGCCTCGATCCCGATGCGGGCCCCGATCCGGCCCATCAGGTCGTCGATCGCGGCCTCGGGGCTTTGCCGGGCGGCCCCCCGGCGCGCGGCCTCCAGGTGGCCTGCGGCTTGCTTGGCGTGGATGGGCTCGGTCCGCACCGCCTCGAGCCGGATCATGTCGATGCCAAAGCCCGCGTCCAGATCGCCGATCTTCATCTCCAGCAGCGGGCGCAGCCGGTCCGGGTTGGCCGAGGCGCGGGCCAGTGCCACCTCGACCGATTGCTGGGTGTGGTCGGTCCGAAAGACCT
Organism: uncultured Paracoccaceae bacterium; assembly: GCA_913062865.1. Lineage (GTDB taxonomy): Bacteria > Pseudomonadota > Alphaproteobacteria > Rhodobacterales > Rhodobacteraceae > CAJXWO01. The sequence goes on along the minus strand of CAJXWO010000004.1, from coordinate 6,780 downwards.
GCAGCCGCACCCGCCGCGCGCCACGCCCCGCGGCCTCCAGATGCGTGGCCAGCCGCGGCAGCATCCGGTCGAGCGCAGCGAGGATGTCGGATTCGAGCCCGATGGGCTCGGGCAGGGTCAGTCGCACCGCATAGAGCGGTGGTGGTTTCGCGGGTGACACGGGTTCCGGTGCGCTGCCGAAGGCCTGGTCCAGCCGCAGCACCAGCCCCTTGCCGAAGCGGCGCGCAAGGCTCGCGCGCGGCTGGCCCGCCAGGTCGCCGATGCGGCGCAGGCCGAGGCGGGTCAACTGTTCGACCATTTCGGGGTCAAGCCGCAGGGCTGTCACGGGCAGGTCGCGTAGCGCCATATGGCTTTGCCCCGGTGGCGCGATGCGCCCTGCAGGGCCCGCCGCAGAGGGCGTGGCCGGAGCTGCGCCACCCCGTTCCCAATGCCGCCGCTTGGCGGCGCGGGCGCGGGTCGCGCGGGCCTCTTGTTCGATCGCGTCGCCGCTGCGCCCGGCCTCGGCCCCCGCCCCGGCATAGCGCGCCAGCGCCCAGGCGGCACCCACGGTATCGGCCAGCCCCGCCCGCAGGCTCAGCCCCAGATCGGCGCAGTCCTGTTCAATCTGGGCGACCAGCTGTGGCTCGCCGCCGAAAAGATGCGCGCAGCCGGTCAGGTCGATCATGAGACCATCGGGCGCCTCTTCGGCCACCCAGGGGGAAAATTGCCCGGCCCATCGGCGCAGCACCGTCAGGAACGCCGCCTCGGCCGCGCGGTCCTCGGGCCGGGTCAGCAGGGCCGGGCACATCGCCTGGGCATCGCGCAGGGGCTGGCCGGGCCTGAGCCCCGCCGCCGAGGCCCCGACCGACAGCGCGCGCAGCATGAGCGCATTGCCCGCTTCGCCGACGACGGCAAAGGGCAGCTCGGGCGCAAGGCCCATCCGGCGCATCAGCCGTTCGGCCCCGAGGCGCGGAAACCACAGTGACAGGATTCGACGTTGAGACATGGCGGGCAGCATATTTGTTCACTTTATGTTCTATCTAATCATGCCCCAGAGTCGAGTCGGTTCTGGCCAGACCGGGCCGGTTCGTGCCACCCAGCCATCACATGCTCCTGAACCCGCATTGCCAATGATCGATCCGAAAGACACCCCGGACATGCACAGCCCAGGACCCGGCTTCGACCGGGTGCTGGCGGATATGCGGGCCCTGGCCCGGCAGACTGCGCCAGTGCCCTTGGCCCGGCTTCTGGACACGCTGGGCGCACGGGGGCATGGGCCGATCATCCTTGTGCTTTCGGCGCTCATGATGCTGCCCACGGGCCTGATCCCGATGATGCCCGCCACCATCGGTGGTCTGCTTGCCCTGACCGCAATCCAGATGATTGTGGGCGGACGCGGCGTCTCCGTGCCCCCGCGCCTGGGGCGGGTCACGATCCCGCCCGCCACCCTGGCCGCGGCGCTGCGGCGCATCGCGCCCCTTTCCAAACGCCTGGGCCGGGTGCTGCACCCACGGCTGGGACCGCTGGTCCACGGTGCGCTGCCGCTCTTGGCGATTGCGCTGATCCTGCTGGCCAGCGCGGCGGTGATGATCGTGATCGGGTCGATCCCGGGCCTGCCGTTCCTGCTGTGCATCCCGGCGGTTCTGTTCGGGCTGGGCCTGACGGCGGGGGACGGTCTGTTCGTGGCCCTGGGCTTTGCCGCGTCCGCGGTCGCGGGCTGGGGGGTGACGCAACTGGCACCCAACATCGCACGGCTTTGGGGCGGCTGACTGCACATCCAAGCTTGCGGCCCGCGCCCATTCGCATCAGGTTTGGCAGAAACGACACCCAGGGAGGGACCCCGAATGCGAACGCGTGCCGCCGTGGCCACCCAGGCCGGACAACCGCTTGAGATCATGGATGTGAACCTCGAAGGCCCCAAGCCGGGCGAGGTTCTGGTCGAGATCAAGGCGACCGGCATCTGCCACACCGATGAGTTCACCCTGTCCGGTGCCGACCCCGAGGGGCTGTTTCCTGCGATCCTGGGTCACGAGGGCGCGGGTGTCGTCATGGAGGTGGGTGAGGGCGTGACCAGCGTAAAGCCCGGCGATCATGTCATCCCGCTTTACACGCCCGAATGCCGCGCCTGCCCGTCCTGCCTGAGCCAGAAGACCAACCTGTGTACCTCGATCCGGGCCACCCAGGGGCAGGGTGTGATGCCCGACGGCACCTCGCGGTTCACCACGCTCGATGGCGATCCGATCCTGCATTACATGGGCTGCTCGACCTTCTCGAACCACACGGTTCTGCCCGAGATCGCGGTTGCGAAAATCCGCGAGGACGCGCCTTTTGACAAGGTCTGCTATATCGGCTGCGGGGTGACCACCGGCATCGGCGCGGTCATCAACACGGCGAAGGTCGAGATCGGCGCCAAGGCCGCGGTCTTTGGTCTTGGTGGGATCGGGCTCAACGTGATCCAGGGCCTGCGCCTGGCCGGGGCCGACATGATCATCGGCGTGGATCTCAACCCCGAGAAAAGGGCCATGGCCGAGCGGTTCGGCATGACCCATTTCATCAATCCCAAAGAGGTCGAGAACGTCACGCAAGAGATCGTCGAACTGACCAAGACGCCCTTCGACCAGATCGGCGGTGCGGATTATTCTTTTGACTGCACCGGCAACGTGCAAGTCATGCGCGACGCGCTGGAATGCACCCATCGCGGCTGGGGCCAGTCGATCATCATCGGTGTGGCGCCCGCGGGGGCCGAGATCTCGACCCGCCCGTTCCAGCTGGTCACGGGCCGGGTCTGGAAGGGCACGGCCTTTGGCGGCGCGCGCGGGCGCACGGACGTGCCGCAGATCGTGGACTGGTACATGCAGGGCAAGATCGAGATCGACCCGATGATTACCCACACGCTCACGCTCGACGAGATCAACCAAGGCTTCGACCTGATGCACGCGGGCGAGTCGATCCGGTCGGTGGTGGTCTACTAAGCCTGACGGGCCGATGATCACGATCAGATCCGCCAAGCGGTCCGATCACGATGCGATCTGGGCCATCCTGGAGCCCGTGTTCCGGGCCGGGGACACCTATGCCATCGACGCAGGGATAGGCCGGGCGGATGCGCTGGCCTATTGGTGCGGCCCCGACCAGGAAACCTTCGTCGCCGAGGCGGATGGTGCGGTGCTGGGCACCTACTACATGCGGCCCAACCAGCGCGGGGGTGGCAGGCACGTGTGCAATTGCGGCTATGTCACCGCCCGCGCGGCCCAGGGGCGGGGCATCGCGCGGGCGATGCTGGAACACTCGCTCGGCGCCGCACCCAGGGCCGGATTCCGCGCGATGCAGTACAATTTCGTGGTCTCCACCAACAGCCGCGCGGTGGCGCTGTGGCGGGCGTATGGGTTCCGTATCGTCGGCGTCATCGCGCAGGGCTTTCGCCATCCCGAACAGGGATATGTCGATGCTTATGTCATGTATCGGGCCCTGAACGCGCCGGACCCGGAATGAGCAGCGGCAATGCCTTGCCAGCCACTGCCGCGCAGTCCATGGTCCGGCCATGGCCGACCGCGTTCACACCCCGCTTCTTGCCGTCCTCATCGACGCCGACAATACCTCGCCTAAATGGGCTGGGGCGATCTTTGACGAGATCGCCGCCCTGGGCGAAGCGAGCGTGCGGCGCTGCTACGGCGATTTCGCCTCGCAGCAGATGTCGGGCTGGAACAAGGTCCAGTCGGAACACGGTCTGGTGCCGCTGCATTCGCCCGCGAACACGGTTGGCAAGAACTCTTCGGACATTTCGCTGGTGATTGACGCGATGGACCTGTTGCACACCGGCCGTTTCGACGGGTTCGTGCTGGTCTCCTCCGACAGCGATTTCACGCGTTTGGCCAGCCGTATCCGCGAACAGGGGCTCGACGTCTACGGCATCGGGCAGAAGAAGACGCCAGAGGCCTTTCGCAAGGCCTGCAAGCGGTTCATCTTTCTCGAGAACCTCGGCGGCTCGGACCAGACGCCAGACGCGCCCAAGCCGAATGGCGGCAAGGATCTGAACGATGCGCGCGACATGATCCTCAAGGCGATGGATGCCATCGACCAGGACGACGATTGGTATGCGCTGGGCCCGCTGGGCCAGTTCGTGACCGCGGCGAACCCCGATTTCGACACCCGGACCTACGGCCACAAGAAGCTGAGCGACCTGGTGCGCAACATCAAGGTTCTGGAAACCAAGCGCGGCCCGGGCAACCAGCTCTTGGTGCGGCGCCTGGATTAGGCGGCGTAGCGCGCAAGGAAGGTCTCGACCGCGCCATGGATCACACGCGCGGTTTCCTCGGGCGTAAAGCTGCGGCTGATCCCGAAGACCATGCGCGGAAACAGGTCGGCTTTGCACAATTCCGCGAATTGATCGGCGGCGAGGTCCAGATCGTCGATCCGCAATTCGCCCCGGGCGATGGCCTGCTCGAAATACTGCTTGAGCCGGGCGCGCCCCAGCATCGGGCCGCTTTGATAGAAGGCGCGGCCCAATTCCGGGAATTTCTCCGACTCCGCGACGCAGATGCGGAACACGCCCTGCGCGAGGTCCGAGGTCAGGAAGCCGACCATGCGTTCGGCGGCCTTGGTAAGAACCTGGCGCGGCGGTGCGGCCAGGTCGATGAGTTCAAGCGCCTCGTCGGCCTGGCGGCGGCATTCCTGGGTGGCGATCTCGACGAACAGGACGCGCTTGTCGGGAAAATAGCTGTACAGCGTGGCTTTCGACACACCCGCTGCACGGGCGATATCATCGACGCTGGCCCCGTCGAAGCCCTTGGCCAGAAAGACCGCGCGCGCGCCTTCGACAACCTGGTCGAATTTCCGACCCTTGCGGATCTCGGGTGTGCAGATGTTCATTCGGCGCCTCCTGACTGAAATATAAACCGGGTAGTTCAGTTTTCACAGAGGGCGGTTCACGGATTTTCCGCGGCGCGGCACCCGCTTGCACCTTACGCTGCATCTGATAAATTAGAATGGTTCTAAATGTGAGACAAGCCATGCGATTTTTGACCCAGCGCCGCCGTTTCTCCGATCTCACCGAGCAGGAAGTGCTCGCCCTTGCGATTTCCTCGGAAGAGGACGACGCCCGCATCTACCGAAACTACGCCGAGCGGCTGAGGGCGGATTACCCGGATACCGCCCAAATCATCGATGGTATGGCCACCGAGGAAGACGGTCATCGCCAGCGCCTGATCGACCTGCACGAAAAACGCTTTGGCCCCGTCATTCCCCTCATCCGGCGCGAGCACGTTGCCGGATACTATGCCCGCCGCCCGGTCTGGTTGGTCGAAAACCTTGGGATCGAGCGTATCCGCGAAGAGGCCACGCTGATGGAGCGGGATGCCGAGCATTTCTACCTTGCTGCCACCAAGCGCAGCAGCGATGCGGAGACGCGCAAATTGCTAGGCGACCTTGCCGCAGCCGAGGCCGGGCACCAGGGCACTGCCGAGGCCCTGACCGAAACCCATCTGACCGGCGATGCCGAGGATGCCGAGCGCCAGACGGCCAAACGCCAGTTTGTCCTGACCTGGGTGCAGCCGGGGTTGGCGGGGCTGATGGATGGCTCCGTATCGACCCTCGCGCCGATCTTTGCCACCGCCTTTGCCACCCAGGATACCTGGACCACGTTTCTGGTGGGGCTGGCCGCGTCGGTTGGGGCCGGCATCTCCATGGGCTTTACCGAGGCCGCGTCGGACGATGGCGAACTGTCGGGCCGCGGCTCGCCCGTGAAACGCGGCATCGCCTCGGGCGTGATGACCACGGTGGGCGGCCTGGGCCACGCGCTGCCCTACCTGATTCCGGATTTCTGGACCGCGACGATCACCGCGATCATCGTCGTCTTCATCGAACTTTGGGCCATCGCCTGGATCCAGAACAAGTTCATGGAAACCCCGTTCCTGCGGGCCGCGTTCCAGGTGGTGCTGGGCGGCGCGCTCGTCTTCGCTGCAGGCGCACTGATCGGCGCAGGCTGATAGATCAGGTCCAGGGCGCGATCAACCGGGGGCGTGTGCCCCGGGCCGGGCCTTTGTCAGGTGTTCCCCAAGATCGCGGAACAAGGCGGCACGGGCTGAGTTTCGCCGCCAAGCCAGCACCAACTGACGGGGGCAGGCATCCGGCAGGGGCGTGAGTTGCACCACGCCGGGTTGTACCACGCCTGCGCCGATGGCCAGGTCGGGCAACAGGGTGACGCCCAAGCCCTCCGACACCATGGAAATCAGCGTTCCCAGGCTCGTGGCGGCAAAACTGTCATCCTGGGTCAGCACGCGTCCGGGATAGGCTTGCAACGCGTGGCGCTGAAGGCAGTGCCCTTTTTCAAGCAGCATCAACCGGCCCACGTCCCCTAGGGCATCCGCGCCGGTCTCGGCCGGTGCCGGCCAATCCGGTGGCGAGGCAAGCTGGTAACCGTCCTCGAACAGCGGCAGGATCTCGAGAGTGCCCGTGTCGAACGGCAATGCGATCAGGATAACATCCAGCTTGCCACCGGTCAGACCGTCGATCAGGGCCTCGGTCATCTCTTCGCGCAGATACAGCTTGAGGTTCGGAAAGGCAGCCCGGATCGCAGGCAAGGCCCTTGGTATCAGGTAGGGACCAACCGTCGGGATCGCACCCAGCCGCAAATCACCTTCGTAGGGGTTGCGATGGGCGGCGGCCAAGGTTTCGATTTCCTGCGCGTCTATCAAAAGTTGCCGCGCGCGGTCCACGATCTGTGCACCGAGCCCAGGGCAATCGCGCTTCAGAAGCCTTCGATGAGTGTTTGCAGGAAGTCATTGCTCCATCCTGCCTTTTTGAACT